>NZ_JACVTW010000003.1:0-350000 GCF_016624785.1 Kosakonia sp. S42 | reverse complement strand
TCCTCTCAGACCAGCTAGGGATCGTCGCCTAGGTGAGCCGTTACCCCACCTACTAGCTAATCCCATCTGGGCACATCTGATGGCAAGAGGCCCGAAGGTCCCCCTCTTTGGTCTTGCGACATTATGCGGTATTAGCTACCGTTTCCAGTAGTTATCCCCCTCCATCAGGCAGTTTCCCAGACATTACTCACCCGTCCGCCACTCGTCAGCAAAGCAGCAAGCTGCTTCCTGTTACCGTTCGACTTGCATGTGTTAGGCCTGCCGCCAGCGTTCAATCTGAGCCATGATCAAACTCTTCAATTTAAAGTTTGATGCTCATCGAATTAAACCGTAATGAATTACGTGTTCACCCGTGAGACTTGGTATTCATTTATCGTCCGAGGACGTTAAGAATCCATGTCACCTGAGTGCCCACACAGATTGTCTGATAAATTGTTAAAGAGCAGTTGCGACGCGCTTCAGCGCTCTGTCGCGAGGTGGCGTATATTACGCTTTCCTCTTTCAGAGTCAACCCTGAATTTCAGGATTTTTTCTCTTCCGACTTAACGTCGCTGCAAGCTGTTGTTTGCTTAGCGCCGTGTCGATGGAGGCGCATTATAGGGAGCCTACGAGGAATGACAAGCGGAAAAATGCATTTTTATTTCAACCGCTCATCTTTTCAACATAACGGCTATTTTTGGTGCTTTTTGATCGCTGCAGGCAGCTCCGCAAGGCTATTTAGCACCCAATCTGCACTTTTTTCCGCCTCTGGCGTCACTGGCTTACCGGTACGCACCAGCACTTTCGTGCCGACGTTCGCTGCCGCACCTGCCTGCATATCTTCCATTTTGTCGCCCACTATATAAGAAGCGGCCATATCAATGTTCAGGAAGTCACGCGCAGAGATCAGCATGCCCGGCTGCGGCTTACGGCAATCGCACTCCTGGCGATACTCCTCTACGCTCGCTTCAGGATGATGCGGGCAATAGTAGATACCATCAAAATCGACATCGCGATCGGCAAGAGACCAGTCCATCCATTCGGTCAGCGTTTCAAATTGCGCTTCACTATATAAGCCACGCGCAATACCAGACTGATTGGTGACGAGCACCAGCGCATAGCCCATCGCTTTTAATTCACGCATGGCATCAATGACGCCATCGATAAACTCGAAGTTATCGATCTCATGAACATAGCCGTGATCGATGTTAATCGTGCCGTCACGATCGAGAAAAATAGCGGGTACTAAAGTTGCCAAAGGTTTACTCCTGATAAAGGCCGTGTTGCGCCGTAGTATCTCATGTTTCGCTACGCAGGAAAGTGCTCATCATAACAGCGCGACATTGATTTAGACGTCTGGAAGCCTTACCATCCGCTCTGTTTACGGCTATTTCCCGTAACCGGCAGAACAAAATGCCACGGCTCACTCTTATACGATAAAAATAATCTAATGATTAAACTTTCGAATATCACCAAGGTGTTCCAACAGGGAAACCGCAAAATTCAGGCGTTAAACAACGTCAGTCTGCATGTGCCTGCTGGCCAAATATATGGCGTGATTGGCGCATCCGGCGCAGGGAAAAGTACGCTGATTCGCTGCGTAAACCTGCTTGAGCGCCCATCACAAGGTAGCGTGCTGGTCGACGGTCAGGATCTGACCCAGCTCTCTGAAGCGGAATTAACCAAAGCGCGCCGCCAAATCGGCATGATCTTCCAGCACTTCAACCTGCTCGCTTCCCGCACGGTGTTCGGCAACGTGGCGCTGCCGCTGGAGCTGGATAACACCCCGCGCGAAGAGATTAACCGCCGCGTTAAAGAGCTGCTCGATCTGGTCGGCCTCGGCGATAAGCACGACAGCTACCCGACCAACCTCTCCGGCGGGCAGAAACAGCGTGTCGCCATTGCCCGTGCGTTAGCCAGCAACCCAAAAGTGCTGCTGTGCGATGAAGCCACCAGCGCCCTTGACCCGGCGACCACCCGCTCGATTCTTGAATTATTGAAAGACATTAACCGCCGCCTGGGACTGACCATTCTGTTGATCACCCATGAGATGGACGTGGTGAAGCGCATCTGCGACTGCGTGGCGGTGATCAGCAATGGCGAATTGATTGAGCAGGATACAGTCAGCGAAGTCTTTTCCCATCCGAAAACGCCGCTGGCACAGCAGTTTATTCAGTCGACGCTGCATCTGGACATCCCGGAAGACTATCTACAGCGTTTGCAGCCTGAGCCGCAGGCGGACAGCGTTCCGATGCTGCGCATGGAGTTTACCGGCCAGTCGGTCGACGCGCCGCTGCTGTCGGAAACCGCCCGTCGTTTCAATGTGAATAACAACATTATCAGCGCGCAGATGGATTACGCTGGCGGCGTGAAGTTCGGCATTATGCTGACCGAAATGCACGGCACCGCGCAGGATACGCAGGCGGCCATTGCCTGGCTGCAAGAACACCATGTAAAAGTAGAGGTACTCGGTTATGTCTGAGGCAATGATTTGGCTCTTCGCCCGCAGCATCTGGGAAACGTTGTTTATGACCTTTGCCTCCGGCCTGCTCGGTTTTGCCGTCGGTCTGCCGTTCGGGGTACTGCTTTACGTTACCCGTCCCGGCCAGATTATGCAGAACCCAGGTCTCTATCGCGTGATCTCCGCGCTGGTGAATATCTTCCGCTCCATCCCCTTCATTATTCTGCTGGTGTGGATGATCCCCTTTACCCGCGTTATCGTTGGCACATCGATTGGCCTTTACGCGGTGATCGTGCCGCTGACTGTTGGCGCAGCGCCGTTTATCGCCCGTATGGTGGAGAATGCCCTGCTTGAACTGCCGGCAGGTCTGATTGAAGCGTCTCGCGCAATGGGTGCTACGCCGATGCAGATCATCCGTAAAGTATTGCTGCCGGAAGCACTGCCGGGGCTGATCAATGCTGCAACCATTACCCTTATCACGCTGGTCGGTTACTCGGCGATGGGCGGTGCCGTGGGCGCGGGCGGTCTTGGCCAGTTAGGTATTCAGTACGGCTATGTCACCTATAACCCATTAGTAATGAACACGGTTTTAGTATTGCTTGTGGTTTTGGTTTACTTAATTCAATTCGCGGGCGATCGTATCGTCCAGGCTGTGACGCACAAATAACGTTACACAACATAACGACTCTGACAGTAAGGAATAACTGATGGCTTTTAACTTCAAGACCTTTGCCGCCGTTGGCGCGCTGATCGGCTCTCTGGCGCTGGTCGGCTGCGGCCCGGATGAAAAAGATCCGAATCACATCAAAGTCGGTGTGATTGTTGGTGCTGAGCAGCAAGTTGCGGAAGTGGCGCAGAAAGTAGCAAAAGAGAAGTATGGCCTCGATGTTGAGCTGGTCACCTTTAACGACTACGTGCTGCCGAACGAAGCACTGAGCAAAGGCGATATCGACGTTAACGCCTTCCAGCATAAACCGTATCTCGATCAGCAGATCAAAGACCGCGGCTTCAAACTGGTGCCGGTCGGCAACAGCTTTGTCTACCCTATCGCTGGCTACTCGAAAAAAATCAAAGCGATCTCTGAACTGCAGGATGGTTCTCAGGTTGCCGTTCCTAACGATCCGACCAACCTTGGCCGTGCCCTGCTGCTGCTGCAGAAAGAGGGTCTGATCAAACTGAAAGATGGCGTTGGCCTGATGCCGACGGTGCTGGACGTTACTGAAAACCCGAAAAACCTGAAGATTGTTGAGCTGGAAGCCCCGCAACTGCCGCGCTCACTGGACGATGCGCAGATTGCGCTGGCGGTGATCAACACCACTTATGCCAGCCAGATTGGCCTGACCCCGGAAAAAGACGGCATCTTTGTTGAAGACAAAAACTCCCCGTACGTAAACCTGATCGTCGCGCGTGAAGATAATAAAGACGCGGAAAACGTGAAGAAATTTGTGCAGGCGTTCCACTCTGACGAAGTCAGCGAGGCCGCCAACAAAGTCTTTAACGGCGGCGCGGTGAAAGGCTGGTAATCTCATCAGTCTGTAATATCATTCAGGGCGGGCGAAAGCCCGCCTTGTCATTTGGGCACGCCCTTGTTTCAATACGGCGTTAAGAAAATTTTTGTGAGGATACTTTTATGCGTGCTTTCCCGATCTGTCTATTAGCACTCATGCTGAGCGGCTGTTCGTTGCTAAGCAGATCACCTGTCGAACCCGTGCAGAACAGCGCAGCGGAACCCAAAGCAGAGCCGCAAAAAGCGAAAGTCGCACGCGCCGCTCCCGTTCGCATCATTACCAACGCAGAAGAGCTGGTCGGCAAGCCGTTCCGCGATCTCGGTGAAGTGACCGGCGAATCATGCCAGGCCAGCAACCAGGACTCACCGCCGAACATCCCTACCGCCCGTAAACGCCTGCAGATCAACGCCTCGAAAAAAGCCAAAGCGAATGCCGTCCTGCTGCATAACTGCGAAGTCACCAGCGGCACGCCAGGCTGCTACCGCCAGGCGCTCTGTGTCGGCTCAGCCCTGAATATCTCGGCCAAATGAGTCATTTTGCTTTCGAGCAAATCGGCGTTATTCGCTCACCCTACAAAGAGAAGTTCGCTGTCCCGCGCCAGCCTGGCCTGGTGAAACACGGCGGTGGCGAACTTCACTTGCTGGCGCCCTACAACCAGCCCGATGCGGTTCGCGGCCTGGAGGCGTTCAGCCACCTGTGGGTGCTGTTTGTTTTTCATCAGACGATGGAAGGCGGCTGGCGCCCAACGGTGCGGCCTCCGCGCCTCGGCGGCAATGCCCGCATGGGCGTGTTTGCCACCCGCTCGACGTTTCGCCCCAACCCGATCGGTATGTCGCTGGTCGAGCTGAAGGGCATCCGCTGCCATAAAGATCAGGTGATCCTGCAACTCGGTAGTCTTGACCTGGTCGATGGCACGCCGGTGGTTGATATCAAACCCTACCTCCCCTTTGCAGAAGCGTTGCCCGACGCGCAGGCAAGCTATGCGCAGCACGCCCCCGCCGCGACTGTCGCCGTAACCTTTGCACCTGAGCTTGCACCGTCGCTCGCCCTGCTGGAGAAACGCTTTCCGCACTTTGCCGCATTTGTGCAGGAGGTGCTGTCGCAGGATCCGCGCCCGGCCTACCGCAAAGAGGAGGAGCCGGGGAAAACCTATGCCGTCTGGCTGCATGATGTAAATGTCCGCTGGCGCGTTGTCGACGGCGGTTTTGAAGTGTTTGCCCTTGAACCACGCTAATTTTGAGTCCCTCTCTTTTGGCATCTCTGCCGGGCTGATAAACTAAACCACTTTTTTGTGTCGGGCCGCCTCCGGCCTGCTCCAATTGTCCAAATGGAACCGTAACAACATGCGTACTAGCCAATACTTGCTCTCTACTCTGAAAGAGACGCCTGCCGACGCCGAAGTGATCAGCCACCAGCTGATGCTGCGCGCCGGGATGATCCGCAAACTGGCCTCCGGGTTGTACACCTGGTTGCCGACCGGTCTGCGCGTCCTGAAAAAAGTCGAAAACATCGTGCGTGAAGAGATGAACAACGCCGGTGCGATTGAGGTGTCCATGCCGGTCGTGCAGCCAGCCGACCTGTGGCAAGAGAGCGGTCGCTGGGAGCAGTACGGTCCGGAACTGCTGCGTTTTGTCGATCGCGGCGAGCGCCCGTTCGTGCTCGGCCCGACCCACGAAGAGGTGATCACCGATCTAATCCGCAACGAGCTGAACTCCTACAAACAGCTGCCGCTGAACTTCTTCCAGATCCAGACCAAGTTCCGCGATGAAGTGCGCCCGCGTTTCGGCGTGATGCGCTCGCGCGAGTTCCTGATGAAAGATGCTTACTCTTTCCATACCTCTCAGGAGTCGCTGCAAGAGACCTATGACGCGATGTACGCCGCGTACAGCAAAATCTTCAGCCGCATGGACCTCGATTTCCGCGCGGTGCAGGCAGACACCGGCTCCATCGGCGGTAGCGCATCCCACGAGTTCCAGGTGCTGGCGCAGAGCGGCGAAGATGATGTGATCTTCTCTGACTCCTCCGATTTCGCAGCCAACATTGAGTTTGCCGAAGCGCTGGCACCGAAAGCGCCGCGCGCGGCTGCCACGCAGGAGATGACGCTGGTCGATACGCCAAATGCGAAGACCATCGCCGAGCTGGTTGATCAGTTCAACCTGCCGATTGAGAAGACCGTTAAAACCCTGCTGGTGAAAGCCGAAGAGGGTGCCAGCGCGCCGCTGATTGCGCTGCTGGTGCGTGGCGATCACGAGCTGAACGAAGTGAAAGCGGAAAAACTGCCGCAGGTTGCCAGCCCGCTGACCTTCGCCACCGAAGAAGAGATCCGCGCGCTGGTCAACGCCGGCCCGGGTTCGCTCGGCCCGGTTAACCTGCCGACCCCGGTAGTGATTGACCGTACCGTTGCCGCCATGAGCGACTTCTCTGCGGGCGCGAACATCGATGGCAAACACTACTTTGGCATCAACTGGGATCGCGACGTGGCAACGCCGGAAGTGGCGGATATCCGCAACGTGGTAGCAGGCGATCCAAGCCCGGATGGCAAAGGCACCCTACTGATCAAACGCGGTATCGAAGTGGGTCATATCTTCCAGCTCGGCACCAAATACTCTGAGGCGCTGAACGCCGCCGTACAGGGTGAAGATGGCCGCAACCAGATCCTGACCATGGGCTGCTACGGTATCGGCGTGACGCGCGTTGTCGCGGCTGCCATTGAGCAGAACCACGACGATCGCGGCATCATCTGGCCGGATGCAATTGCTCCGTTCCAGGTTGCCATTCTGCCGATGAATATGCACAAGTCCTACCGTGTGCAGGAGCTGGCAGAAAAACTCTATGCCGATCTGCGTGCGCAGGGTATTGAAGTGCTGATGGACGATCGTAAAGAGCGCCCGGGCGTGATGTTTGCTGATATGGAACTGATCGGTATTCCGCACACCGTGGTGATCGGCGATCGCAACCTCGACAATGACGATATCGAATACAAATATCGTCGCAGCGGCGAGAAGCAGATGATCAAAACCGGCGATGTGCTGGATTACCTGGTAAAAGCCATCAAAGGCTAAGCCAATAAAAAAGCCCCGTTAAACGGGGCTTTTTTTATGCTGTCAGAGACTACTCATCGCAGCCTTTATCCGCGCTGAATTTGCCTTTGTTATTGGTCACCAGCACTTTCTGCGCCGCACCGGTATCCGGGTTCGGCTCCAGCGCAAAATGCCCCTCCACCACCAGCAGAATCGGTTTCAGCTCCGTGCCGCGCGCCGCCGCATAATCACGCTCAAGCTGCGCGTTGCTGGCGACCGCCACCTCTTTTCCGGTCGCGCAATCGGTAAAGACCGCCGCATCCGCCATATATTTATACATGCCGCGCATCGCCATTGGCGTGGTTGGCAGTGGCGCTTCTACCGGCTGCAGGGTGTAGTTGAGCGACGATTCAATCGGGTTACCCTCCTGATCCAGCATCTCCAGCGCTTCCCCCTTCGCACGGAAATAGGTTTTGTCGCCCTGGCTATCGGTAAGGACTAATTTATCCGCCGTGCGCGCCCAGTTGCCATAGGTGCCGAATACCGATGGCGCTTTCCCGCCCTGGTAACGCTGGTTCATTACCCAACTGCCATCTTTTTGCAGAAACAGCGAGGTTTCAATACCTTCACAATCCGCGCAGGGCAACACACCGCGCCAGCTCTGCTGCATCGGTTTCAGCTCTTCGACCTGGGTCGGCTGCACCATCTCTGTCTCGTTACGGTTATTACAGCCGAAAAGGGCAAAGAGGGTACACCCTGCCGCAACGGCTAAAATCGCTCTGTTCACACTCGTTTCCTTATGCTCGTTCTCTTTCTGTTTATCCGCCGTCATGGCGACGGACTTTGCCGCGCAGAGATTTGACCGTCGACTTTTGTGATTTCGTCGATAACCGCCGCTCTTTCGAGGCGCGGGTCGGGCGCGTGGCCCGGCGGCTTTTCTGCACTACGGTTAACTCTTTAATCAACGCCACCAGGCGGGCTATCGCCGCTTCGCGATTCATCTCCTGGCTGCGATACTCCTGCGCTTTGATGACGATCCAGCCATCCTGGCTTATCAAATGGTGCGACACCTCCAGCAGGCGCGCCTTGTAATACTCTGGCAGGCTGGAGGCGCGAATGTCAAAACGCAGATGAATAGCGGTTGAGCTTTTGTTGACGTGCTGCCCGCCCGCGCCCTGCGAGCGCACGGCGGTGATATCCAGCTCATCCTCAGGCAGGGAGACGGAGCGGGAGATCTCAATCATGGTTGCTGCCAGGTTTCAAAATGGAACTCCACATTTTGCGTGGCATCAGAGAGCCAGATTGCGCCATCCTGCAGCGTCGCCTGCAGATTCATGGTGCGATCGTCGGCAAATGCGCTGAGCGCTGCCAGCTGTGCGTCATCCAGATACCAGATACTTAAATTGCTGAAGGTTGCGCAGCGCGCCTGGTTTTGCTGCCACCAGATATTCGCCGCCCGTGAGTTATAGGTAAAGAGCGCCACCTCTTTTGCTTGGTTGCACGCCTTCTTCAGCCGCTTTTCATCGGGTAGGCCAAGCTCAATCCACAGATCGATCCCGAGGTAGTCATTGCGCAGCCACGCTTCCGGCTCATCATCAGCGCTCAGCCCACGCGTAAACTGCAGCCGCTCGTCGGCATACTTTATCCAGGCCAGCAGGCGCAGCATCATGCGCTCCTGCGTTTCTGAAGGATGACGGGCCAGCGTCAGGGCGGCATCTAAAAACTGGTTCCGATCCATGTCGGCTACATTCACCGTCGCCTTATAAATTGTCGCTTTTAACGCCATTACATCCTCCTTCATAAAATGGCCGCCATTGTAGCGAAAATAAGCATAAAGCGCTGTTATCTCTTGCCGCGAGCGTTATTCATCACTCTGATAATGGTAAACAAGCTATGGTATAGTCACCTTGCTAAACAGAGGTTAACTTCGTAGGCTTAGTGTTATCTCACAGTAAAGCCGGGAGACTGGCAGGAGGTGATGTGGATAATTATTGTGAGCTAGTGCGCAAACGTTATGCGGAAATCGCCAGCGGAGATGTAGGGTATATCCCGGACGCGCTGGGGTGCGTATTGAAGGTCTTGAATGAAATGGCGTCGGATGACACCCTTTCAGAGTCGGTCAGGGATAAGGCAGCTTATGCTGCCGCGAACTTACTGGTGAGCGATTATGTCAATAAATGATGCCTATCAACCCATCAATTGTGATGATTATGACAATCTTGAACTCGCCTGCCAGCATCATCTTTTATTGAAGCTGGAAATGAAAGATGGCGAGGTACTCAGCGCCAAAGCGAACGATCTGCTGTTACGTAAAAACGTTGAGTATCTGGTGATTGACGCCGCCGGGGAGACCCGAGAACTGCGTCTGGACAGAATCGCCAGCTTCAGCCATCCCGAAATCGGCACCGTAGTGGTGAGCGAGTCCTGAACAGTGCGGGCAGCATCGCTGCCCGCTATCTTTGCCACACCAGACGCACGCCCGTCTGCCCTGCCTCTTTTATCCCTTCCTGCGTTACAAACCGATCGGCCGCCGCAATCAGCGTATCGCCATAAAAGAGCAGCGGCGTAGCATCGCGCTGCCATGGGGGAACGCCCAGCTCCTGCCAGATTTTTTTCAGCTTGCGCCCGCCGTGCCGACCCACAATGTGGATCAGGCCGGACGCCTGAAAGCGCACTGAAACCGCTTCATCGACAGCGGGTGCGCGTAACTCACCGCCGGAGAGCAACGACAAAGCTCCCAATCCCTGCGGCAAAGTGAGCGCGGCGAAAGGCGCAGGCCATGCAAGCTCGGCATCACGCGGATGCGCGGTGCGTTTCACCCACCATAAACACCCCTGATAGCGCCGCACCTCATCATCACCAACGCGCAGGCACGGAACCGCATCTTCCCGGGCGAGCGCCGCCTCTTGCCACAGGCGATCGAGCATCGCCCGCGAAGGCATCATCGACCCACGCTGCGCCAGCCAGCGGCGTAAAAGCGCCCGCCGCCGCGCATCGCTGTAAGCGGTGAGAGGTGCAATCGTCAGCGCCCCCTCTGCGGTGGTGACGGTTGATAACGACTCCGCCAGCAGTTCATCAAGTAACTGTTCCTGTTCACCGCACAGCGCGGCACTGCGCGCTGCCGCGTCGGCAAAGTGCGGCCAGCGGGCATTTAACAGAGGAAGAATTGCCTGGCGCAGGAAGTTGCGATCGAAGCGTGTGTCGGCGTTGCTCTCATCCTCGATCCAGCTGAGATGATGATCGCGCGCCCACTGCTCAAGGGACGCCCGGCTCTGGTTGAGCAACGGGCGGATCAGCTGCGTATCGCCAAACGGCAGGCTCTGCGGCATCGCAGCCAGCCCGGCAGGCCCGCTACCGCGTTTAAGCGCTAAGAGCACCGTTTCAGCTTGATCGTCAAGATGCTGCGCGGTGACAAGCACCTCACCCGGCAGCAGGGCTTCGCGAAATGCCTGATAGCGGGCGGTACGCGCCTGCGCCTCAATCCCCTTCCCTTCATCCACCAGCGCGACGCGAACGGTTGATAGCGGGATCTGCCAGCGTTCACACAGTGACTCGCAGTGCGCTGCCCAGCGATCGGCATTCGGGCTTAAACCGTGATGCACATGAATTGCGCGCAGCTGCACATCGGGGCGATCTTCACGCCAGAGCCACAGTTGATGCAGCAAAACGGTGGAGTCGAGCCCGCCGCTGAACGCCACCAGAAACTGGCGTGATTCGGTTGGCAACGAGAGAAGCAGTGGCGTGGTCATAGTGAGTGTTAACACGGGAACAATGCCCGGCACGTTACCGGGCATTCACAGAAGTGGCAAGCCTTACTGCTGGTAAAGCTCCAGCGGCAGGCCGTCGGGATCGTTAAAAAAGGTGAAGCGTTTATCGGTGCAGGGGTCGATGCGAATCTCTTCACACGCCACGCCCTGGGCAGTGAGATGGGCAACTGCCTGGTCAATATCATCGACGCTGAACGCCAGGTGGCGTAGCCCGCAGGCTTCCGGCCGGCTGGGGCGCGCGGGCGGGAACGGAAAGGAGAAAAGCTCGATAACGTACTGCCCGTTAAGCGCCAGATCGCCTTTCCATGAGTCGCGCGCTTCGCGATAGACTTCACTGAGCAGCGTAAAACCGAGGATGTCGCAGTAGAAGGCTTTGCTCTTCGCATAATCCGTCGCAATGATGGCGATATGGTGAACCTGTTTTAAACCCAGCATAATCTCTCCTTTTTTTGATGCCAGAACGTTACGCCCGCCGCGAAACGCCCGCAACCATTCAGCGCGTTTTTAGGACTCTGACGTAATAACACCCCTCTTCGTCCCGTTTTGCACCGTGAATATCCGTTTCGAATCCCGGATAGTGGCGGCCAATGGCACAGAGCATCAGCAGGAAATCGAGCACTGCCCGGCTCTGCTCGGTGATCATCTCGCCCGGCATCACCAGCGGCACGCCCGGCGGATAAGGCAGGATCATATTGGCGGAAACACGGCCGATGAGCGCTTCCAGCGCCACCGTTTCAACATCGCCACGCACCTGTCGCTGCCACGCCTGATGTGGCGTTAGTTTCATCTCCGGCAACACGTCGAAGGCCTGCAACATCAGGCGCGGCAGATCGTGCTGGCGGATCAGCTTATGGATCCCCTGCGCCAGATCCTGAATGCGCATATTGCGGTAGAAGTCGGGATCTTCTGCGTAGAGATCCGGCAGCATATTGCGCACCCGCAGGTTGAGATCGTAGGCGCGCTTAAACTCCATCAGGCCGCGCAGCAGGCCCATCGCCCGCGTTTTATCAATGCCGATACTGAAGAGAAACAGCAGGTTATAGGGCCCGGTTTTCTCCACCACTACGCCGCGCTCATCGAGGAACTTCGCCACCAGCGCTGCCGGGATCCCTTCGTCGCCCATATTGCCGACCTCATCCATACCCGGCGTCAGGATCGTTACCTTCACCGGATCGAGGAACATATGATCCTCGTCAGCTTCGCGAAAACCGTGCCAATCCGCACCGGGCGCTACCGGCCAGCACTCCGCTTCATCAATCTCTTCCGGTTGCCAGATATCAAAGAACCAGCCATCGGCCTCCTCTTTCAGCCGCTGGACCTCTTTGCGGAAGTGTAGCGCGCGCTCCACGGAGCGGTTAATCAGCCGCTTGCCGGGGTTGCCGCGCAGCATCGCCGCCGCCGTTTCGATCGAGGCAACCAGCGGGTAACTTGGCGAGGTGGTGGTATGCATCATAAAGGCTTCGTTAAAAGCATCTTCGTCATATTCACCTTTGATATGAATCAGCGACGCCTGCGAGAAGGCGGCCAACATTTTGTGCGTCGACTGAGTTTCATAGAAGACTTTTCCCGGCACACGCTCGCCGCTCATACCGCTTTTCCCGGCGTAGATCGGGTGGAAGTTGGTATAGGGAACCCAGGCGGAGTCGAAATGAATCGACGGCACATCCAGTGTCTTCTTGATCCAGTCGGTGTTGTAGAGCAGGCCATCATAGGTGGAGTTGGTGATCACCGCATGCACCGGCCAGCTTGCGCCCGGCGTGGCAACGATCTTCTGCTCAATGCTGGCTGAGGTAAATTCACGGCGCGGAATACCGCCAAGAATGCCCAGCGCGTTGCGTCCCGGTTTCAGCCACAGCGGCGTGACATCGCTCATCATCAGCAGGTGAGCCAGGGATTTGTGGCAGTTACGGTCAATAAGCAGCGTGCTGCCGGTTGGTGCGGCGTACATGCCGACAATCTTATTTGAGGTGGAGGTGCCGTTCGTCACCATATAGCTCTGCTCGGCACCAAAGGTACGAGCGATATACTCCTCCGCCTCAAGATGCGGGCCGGTGTGATCGAGCAGCGATCCGAGCTCCGTCACCGAGATCGAGACATCCGCTTTCAGCGTATTGCCGCCGAAGAAGTCATAGAAGAGACAGCCGACCGGGCTTTTCTGATAAGCGGTGCCCGCCATATGCCCTGGCGTACAGAAGGTGTACTTCCCCTCTTTAACGTAGGTAAACAGCGCCCGGGTAAAGGGCGGCGTAATGTTTTCCAGGTACTCTTTGGTGTATTGCGCGATGCGCGTCGCAATATCATCCGCCACGCTCAGCGCATATTCGAAGAACCACAGCGCCATACGCATATCCTGGGCGCTGACATCCATCGTCGAGTGAGTATTGATAAAACCGTAGAGCGGGAGGTATTCGTTAAGCTGGTTGATCTCGCAGCACAGGTCGAGGTTGTACTCGTCCCAGTCAAAGATCACGCCGCAGATGCGGGGGTTGTGTTCGATAAATTTCAGTAAGTCGGTGCTGTTTCTCGGCCAGATGATCTGAAAGCCCTGTGCCTGTAAGGCCTGTTCCAGCTCCTTAATCGGCTCATCTTTGTAGAAAACGCCATGGGGTCCCATGATGGCAATAATATTCACAACTACCTCCGTTAAAAACCTTAGCTAAGCATAGTTGAGGTAAACAGCAGGTATAAAAAAAGCCGCACCCAGGGTGCGGCTCATTATCGCGCTTTACACAGCGTTTCGCTATCAGGCGTAGCCGTAGCTCATCAGACGCTGGTAACGGCGGTTGCGCAGATCGTCTTTGCTCAGCCCTTCCAGATCGGCGAGATCTGCCAGCAGCTGCGCTTTCAGCGAAGCGGCAATCGCTTCCGGGTTGCGGTGCGCGCCACCCAGCGGTTCCGGAATGATAGAGTCGATCAGTTTCAGCTCTTTCAGACGCGGTGCGATGATGCCCATTGCATCGGCCGCCAGCGGTGCTTTGTCCGCGCTTTTCCACAGGATCGAGGCGCAACCTTCCGGGGAGATCACCGAGTAGGTGCTGTACTGCAGCATATTGACCTTGTCGCCAACGCCAATGGCCAGCGCGCCGCCGGAGCCGCCTTCGCCAATCACGGTGCAGATAACCGGCACGCTCAGGCGAGACATTTCACGCAGGTTGCGGGCAATCGCTTCAGACTGGCCGCGCTCTTCCGCGCCCACGCCCGGATACGCACCCGGCGTGTCGATGAAGGTGATGATCGGCATGTTAAAGCGTTCCGCCATCTCCATCAGACGCAGCGCTTTACGATACCCTTCCGGCGCTGGCATACCGAAGTTACGGCGAATCTTCTCTTTCGTTTCACGGCCTTTTTGATGACCAATGATCATCACCGGGCGACCATCCAGACGCGCGATGCCGCCAACGATAGCTTTATCGTCAGCATAGGCGCGGTCGCCGGCCAGCTCGTCAAATTCGTCGAACGCCAGGCGAACATAATCCAGGGTGTATGGACGCAGCGGATGGCGGGCTAACTGTGCAACCTGCCAGGCACCGAGATCGGCAAAGATTTTACGTGTCAGCTCTACGCTCTTTTCACGTAGACGATGCACCTCTTCGTCGATGTTAATATCCAGTTTTTCATCCTGACGGCCAACGGCGGTCAGAGAATCGATTTTCGCTTCCAGCTCAGCAATCGGCTGTTCGAAATCAAGGAAATTCAGACTCATAGTATTCCTGTATTAGTCAAACTCCAGTTCCACCTGCTCCGAACCAATGAGGCCACGCAGATCGTTAAGTAAACGATCGCTCGGAGAGACACGCCAGGTTGCGCCGAAGCGTAACCGCGCGCGCGCATCCGCCCTCTGGTAATAGAGATGTACTGGAATGGTTCCCGAACGGTGGGGTTCCAGAGACTGACGGAGTCGGTTTAAAAGCTGGTCATCAATTTGCCTGTCCGTCAGCGATATAGCAAGCCCGCGGGCATATTTTTCACGGGCCTCGTCAATGTCCATGACTTCACGGGCGGTCATTTTAAGCCCACCGCTGAAGTCATCAAAGCTGACCTGTCCGCTGACGATGAGTATGCGGTCTTTTTCCAGCAACTGCTGGTATTTATCCAGCGCGTCAGTGAACAACATCACTTCAAGACGCCCGGAACGGTCATCCAACGTACAGATGCCGATACGATTGCCGCGCTTGGTGACCATAACCCGCGCAGCAATGACGAGCCCGGCCGCCGTGGTGACCTTCCCACGTTCGGTCGGATGCATGTCTTTCAGCCTGTAGCCTCCGACATAGCGCTCTATCTCTTTTAAATACTGGTTGATCGGGTGTCCCGTCAGGTAAAGCCCCAACGTCTCCCGCTCGCCCTCAAGCTGAACCTGCTCCGGCCACGGCTGGCAGCTGGCGTAGGATTGCTCGATCTGCTCCGGCTCTTCCGCCAGCACGCCGAACATATCTGCCTGGCCGATCGCTTCCGCTTTCGCGTGCTGATCGGCCGCTTTCAGCGCATCGCCCAGCGAGTTCATCAGCGCCGCACGATGCGGGCCAAGGCGGTCGAACGCCCCGGACATAATCAGCTTTTCTAGCACCCGGCGATTGAGCTTTTTGATATCGGTACGCGCACAGAGATCGAACAGCTCGCGGAAGTAACCGCCGTTGTTACGCGCTTCGATAATCGCTTCGATCGGCCCTTCGCCCACGCCTTTGATCGCGCCGATACCGTAGACGATCTCACCGTCGTCGTTGACGTGGAAGTGGTAGAGCCCGGAGTTAATGTCCGGCGGCAGGATCTTCAGCCCCATGCGCCAGCACTCATCCACCAGCCCGACCACTTTCTCGGTGTTGTCCATATCGGCAGTCATTACCGCCGCCATAAACTCGGCCGGATAGTGCGCTTTCAGCCACAGGGTCTGGTAGGAAACCAAAGCATAGGCGGCGGAGTGCGATTTGTTAAATCCATACCCGGCGAATTTCTCCACCAGGTCGAAAATTTTTATCGCCAGTTCGCCATCGATGCCGTTTTTCTTCGCGCCATCTTCAAAAATGGAGCGCTGCTTGGCCATCTCTTCCGGCTTCTTCTTACCCATCGCACGACGCAGCATATCCGCGCCGCCGAGGGTATAACCGGAGAGCACCTGAGCAATCTGCATTACCTGTTCCTGATACAGGATAATGCCGTAGGTCGGCTCCAGCACCGGCTTCAGGCTCTCGTGCTGCCACTGCACGTCCGGGTAGGAGATCGCTTCGCGCCCGTGCTTACGGTCGATAAAGTTATCTACCATGCCCGACTGCAGCGGACCGGGGCGGAACAGCGCCACCAGTGCGATCATATCTTCGAAGCAGTCCGGCTGCAGACGCTTAATCAGATCCTTCATGCCGCGGGATTCAAGCTGGAAGACCGCCGTGGTCTCCGAGCGTTGCAGCATGTCGAAGCTCTTCTTGTCTTCAAGCGGGATGGCGGCGATATCCAGCGGCGGCTCGCCCTGCTTCTCGCGCCGGGCGTTGATCATCTCCAGCGCCCAGTTGATGATGGTGAGCGTACGCAGGCCGAGGAAGTCGAACTTCACCAGGCCCGCGTATTCCACATCGTTCTTATCAAACTGGGTAACCGGATGCTGCCCGGCTTCATCGCAGTAAAGCGGTGCAAAGTCGGTAATTTTAGTTGGCGCGATCACCACACCACCGGCGTGTTTACCGGCGTTACGCGTCACCCCTTCCAGCTTGCGCGCCATGTCGATCAGCGCCCGCACCTCTTCATCGGCTTCGTAGATCTCCGGCAGCTGCGGTTCCGCTTCAAACGCTTTTGCCAGCGTCATGCCCGGATCGGGCGGCACCAGCTTGGAGATACGGTCGACAAAGCCATAGGGGTGGCCCAGCACACGGCCAACGTCGCGGATAACCGCTTTCGCCGCCATGGTACCAAAGGTGATGATCTGCGACACCGCGTCGCGGCCATACATATCCGCCACGTGCTCGATCACCTGGTCACGTTTCTCCATGCAGAAGTCGACGTCGAAGTCGGGCATCGAGACACGTTCCGGGTTAAGGAAACGTTCGAACAGCAGGTCAAACTCCAGCGGGTCAAGATCGGTGATCTTCAGCGCATAGGCGACCAGCGACCCGGCACCGGAACCACGTCCAGGCCCAACGGGCACGCCGTTATCTTTCGACCACTGGATAAACTCCATAACGATCAGGAAGTAGCCCGGGAAGCCCATCTGGTTAATAACCTGGAGCTCAATGTCGAGGCGCTCGTCGTAAGGCGGGCGTTTCTCGGCGCGCACTGCCGGATCGGGGAAGAGGAATTCGAGTCGCTCTTCCAGCCCCTCTTTCGATTTCACAACCAGGAAATCTTCAGTGGTCATATCCCCGGTCGGGAACTGCGGCAGAAAGTACTCGCCGAGGCGCACGGTGACGTTACAGCGTTTTGCAATTTCGACGCTGTTTTCCAGCGCTTCCGGAATATCAGAGAAGAGTTCGCACATCTCCTCTTCGTTGCGCATATATTGCTGCGGCGAGTAGTTACGCGGGCGTTTGGGATCGTCGAGGGTAAAGCCGTCGTGGATGGCGACGCGAATTTCATGGGCGTCAAAGTCGCCCTCTTCGAGGAAGCGGACATCGTTGGTGGCGACAACCGGCACCCCCTGCGCTTCCGCCAGCGCGACCGCCGCGTGCAGGTAGTTCTCTTCGTCCTGACGACCGGTACGGATCAGCTCCAGATAGTAGCGATCCGGGAAATGGGTTTTATAGAAATCGAGGCACTGCTCGACCAGCGCGCTGTTACCGCGCAGCAGGCTTTTGCCGACGTCGCCCATGCGCGCGCCGGAGAGCAGGATCAGCCCTTCGTTAAGCTCAATCAGCCAGTCGCGATCGATATAGGGTCCCGCCGCGCCGTAGCCGCGCTGATAAGCGCGCGAAATCAGCAGCGTCAGGTTCTGGTAGCCGGTATTGTTGGCGGCGAGGACGGTAAGCTGCGTCAGCTCGTCACCAATCAGATCGCACTGCACGTGGAAGTCAGCGCCGACGATGGGCTTGATCCCGGCACCGTGCGCCGTTCCGTAGAACTTCACCAGACCGCAGAGGTTGGTGAAATCGGTGATCGCCAGCGCGGGCGAGCCAAGGGCGGCCGCCTTCTTCACCAGCGGCCCGGTTTTCGCCAGCCCGTCAATCATGGAGTAGTCGCTATGCACCCGCAGGTGTACGAAACGTGGTTCAGCCATTATTCAATTCCAGCCTGTAGTTTCACGTTCTTAAGAGTCAGGAGACGACGCCCAACGCGCGCCTGACCGGCGCAAAGCTGCGTCGGTGATGCTCGGTTGCGCCATACTCCGTCAGCTTTTCCAGATGAAAAGCCGTGGGATAGCCTTTATGTTGTGCAAAGCCATACTGCGGGAAGATCGCATCCAGCGCGGCCATTTCGGCATCGCGCGTGACTTTGGCGATAATCGACGCCGCGCTGATTTCCGCCACGCGGCTGTCGCCTTTCACCACCGCCATGGATGGCATGGCAAGCGCCGGGCAACGGTTGCCGTCAATCAGCACATATTCCGGCTTGATAGCAAGCCCGGCGACAGCGCGCTGCATCGCCAGCATCGTGGCGTGCAGAATATTAAGCTCATCGATTTCGTGCGGCTCCGCGCGGCCGAGACTCCAGGCCAGCGCTTTCTCTTTAATCTCATCAAAGAGCGACAAACGGCGTTTTTCGGAGAGTTTTTTTGAGTCGTTGAGACCCACAATTGGCCGAGCGGGATCGAGGATCACCGCCGCCGTCACAACCGCGCCGACCAGCGGGCCGCGCCCTACTTCATCCACACCCGCAACAAGATGCGTGTGCGGATAAACAAACTCAATCATTTTGCTAACTCCAGTACCGCGTCCGCTGCCTGTTCATCGGCATTACAGCGGATGCGCTGATGCAGCTCGCGAAACAGATCATGCATTTCATGGCGGGTTTCACTGTTCGCCAGCAGCGGTTCCAGTGCGCTCGCCAACGCCTGCGGCTGGCACTCTTCCTGCAACAGCTCTTTAACCACTTCGCGCCCGGCGAGCAAGTTCGGCAGGGAAACATAGGGCGTTTTCACCAGCCGTTTCGCCAGCCAGAAGGTGAAGGGCTTCATACGATAGCCGACCACCATCGGGCATTTCGCCAGCATGCACTCCAGCGCCGCAGTGCCGGAGGCCAGCAGCGCGGCATCGGAGGCGATCATCGCTTCCCGCGCCTGGCCATCAAGCAGGTGCACCGTCAAATCAGGCGCGACTTCCGCTTTAATGCGCTCAAACTGCTCGCGGCGTTTCGCATTGACCAGCGGAACCACCACTTCCAGCTCCGGGTAGCGCTCACGCAGCAGCTGCGCGGTACGCAAAAAGTCGGCGCTGAGCATCTCGACTTCGGCACCACGGCTGCCGGGCAGCAGCGCCAGGCAGCGCGCCTGCGGGCTAATCCCCAGATGCGCGCGCGCCGCATTTTTATCGGGATCGAGCGGCATGGCATCGGCCATGGTGTGCCCGATAAAGCGGCATGGAACATTAAACCGGTCGTAAAACGCTTTTTCGAAAGGGAGAAACGCCAATACCAGATTGGTCGCTTTACCAATTTTGAAAACGCGCTTTTGTCGCCACGCCCAGACAGACGGGCTGACGTAGTGAATCGTTTTGATGCCGCGTTTTTTTAAATTACCCTCAAGGGTAATGTTAAAGTCCGGCGCATCAATCCCGACAAACACATCGGGTTGCAGCTCGCTGAATCGACGGGTCAAATCAGCGCGGATATGCAGCAGGCGACGCAGACGGCCAAGCACTTCGACGATCCCCATCACCGCCAGCTCTTCCATCTCATACCAGGCTTCACACCCTTCAGCCTGCATACGCGGGCCGGCAACGCCAACAAAACGGGCGTTGGGCACGCGCGCTCTCAGTGCGCGGATAAGACCGGCACCAAGAATATCGCCGGAGGTTTCTCCGGCGACAAGGGCTATCGTAAGCGGACGCTTGTCGACCATTAACGGATCAGGCCACGCGTCGAGCGCTCGAAGAACTGCATAAACGCATCAACTTCCGGGTGCTTCGCGGCAAGCTCGGCAATCTCCGGTTTTGCTTCGTCGAGCGTTTTACCGCTGCGATAGAGCAATTTGTACGCGTTACGGATAGCCACCAGCGCTTCGCGGCTGAAGCCACGGCGTTTCAGGCCTTCGATGTTCACGCCATACGGCGTGGCATGGTTGCCCTGAGCAATGACATAAGGCGGTACGTCCTGCGCGACGCCGGAGCAGCCGCCAACCATCACGTGCTCGCCAATAATGCAGAACTGGTGAACTGCCGTCATGCCACCGATGATCGCAAAATCACCGATTGTGACGTGGCCGCCCAGCGTTGCATTATTCGCGAGGATGCAGCGGTTACCGATAATGCAGTCATGCGCAACGTGCGAGTTGATCATCAGTAAGTTATCGCTGCCCACCTTCGTCAGTCCAGCGTCCTGTACTGTGCCACGATGGATGGTGACGCTTTCGCGAATGCGGTTGCGATCGCCAATTTCCACGCGGGTCGGTTCACCAGCATATTTCAGATCCTGGTTCACTTCACCGATGGAGGCGAACTGATAAATCTCGTTATCACGACCGATTTTGGTGTGGCCGTTAACAACAACCTGAGATTTCAGTACGGTCCCTTCGCCGATTTCGACGTGAGGTCCCACAATACAAAACGGGCCAATATGAACGTTGGCGCCAATGACGGCACCCTCTTCAACAATGGCGGTAGGATGAATAAAGGCGGTTTTATCAATCACGTATCAGGCCTCCCGGCTACGTGCACACATCATAGTAGCTTCACAAACAACTTTACCGTCAACCATAGCAACCCCTTTAAAGCGGGTCACGCCACGGCGCGTTTTCTCGAAAGTGACTTCCATGATCATCTGGTCGCCAGGCACAACGGGGCGCTTGAAGCGCGCTTCGTCGATACCGGCGAAGTAGTACAGCTCACCCGGTTCCAGTTTACCGACGCTTTTAAACGCCAGAATACCGGTTGCCTGCGCCATTGCTTCGAGGATCAGCACGCCCGGGAAAATCGGTTTGCCAGGGAAGTGGCCCTGGAAAAACGGTTCGTTTACCGTAACATTTTTGACTGCGCGCAGAAAACGACCCTCTTCAAAATCCAGCACACGATCTACCAGTAAGAACGGGTAGCGGTGCGGCAGAAGCTCCAGGATCTCTTCAATGTGCAGAGTATGAGTGTCAGTAGTCAAAATACTCTTCCTGTCTAAATATACAAAAAAGCAATAATAACACGGCCCGCGACATTCCTGAGAATGCCAACAGGCCGGGGAGTATATACACTTTATGCGTCGAGTTGCAGAGGCGTTTTGTCGCTTTTTCTGTTAACCCGAACGCTTTTGTGTACAAGCGTCAGGTGAATGAATTAGTCGTCTTGTTGATTTATCTTGCGTTCGACAGCTTTCAAACGCTTACTCATCTCGTCGATATTCATCACCAGGGCTGCGGTTTTTCGCCACGTTTTATTGGGTTGTAACGGAATGCCGGAAGAATAAATGCCTGGCTCAGTGATAGGACGCATCACCATACCCATCCCCGTTACCGTAACCTTGTCGCAAATTTCCATATGCCCGTTGATTACGCTGGCTCCGCCAATCATGCAGTAACGGCCAATTTTCAGGCTGCCTGCCATGATGACGCCACCGGCAACGGCGGTATTGTCGCCAATCACAACGTTATGTGCAATCTGACACTGGTTATCGATAATTACGCCGTTACCGATACGGGTGTCATCAAGCGCGCCGCGGTCGATGGTGGTACATGCGCCAATCTCGACATTGTTGCCGATGATTACGCGACCAAGTTGCGGGATTTTCACCCAATTTCCGCGATCGTTAGCATAACCAAAGCCATCCGAACCTATTACCGTCCCCGATTGAACCAGGCAGTTCTCACCGATCTCAATCTCATGGTAAATAGATACGTTGGCCCAAAGACGCGATCCTGCGCCAATTTTCGTATTTTTCCCCACGAAGCAGCCAGGGCCGATCACGACGTTGTCGCCGAGGGTCACCCCGGATTCAATCACCGCATTCGCGCCGATAGAGACATTGCTGCCCAGCGTCGCGGTCGGATCGATAACGGCGCCAGGCGCGATGTTCTGCGCAGGCTGCGGCGTGGTATCAAGAATTTGTGCCATACGCGCGTAGGTCAGATAAGGGTTCTTCACGACCAGTGCGGCGCTGTGGGCAAAAGGAAGATCGTCCTGCGTCATTACAACGGCAGAGGCCTGGCATGCGGCCAGGTGTTCACGGTATTTAGGATTTACCATGAAAGTGATATGACCTGCTTCGGCAGATTGCATGGACGCAACGCCGGTGATGACGATATCGCCATCACCGTGTAATTCTGCATCCAACTGCTGAGCTAAATCAGCGAGTCGAATTGAAGGCATTACTTATTTAACCTGTTTCAGTACATCAGCGGTGATGTCTTTTACATCATTGCTGTTGTAAATAACGGCATTGGCAGGGATAACCAGATCCACACCCTGATCGGCAGCGACTTTCTTCACTGCGGACTGGATGCGGGTGACCAGCTTGCCGCGCTCTTCGTTAGAGCGGCGGGCCTGATCCTGCTCAAAAGCCTGCGCTTTCTGAGCGAATGCCTGGCGACCGGAAGTGATATCTTTTTCCAGTTTGCTGCGCTCGCTCGCTTTCATGGTAGAACCGTCGCGCTGCAAACGCTGTGCTTTTGCTTGCAGGTCGGACTCCATGCTCTGCAGTTCGTTGGCACGGCCGCCGAATTCGTTTTTCATGGTCTGAGAAACGCCGGAAGTCTGTGCGACCTGCTGTAACAGGTTACCCATATCAACAATCGCAATTTTGTCAGCAGCTTGAGCCGACGCGGCCATTGCCAGACTTAAACCTGCAGCTAATAACAACTTTTTCACAATTAACTCCTTACCATCCCGTTTGTACCCGGAGGTACAGCTCTTTGCGAGGCTGGGCTTCTTCGAAGCCGCAGCCATCACTACACTGCTTGCGCATTCCTTTGCAGTGCGGCGTTACCAGGTTTTACCGATGTTAAACTGGAACTGCTCCGCTTTGTCTCCATCGTACTTTTTAAACGGCTGGGCGTAGGAGAAGACCAACGGCCCCAATGGGGACATCCATTGTAATGCGATACCGGCAGACATGCGGATATTGCTCGGATCGCTATAATCCGGAATACCCAGCGCTTTCATCTCCGCGGTATTTTGCCAGTTCGTATCCCATACGCTGCCCGCATCCCAGAAGAAGGAGGTACGTACAGAGTTAGCATACTTCTCGCTGATAAACGGCGTTGGCGTGATCAGCTCGGCGCTGACAACACCCATTGCGTTACCGCCCACCGCATCGTCAGACTTACAGAATTTCGACGTGGTAGTGTTACAGTTTTCCAGACCGCTGCCGCCGTAGTAGACCGCTTTCGGACCAATGTTATTGGACTGGAAGCCGCGCACGGTGCTGGAACCACCTGCATAGAAGTTCTCATAGAACGGCATTTCTTTGCTACCGATACCGTCGCCATAGCCCCAACGTGTACGACCCAGAACCACCCATTTGTGATCCTCGTCAATCGGGAAGTAGGACGCGGTATCGACAGTGACTTTGTAGAACTCGTTATCGGAGCCCGGAATCGTCACTTTACCGTTCAGGTTGACGCGTGAACCTTTCGTCGGGAAGTAACCGCGGTCAAGGTTGTTATACGTCCAGCCATAGTTGAAGGTGAAATCATCCGCCGAGTAGCCGTTGCTGTCATCCCTGGTGCTGGCATTCTGCCCCACGGAGTCGAGATAACGCCACATGGCGATCTGCGGCTGCATCTTCGACAGGCTGTTGTGCACGTAGCCTAAGCCGGTGCGCAGCGTGTTGTATTCGTTGATCGGGAACCCGAGCGTGCCATCCAGACCATAACTTTTGTTGGTGTAGGATGAGAGGTCCGCGTCGTCCGCTTTAAAGTCGTTGTAGAACAGACGACCGCCGAGGCTCACGCCATCAACCGTGAAGTACGGGTTGGTAACCGAGAGTTCCGAGTAGGTCTGGTAGTCGTTCTTGGTGCCGCTGATGCCGACAGAGTAACCGGTACCTAACCAGTTATCCTGCTGCACGCCGACCTGGAAGCTAACGCCGCTCTCCGTGCCGTAACCGACACCAAAGTTGAAGCTACCGGTGTTACGCTCTTTAACTTTGTAGACCACATCAACCTGGTCCGGGCTGCCCGGAACACGCTGCGTTTCGCTATCGACGGTTTCAAAGTAGCCGAGACGGTTCAGACGCTCTTTACCCTGATCGACCAGATCGCTGCCGAGCCATGCCCCTTCCATCTGGCGCATTTCGCGACGCAGAACGGTATCTTTCGAGGTGTCATTGCCTTCAAAGCGGATCTTACGCACGTAGAAACGGTTACCCGCATCGACGTTGATATGCAGCTTAACGGTCTTATCGGCGTCATTAATCTCAGGCTGAGACTGTACGCGCGGATAGGCATAACCATAGCGACCCAGAAGCTTTTTAATATCGTCTTCCATTTTGGTCACTTTGGTGCCGTTGTAGAGCTCGCCCGGCTGAATTTTGGTCAGGCCTTCAATTTCCGCTGAGTGGCCCGCCAGATTGCCGGCAACCTGCACGCCAGAAAGCTTGTACTGATCGCCTTCGGTGACGTTAACGGTAATGTAGATGCCTTTTTTGTCCGGCGTCAGGCTAACCTGCGTCGAATCAATGTTGAAACGGGCATAACCGCGATCCAGGTAGTAGCTGCGCAGGGTTTCAAGATCGCCCGCCAGCTTCTGCTTCTGGTATTTACGATCGCCAACCACGTTCCACCATGGCACTTCATCGCGCAGCTGGAAGTTAGAGATCAGCTGTTCGGTCGAAAACGCGTGGTTACCGACGATGTTGATCTGCTGGATCTGCGCGGAGACCCCCTCCTGGAAGACCAGCTTAAGATCGACGCGGTTACGCGGCAGCGGCGTGACGACAGCTTTTACGCTGGCGCTGTATTTACCGACGCTGTAGTAGAAATCTTCCAGCCCTTTTTCAATATCAGAGAGGGTGGTGCGATCCAGTGATTCGCCAACACGCACGCCAGAAGCCTCAAGGTTCTGTTTCAGCATGTCATCTTTTACCGACTTGTTGCCGGAGAAGGTGATGCTGGCGATTGTCGGGCGTTCTTTCACCTGAACGAGAAGGGTATCGCCATCACGCAGGACACGAACATCCTCAAAGTTGCCAGTGGCAAACAGTGCGCGAATGGTGTTACTGATGTCTTCATCATTCACCGTATCGCCTGGACGTACTGGCATACTGAGGAGGGCCGCACCAACGGCGACACGCTGTAGGCCTTCGAAATGAATATCCTTCACTACGAACCCCTCAGCACCGTATACGGTGGCGCTGCTAAACAGCAGCGACGCTATGAGCAACTTTTTCATCGCCATCGTTATTATGCGTTCTTCCTAACAAACTCTCTTACAAGCGAGAGAAATCATTGAAAAGTGCAAGCCCCATTAACAACACCAGCAAAATAGAGCCAATGCGATAACTAAAGTCTTGAACTCGCTCGGATACCGGTCCGCCTTTCAGCTTCTCAATCGCTAAAAACAGCAGATGTCCGCCGTCTAAAACGGGGAGCGGGAACAGGTTGATAATGCCTAAGTTCACGCTTATCAAAGCGAGGAACATCAGGTAGTAAATCAACCCGAACTCTGCTGACATCCCAGCCCCCTGGGCGATAGAGATCGGCCCACTGAGGTTGTTCAGTTTTACATCACCGGTGATCAATTTCCCCAACATACTGACCGTCAGCTTCATCAACTGCCAGGTTTTACCCGTGGCTTCGGCGATGGCGCTGAAAGGCCCGTACTGGCGTACTGTCTTATATTCATCCGGCAGCGGGATAATTTTGGGCACCACGCCCGCAAAACCCTCTGCCTTGTTACCGGGTTTTGTATCCGGTACCAGTGTGACGGACAAGGGAGTCCCCTGCCTGTCCACGTCTAACGCTAACGCCTTACCGGGGTTGTCCCGCACCAGCGTGACAAAGGTGGTCCACTGCGTTAACTGCTGACCCTCGACTTTAACGATCCTGTCGCCTGCTTGCAAACCTGCTTTGCTGGCGGCGGAACCGCTCTGGACTTCAGCGAGCACCGGTTCCAGCTGCGCGGAGCGCGGCCGAATCCCCAGCGACATCACCGGATCGTCCTTATCAGGCGCAAAGGTCCAGTGGCGCAGGTCCAGCACTTTATCCTGTCGATTGTTACTGCCGAAAGGTGCCACGCTGACGGTCGTCTGACTGTCACCGATTTTTGACACCAGCTGTAAGCGCACTGCATCCCAATCAGGCGTTTCGATACCGTCAATGGCTTTAAGTTCCGTGCCGGGTGCAATTTGCGCGCTTGCAGCGATAGAGTTGGGCGTTATTTCACCAATTACCGGGCGAACGCCAGGGACGCCGATGATAAACACCAGCCAGTAGGCGAAGATAGCGAAGATGAAGTTGGCGATGGGACCCGCCGCGATCACTGCGGCGCGCTGGCCAACGGTTTTGTTGTTAAACGCGAAGTGGCGCATCTCCGGGGCGACCGGCTCGACGCGCTCATCGAGCATTTTGACGTAACCGCCCAGCGGGATCAGGGCGATAACAAATTCGGTGCCCTGCTTATCGAAGCGGCGCCAGAGCGCTTTACCAAAACCAATGGAGAAGCGCTCGACGCGGACGCCGCAGCGGCGAGCAACCCAGAAATGGCCAAATTCATGCACCGTGATCAAAACACCAAGCGCAATAATGAACGCCGCCAGATTCCAGAGAATGCTCAGCATAAAACCTTCCGTCAAATCGTCCTGAAAACCAGCAGTAACAGACAGGCAAATACGGGAACCGCCGCCGTCAGGCTGTCAATGCGATCCAGTATACCGCCGTGGCCTGGAATAAGATGACCACTATCTTTAATGCCGGCTTCACGCTTGAACATGCTCTCGGTTAAATCGCCCAGCACCGAAGCAAGCGCGGCCACCACAGAGCAGATCAGCAGCGTTGAGTGCGCCACTTCGAGGTTGGCCCATGCGCCGTAGCCCCATGAGATGATCCCTGCGGTCAGCAACCCGCCGAGGAAACCCTGCCAGGTTTTACCGGGCGATACCTTCGGTGCCAGCTTATGTTTGCCAAACAGTTTGCCAAACATATAAGCACCCGAGTCCGCGCCCCAGACAAGGATCATGACGTAGAGCAACCAGATTGCGCCGCTGTAGGGGTTGACCTCATAGTGCCAGACCCGCAGCGCCAGCATGCCCCAGAAGAAGGGAATGATGGTGAGAACGCCAAACAGCAGGCGCAGCGCTTTAGAGTTGCGCCACAGCGCCGCAGAGGCCGGATAACCCAGCACCAGCCCCAATGCCGCCAGCCACCACACCAGAGAGGCCCAAAGCGAGCCTTCAACCAGCGGCTGGTGAACGTTGTGATGATACTCCGGCAGCGTAAACAGCATCAGCGCTAACAGCAGCCCACAGAGCACCGCCAGCCACACGCGCTGCGTGCGCGAGGTTAAGCCGCTCAGCTGACCCCATTCCCATGCGGCGAGCATGCAGACGGCGAGAGTGATAATCGCAAATCCCACCGGTGGCAGCAAAAAAAGCGCCGCGATAACAATGGGTATCAATACAAACGCAGAAATCAGGCGATACTTCAGCAAAAGCAACCCCCATCAGGCTTTGTCGCCACCAGGCTCGGTACCACCGAAACGACGCTCTCGATTAGCAAAGGCATTCAGCGCACCTTCAAAGTCTTGTTCATCAAAATCAGGCCAAAGAACATCAGTAAAGTAAAGTTCGGCATAGGCAATTTGCCAAAGTAAAAAATTACTTATGCGATGTTCGCCGCCCGTCCTAATCACTAAATCAACGGGAGCCAGCTCATGCATGCAGACTTGCTTGTTCAGCGTCTCTTCATCTATTTCGTCCGGGCGCAACAGCCCTTCCTGCACTTGCTCAGCTAAATGCCGAACTCCCTGAACGATATCCCAACGCCCACCGTAGTTGGCGGCGATATTTAACGTTAGCCCGCTGTTCTGGGCGGTTAACGCTTCCGCTTTGCGGATTCGCTCCTGCAAACGCGCATTAAACCGGCTGGTATCGCCAATAATGCGTAAACGAACATTATGGCGGTGCAGGCTTTTCACTTCGCTATCCAGCGCCCACACAAACAGTTCCATCAGCGCGCTCACTTCCTGCGCCGGACGGTTCCAGTTTTCGCTACTAAAAGCATACAGCGTCAGCGCGTCGATACCATTGTTGGCGGCAAAAGAGACTGCGCGGCGAACGGATTTCGCTCCCGCTCTGTGTCCAAAGGCACGGAGTTTCCCCTGCCTTTTTGCCCAGCGACCATTGCCATCCATAATTATCGCTACATGGCGGCAGCCATGCGTTGGCAAATTTTCGCTTATCGGTTGGTTAGCAGACAACATAACGCGTTTTAGTCCCTGAAAAGGATTTAGCGGTACTCAGGAATACAAAAGCCTTCACACAAAAAAGCCGCGCAAACCACGGCTTACACAATTCGCCATAATAAAAAGCGGCAATTTTGTGGCGCAGACTATATCACTGAAGCCCTACGCTAACAAATAGCACCGTCACTCCGGACAGCATTATCACTAGCTTGCGAAGCGCATCACTTGTTTTTGCGCAATCTCTCGTGCCAGTACATCGACGGCCAGAACGTCATCAATACTCTGCGGTTCACGTAAATCCATCTGTTCCAGCACAGAGAGATTGAGAGCGGCAATATCAGTGAAACGAATAGCGGATGCCAGGAAAGCCGAAACGGCCACTTCATTCGCTGCATTTAGCGCGGTTGTCGCCGCCTGACCCTCGCTGGAGGCGTCAATCGCCAGCTTCAGACAGGGATAACGATCGAAATCGGGGGCGGCAAAAGTCAATGCGCTCAGCTTGCAGAAATCAAGGGCGTTGACACCTGACGACACACGCTCCGGCCAGGCCATCGTGTGTGCGATGGGTGTTCGCATATCCGGTTCACCCAACTGCGCCAACACACTGCCATCCTGATAACGCACCATGGAGTGGATCACCGATTGCGGGTGAATCAGCACTTCCATCTGGCGGGCAGCGGCATTAAATAACCAGCGTGCTTCAATGTATTCCAGACCTTTATTCATCATGGTGGCGGAATCAACGGAGATTTTACGCCCCATCGACCAGTTCGGATGGCGACAAGCCTGATCCGGCGTCATTAGCGCCAGATCCGCCATCGGCGTCTCCCGGAATGGGCCACCAGACCCGGTAAGCAGAATAGACGATACGCCATTCTGTTCGAGATCAGCGTACCCCAGGTTATGCTGGATTGGTTCCGGCAAACTCTGAAAAATCGCATTATGCTCGCTGTCGACCGGCAGCAGCTGCGCCCTGCTCTCTTTCACCGCCTCCATAAACAGGCGGCCACAGGTAACAAGCGACTCTTTATTGGCAAGCAGTACGCTTTTACCGGCACGAATAGCGGCAAGCGTTGGCAATAATCCGGCCGCGCCGACGATAGCGGCCATCACCTGATCGACCTCATCAAGCGCCGCCATCTCACAGGCGGCCTGCTGGCCGCTCAGCACTTCCGTACGGCTGCCATGCTCGCTCAGGGTGCGCTGTAGCTGCTGCGCGCTGTCAGCGTCATCCATCACCGCATAGCGCGGAGAGAATTCGAGGCACTGCTCCACCATGCGCGCGACATTTTTTCCCGCGACCAGCGCGGTGACGGTGAAACGATCGGGATTATGACGAACCACAGCAAGCGTGCTGCAACCTATGGAACCCGTTGAGCCCAGAAGAGTTAAATGCTTCATGAAACGCTCGCAACGTTGCAAGGGGGGAAAGCAAAAACGCCGTCAGCAAGCCGCTTGCACGGCTCTCTGGACGGCGTTTTAGTCGGTTTGTATCGAATCAGAACTGCATCAGTTCCGCTT
This sequence comes from Kosakonia sp. S42, assembly GCF_016624785.1. Taxonomy (NCBI): domain Bacteria; kingdom Pseudomonadati; phylum Pseudomonadota; class Gammaproteobacteria; order Enterobacterales; family Enterobacteriaceae; genus Kosakonia; species Kosakonia sp. S42. The sequence goes on along the minus strand of NZ_JACVTW010000003.1, from coordinate 320,288 downwards.
CTTTGTCCGCCAGCGCCGCGTCAACTTTCTTGATCGCAGCGTCGGTCAGCTTCTGCACGTCATCCTGAGAACGGCGGTCATCATCTTCGCTGATCTCTTTGTCTTTCAGCAGTGCTTTCACTTTATCGTTAGCATCACGGCGCACGTTGCGCACGGCAACACGGGCCTGCTCAGCTTCACCGCGCACCACTTTGATCAGATCTTTACGGCGCTCTTCGGTCAGTGCCGGCAGCGGAACGCGAATATCGCTGCCCGCAGAGCTTGGGTTCAGACCCAGATCGGAGGTGAGGATCGCTTTTTCAACGGCCGGGCTCATCGAGCGATCGAAGACGTTGATTTTAAGAGTACGGGAGTCTTCTACCGTTACGCTGGCCAGCTGACGCAGCGGCGTCGGCGTACCGTAATATTCCACAACGATGCCGTCCAGCAGGCTCGGAGAAGCGCGGCCGGTACGGACTTTGCTGATTTGGGTTTTGAAGGATTCTACGCATTTTTCCATGCGTACTTCAGCATCTTTTCTGATATCGCTAATCACGTTACGGATCCTTGAAATCTTGTCGCAGACAGGCCATACGGCGGTTGTGCTAAGTATAGCCTTGTTCCCATGATGGCATCGTAAAGATGCCGGAACGTTCTGCTGGATAAATTAAAGCGGAATCTTACCTTTATTTATTGCTTACGGGAATTATTCCGTAATCAATGTGCCCTCTTTTTCGCCCATTACCACGCGGCGCAGCGCGCCTGGTTTGTTCATATTGAACACGCGAATCGGTAATTTATGGTCGCGGGCCAGGGTAAAGGCGGCCAGATCCATCACTTTCAGCTCTTTCTCAAGCACTTCAGTATAGGAGAGGCGCTCGCAGAGGGTTGCGGTAGGATCCAGCACCGGATCGGCGGTATAGACGCCGTCCACTTTGGTCGCTTTCAGCACCACATCGGCTTCGATTTCGATACCGCGCAGGCAGGCTGCGGAGTCGGTGGTGAAGAACGGGTTACCGGTACCGGCGCTGAAAATCACTACGCGGTTATTACGCAGCAGGCTGATTGCTTCAGCCCAGCTGTAGTTGTCACACACGCCGTTTAACGGGAATGCGGACATCAGGCGCGCGTTCACATAGGCACGATGCAGAGCATCACGCATTGCCAGGCCGTTCATCACTGTTGCCAGCATACCCATGTGATCGCCCACAACACGGTTCATCCCCGCTTTCGCCAGGCCCGCACCACGGAACAGGTTACCCCCGCCAATGACTACGCCAACCTGAATACCCAGTTCAACCAGTTCTTTAATTTCCTGCGCCATACGGTCAAGAATGCTTGCGTCGATACCGAAACCTTCAGAGCCCTGAAGCGCCTCGCCACTCAGCTTAAGCAGAATGCGTTTGTAGATGGGTTTTGCATTGGTAGCCATGTTTCTTTCCTGAGACTGTGAACAATTAGACGGGTTTAATCTGGCGCTATGATACGTCGCCTGTCAGCGCTAACACTAGTGTGCTGGCTGTTTTTCAGATGAAGGACATAAAAAGAAGCCGCCCTCAGGCGGCTCCTTTTATTGATTAAGACTGCTTGGACATGGCAGCAACTTCTGCTGCGAAGTCAGTCTCAACTTTCTCGATGCCTTCGCCCACTTCGAAGCGGATGAAGCCAGTCACGTCAGCGTTGTGCTCTTTCAGCAGCTGGCCAACGGTTTTGCTCGGGTCCATAACGAAAGGCTGGCCGGTCAGAGAAACTTCGCCGGTGAATTTCTTCATGCGGCCTTCAACCATTTTCTCTGCGATCTCTTTCGGCTTGCCAGACTGCATGGCGATGTCCAGCTGAACCTGGTACTCTTTCTCAACCACTTCAGCAGACACGTCTTCCGGCTTAACGAATTCCGGCTTGCTTGCAGCAACGTGCATAGCCAGCTGCTTAACCAGCTCCTGATCGGCGCCTTTCGCCGCAACCAGAACACCGATACGCGCGCCGTGCTGGTAAGAGCCCAGAACTTCGCCTTCCAGAGAAGAGACGCGACGGATGTTGATGTTCTCACCGATTTTAGCAACCAGTGCAACGCGCTCTTCTTCGAACTGCGTTTTCAGAACTTCAACGTCGGTGATTTTGCCAGCAACAGCAGCGTCCAGAACTTTGTTAGCAAATGCCTGGAAACCAGCATCTTTAGCAACGAAGTCAGTCTGGCAGTTAACTTCCAGAATGATGCCGTAGGTGCCGTCGATTTTGGTGATGATCACGCCGTCAGCAGCAACGTTGCCCGCTTTTTTCGCCGCTTTGATCGCACCGGACTTACGCATGTTCTCGATTGCCAGCTCGATGTCGCCGCTTGCTTCGGTCAGCGCTTTTTTACAGTCCATCATGCCTGCGCCAGTACGTTCACGCAGCTCTTTTACCAGGGATGCGGTAATTTCAGCCATTCTTTAATCCTCGGGAGAGATATGACCTGCCCGGTTCCAGGAACCAAACAGGCTTGAAAGTGAAAAAGGGGGCCATAAACAGGCCCCCTAACCAAACTCGGTACTACCTGCTCAATAAGGGGCTCAGCGAGCGTGCCTTATTACTCAGCTTCTACGAAGCTTTCTTCCGCCTGAGTAGCCAGATCAGAAGAACGGCCTTCACGAACGGTAGCAGCAACGGCATTCAGGTACAGGCTAACAGCACGGATTGCATCGTCGTTACCCGGGATAACGAAGTCAACGCCGTCCGGATCGGAGTTGGTATCAACGATAGCAAATACCGGGATACCCAGGTTGTTTGCTTCTTTGATTGCGATGTGCTCGTGGTCAGCATCGATAACAAACAGTGCGTCCGGCAGGCCGCCCATGTCTTTGATACCGCCCAGGCTGTTTTCCAGCTTGTCCAGCTCACGAGTGCGCATCAGCGCTTCTTTCTTGGTCAGCTTGTCGAAGGTGCCGTCCTGAGACTGAGTTTCCAGGTCTTTCAGACGTTTGATGGACTGACGAACGGTTTTCCAGTTAGTCAGCATGCCGCCCAGCCAGCGATGGTTCACGAAGAACTGATCGCAATTCTGAGCTGCTTCTTTCACCGCTTCGCTTGCAGCGCGTTTAGTACCAACGATCAGGATCTTGCCTTTACGAGCAGAGATCTTGTTCAGCTCAGCCAGGGCTTCGTTGAACATCGGTACAGTCTTCTCAAGGTTGATGATGTGAACTTTGTTACGCGCGCCGAAGATGAAAGGCTTCATTTTCGGGTTCCAGTAACGGGTCTGGTGACCAAAGTGAACACCAGCCTTGAGCATGTCGCGCATGGAAACAGTTGCCATGATTAAAACCTCTATATAAAAGTTGGGGTTATGCCTCCACGTATCCCATATTACCGACCCCGAAGGGCACCCCGGAATATGTGCCGATACGTGTGTGTTATTACACAAAGTGAGATTTGTGGCTCCCATTCCAAAACAGGAACGGAAGTCCGGCGCGCTTTATATCACAAAAGCGAGCAGGACACCAATAGTTGTTACCGCAGCGTGCTGTTAACGATTCTCAATTTGGCACAACGCTTGCCCGACTGTTACCATTGACAACACTACTCCTGGTATAGTCGAAAAAATCGACACTGATGGACGCTTCTCATGGCTATCTCTATTAAAACACCCGAAGAAATTGAAAAAATGCGCGTTGCCGGCCGTCTCGCCGCCGAAGTGCTTGAAATGATCGAATCGCACATTAAACCCGGCGTCAGCACCGGCGAACTGGACCGCATCTGTAACGATTACATCGTTAATGAGCAACACGCCGTTTCGGCCTGCCTGGGCTACCACGGCTTCCCGAAATCGGTCTGTATCTCAATTAATGAAGTAGTTTGCCACGGCATCCCGGATGACGAAAAACTGCTGAAAGATGGCGATGTGGTCAATATCGACGTCACCGTCATTAAAGATGAGTATCACGGCGACACCTCAAAGATGTTTATCGTCGGTAAACCGACCATTCTTGGCGAGCGCCTCTGCCGCGTTACCCAGGATAGCCTCTACCTGGCACTGCGCATGGTAAAACCGGGTATTCGTCTGCGCACGCTCGGTGCAGCTATCCAGAAATATGTTGAAGGCGAAGGCTTCTCCGTGGTGCGCGAATATTGCGGTCACGGCATTGGTCGCGGCTTCCACGAAGAGCCGCAGGTGCTGCATTACGATGCTGATGACGGCGGCGTAGTGCTGAAAGCGGGCATGACCTTTACCATCGAGCCGATGGTAAATGCCGGTGATTACCGCATTCGTACCATGAAAGATGGCTGGACGGTGAAAACCAAAGATCGCAGCCTCTCTGCGCAGTATGAGCACACGATTGTTGTCACTGAAACCGGCTGTGAAATTCTCACGCTGCGTAAAGATGACACCATCGAGGCTGTGCTGACCGCCGCCTGATAGCGCCTCTCTGCCAGCCATAACGGTCCGCTTCGCGGGCCGTTTTTTTTGCCCGCTTCCCGGCCGGGTCATACATATAAACGACTTTTCATTTCCATCCATCTCTTTTACTTTGTTTTGCAGTGGATCCGCACGCCAACTGGGTGGCTAATCATGAGCAATATCTCTTCCGAACAATTTGTCAGCAGCGTTCAGCCCACCCTTCCCGGCCAGCCTGAACATCCCGGAGTGTGGCCCGCAGAGGAGCTGCACTGCGCCACCATCAAAGCGCGCATCGATGCTTTTCAGCAGTGGCTGGGGCAGGTGTTTGACGCCGGGATCTCGGCCGAGCAGTTAATTGAGGCGCGCACCGAATTTATCGATCAGCTGTTGCAGCGCTTGTGGCTGCAATATGGCTTTGGCGATGCAGGCGATACCGCGCTGGTGGCCGTTGGCGGCTATGGCCGCGGCGAACTGCATCCCTTATCCGATATCGATCTGCTGATCCTCAGCCGCAATAAGCTGCCGGATGAGCAGGCGCAAAAGATCGGCGAACTGCTGACCCTGCTGTGGGATGTGAAGCTGGAGGTGGGTCATAGCGTGCGCACGCTGGATGAGTGCCTGCAGGAGGGGTTATCGGATCTTACTGTCGCCACCAACCTTATCGAATCACGCCTGCTGGTCGGCGATGTCGCGCTATTTCTGGAACTGCAAAAACATATCTTCAGCGACAATTTCTGGCCGTCGGAGACCTTCTTCCCGGCGAAAGTGGTGGAGCAGAACGAGCGCCATCAGCGCTATCACGGTACCAGTTATAACCTCGAGCCCGATATTAAAAGCAGCCCCGGCGGCCTGCGCGATATTCACACCCTGCAGTGGGTCGCGCGCCGCCATTTTGGTGCCACCTCGCTTAATGAGATGGTCGGCTTCGGCTTTCTGACCGAAGCGGAACGCAACGAACTGAATGAGTGCCTGCATCTGCTATGGCGCATTCGCTTCGCCCTGCATCTGGAAGTGACGCGCTACGATAACCGTCTGCTATTCGACCGCCAGCTCAGCGTGGCGCAGCGTCTCAACTATGTCGGCGACGGCAATCAGCCCGTTGAGCATATGATGAAGGATTTCTTCCGCGTCACGCGCCGCGTGTCGGAACTCAACCATATGCTGTTGCAACTCTTCGACGAAGCGATTCTGGCCCTGACGCCAGACGAAAAACCGCGCCCGATCGATGACGAGTTCCAGCTGCGCGGCACGCTTATCGATCTGCGCGATGAGACGCTGTTTATCCGCGAGCCGCAGGCGATTTTACGCATGTTCGCGATTATGGTGCGTAACAGCGCCATTACCGGCATCTACTCCACCACCCTGCGTCACTTGCGCCATGCGCGCCGCCATTTAACCCAGCCGCTCTGCTACATTCCGGAAGCGCGCACCATCTTCCTCAGCATGCTGCGCCATCCGGGCGCGGTGAGCCGTGGATTATTGCCAATGCATCGCCACAGCGTGCTGTGGGCCTATATGCCGCAGTGGTCGCATATTGTCGGCCAGATGCAGTTCGACCTTTTTCACGCCTATACCGTCGATGAGCACACCATTCGCGTTTTGCTGAAGCTGGAGAGTTTTGCCAAAGAGGAGACGCGCAGCAAGCACCCGCTCTGCGTGGAACTCTGGCCGCGCCTGACGCACCCGGAGCTGATTCTGATTGCGGCGCTATTTCACGATATCGCCAAAGGGCGCGGCGGCGACCACTCGGTGCTGGGGGCGCAGGATGTGCTGAAGTTCGCTGAGCTTCACGGCCTGAACTCGCGGGAAACGCAGCTGGTCGCCTGGCTGGTGCGCCACCATCTGCTGATGTCGGTCACCGCGCAGCGCCGTGATATTCAGGACCCGGAAGTGATTAAGCAGTTTGCCGAAGAGGTGCAAACGGAGAATCGCCTGCGCTTCCTGGTCTGCCTGACGGTGGCGGATATCTGCGCGACCAACGAAACGTTGTGGAACAGCTGGAAGCAGAGCCTGTTGCGCGAACTCTACTTTGCGACGGAAAAACAGCTGCGCCGCGGGATGCAGAACACGCCGGATATGCGCGAGCGCGTGCGTCACCACCAGTTGCAGGCGCTGGCGCTGCTGCGCATGGACAATATTAATGAGGAGCGGCTGCACCAGATTTGGGCGCGCTGTCGCGCCAACTACTTTGTTCGCCACAGCCCAAACCAGCTCGCCTGGCACGCGCGGCATCTGCTGCAACACGATCTGACCAAGCCGCTGATCCTGTTAAGCCCGCAGGCGACGCGCGGCGGAACCGAGATCTTTATCTGGAGCCCGGATCGCCCCTATCTCTTTGCCGCCGTCTGCGCCGAGCTGGATCGCCGCAATCTCAGCGTCCATGACGCGCAGGTCTTTACCACCCGCGACGGCATGGCGATGGACACCTTTATTGTGCTGGAGCCGGACGGCAGCCCGCTCTCTGCCGATCGCCACGAGGCAATCTGTTTCGGGTTGAAGCAGGCGATCACCCAGCATACCTGGCAGCCGCCGCAGCCGCGTCGTCAACCGGCCAAGTTGCGCCACTTTACCGTCGATACCGAAGTGAATTTCCTGCCGACCCATACGGACAGAAAATCGTTCCTGGAGTTGATTGCGCTTGACCAGCCAGGGCTGCTGGCGCGGGTCGGGCAGATTTTTGCCGACCTTGGAATTTCGCTGCACGGCGCAAGAATTACAACCATTGGCGAGCGAGTAGAAGATTTATTCATAATCGCTACCGCTGACCGGCGTGGCCTTAATAATGCGCTGCAAAAGGAGGTACAACAACGGTTGACAGAGGCCCTCAATCCAAACGATAAAGGGTGATTATTTTTTTACACAAGATGGAAAGAGTTTAACAATGCAGCAGTTACAGAACGTTATTGAAGCCGCTTTCGAGCGCCGCGCAGAAATCACCCCGGCCAATGTCGATACCGTGACCCGTGAAGCTGTCAACCAGGTTATCGCCCTGCTTGACTCCGGCGCGCTGCGTGTGGCAGAAAAAATCGACGGTCAGTGGGTCACCCACCAGTGGCTGAAAAAAGCGGTTCTGCTCTCTTTCCGCATTAACGATAACCAGGTTATCGACGGTGCGGAGAGCCGCTACTTCGATAAAGTGCCGATGAAGTTCGCTGATTACGACGAAGCGCGTTTCCAGAAAGAGGGTTTCCGCGTAGTGCCGCCTGCGGCAGTGCGTCAGGGCGCCTATATCGCTCGTAACACGGTATTGATGCCTTCCTATGTCAACATCGGCGCTTACGTTGATGAAGGCTCAATGGTAGATACGTGGGCAACCGTCGGCTCCTGCGCGCAGATCGGTAAAAACGTTCACCTCTCCGGCGGCGTAGGTATCGGCGGCGTACTGGAACCACTGCAGGCAAATCCGACTATTATTGAAGATAACTGTTTCATCGGCGCGCGCTCCGAAGTGGTTGAAGGCGTGATCGTTGAAGAGGGTTCGGTTATCTCGATGGGTGTTTATATTGGTCAAAGCACCCGTATTTACGACCGCGAAACGGGCGAAGTGCATTATGGCCGCGTACCGGCAGGCTCAGTGGTGGTGTCCGGCAACCTGCCGTCGAAAGATGGTAAATACAGCCTCTACTGTGCGGTTATCGTGAAAAAAGTGGATGCGAAAACCCGCGGCAAAGTCGGCATCAACGAACTGCTGCGCACCATCGACTAAGCCTTTTCCCTCTCCCCGTGCGGGAGAGGGTGATATAGCCCGCCTTTTTTGCATACGTCAGTGGCGAAAATAGATTTTTTCGTTAATTATTCATAGGTTATGTTGAGCTTAAGGGTCCGCTATGTACGACAATCTTAAAAGTTTAGGCATTACCAATCCCGATGAAATCGATCGCTATAGCCTCCGCCAGGAAGCGAATAACGACATCCTTAAAATCTATTTTCATAAAGACCGGGGCGAGTTCTTCGCCAAGAGCGTCAAGTTCAAATATCCGCGTCAGCGCAAAACCGTGGTCGCCGATGGCGTAGGCCAGGGTTATAAAGAGGTGCAGGAGATCAGCCCTAACCTGCGTTACGTGATTGATGAACTGGATCAGATCTGCCAGCGCGATCGCACTGAAGTGGATTTGAAGCGTAAGATCCTTGACGATCTGCGCCATCTCGAAAGCGTTGTGACCAACAAGATCAGTGAAATCGAATCGGATCTTGAGAAGTTGACGCGCGGGAAATAAGTTTTATCACCGCCATCTGGCCTGTTAAGCCTGATGGCGACTTTGCCCCGTTACTGATCCATCCCAAACCGGCACGATCGCGTAGGCCGGATAAGCGCAGCGCCATCCGGCAAAAAAGCAGCGCCCAGGCTAAATAAGCGCCTCACCTGTATCAAACCGGCACGATCGCGTAGGCCAGATAAGCGCTCACCCATATCAAACCGGCACAAAAACCGCCATCAATGCTGCTCATCCAGCTGCAACGCCACATAGAGCAGCAGCCTGTCGTCAAAATTCCCCAGGTCCAGCCCGGTCAGCTCCGAGATACGATTCAGGCGATACTCCAGCGTATTACGGTGGATAAACAGCGCCTTCGACGTCGCCAGCGGCTGCACATTGTGCCGAAACCACGCCGTCAGCGTGCGGCGCAGCAAACCATTATTATCCATCGCCTTCAGCCGCGTTAACGGGCGCGCCAGCTCGTTGGCCTGCCAGCCGCCGCGCAGGCTGTCGAGCAGCACCGGCAGCATCAAATCCTGATAGAAGTAGCTGCGGCTCTCCGGCATCCGCTGTTTGCCTACCATCATGGTGGTACGCGCCGTGCGGTAGGAGCGCGCAATGCTGCCAGGCCCGGTAAAGTAGTTGCCCAGCGCGACGCGAAAACGCAGTTGCCCATTCTCTTTCATCCGCGTAATCAGCTGCTCAACCCGCTTGCGGTGATCTTCTGCATCCCAGCGGCCAAACGGGTTCAGCGCCGGCTTTAGCACCACCATTTCGGTCAGGGAGACGATGGCGATAAGATTATTGCGCTCCGGCGTGGTGAGGGCGTTTTGTAGCTGCTGAAGTTCCGCCATTGCGCTGTCGACGCCCAGCTGCCCGCTATCAACCTCCACCACCGCCACCACGCGCGGCTGATTAAGATCGATACCTAAACGCTGCGCCCATTCGGTCAGCGCTGGCGTGTGCTCTTCTGCCTGAATCAGGTTCATCACCAGCTCTTCACGCAGGCGGCTATCCTGCGCCAGCAGATGCATCAGCCGGGACTGCTCCAGCATCATCTCCGCCGTCATACAGACCAGCTCGCCATATTTACGTAACGTTTCGGGTTCACCGGTCAGGCCGATAACGCCGACAATCTCCCCTTCGAGGCGCAGTGGCAGGTTGATGCCCTGGCGCACGCCATGCAGATGGCGCGCCACCGCATCGTCGATATCGACCACGCGCCCCTGTGAAAGCACCAGCAGCGCGCCTTCGTGCAATTCACCAATGCGCTCGCGATCGCCGCTACCAATAATCCGCCCGCGCGCATCCATCACGTTGATGTTTGTATCGATGATACGCATGGTACGCGCCACGATATCCTGTGCCATTTTGGTATCAAGATGCCAGCCAGCCATGTAACCCTCCCCGGTGCAGAGGCCAAGCATATGGCAGAAAATTGACCCGCGCATTGTGCGGATGCACAAAGCGGCAGTGAGAAGTGTGGAGTTGTGGAAGGCTTCACAAAAAGGGCGGGAAGCCCCTCTTCCCCGCAGCCGAGAAGAGGGGTGTACAGAGGATTACTGCATCAGCAGGTAGATTGAGGTATCGCCACGCTGGATGTTCAGCGCCAGCACTGACGGTTTGCTGTCGAGAACTTTGCGCAGTTCAGCAATGTTTTTCACCGGCTGCTGGTTCGCGCCGAGGATCACATCGCCTTTTTTCAGGCCGATTTGCGCCGCCGGGCTATTCGGTTTCACCGCATTCACCACTACGCCGCCATCTTTGCCTTTGTTGCTCATCTCCGCCCCTTCAATACCGCTGAAGATGGTGCTGGATTCAACCTGGTTCTGGCTGCTCTGCTGCAGCTCAAGGGTTACGTTGACCGGTTTGCCATCGCGCAGCATTCCCAGCGTAACTTTGCTGCCAATCGGCATTGAGCCGACTTCCGCGCGCAGCGCCGCAAAGCTGCTGATCGGTTTGCCGTTGAGCGTGGTAATCACGTCGCCCGCCTTGACGCCCGCTTTCGCAGCGGCAGAGTTCGGCATCACCTGGCTGACAAACGCCCCGCGCTGGGCGTCGACTTTCATCGCTTTCGCCAATTCAGAGTTCAGCTCGGTGCCCATAATCCCCAATTCGCCACGGCGCACCTGACCGTACTGCACCATCTGGCTGGTGAGGTTTTTCACCATATTACTCGGGATAGCAAAGCCGATACCGATGTTGCCACCGTCCGGTGCGAGGATAGCGGTGTTAATCCCAATCAGCTCGCCGTTGAGGTTAACCAGCGCGCCGCCGGAGTTACCGCGGTTAATAGCGGCATCGGTCTGAATAAAGTTTTCATAGTTTTCCGCGTTCAGGCCGCTTCGGCCGAGCGCCGAGACAATCCCGGAGGTAACGGTTTCGCCAAGACCAAACGGGTTACCAATCGCCACCGTGTAGTCGCCGACGCGCAGCGCATCGGAGTCCGCAAGCTTAATGGCGGTGAGGTTTTTTGGATCCTGAATCTGGATCAGCGCGATATCGGAGCGCGGATCTTTGCCCACCACTTTGGCGTCAAATTTACGCCCGTCGCTGAGCTGCACTTTGATGGTGCTGGCATTGTCGACCACGTGGTTGTTGGTAACAACATAGCCTTTCGCGGCGTCAATGATTACGCCGGAGCCCAGCGCCATAAATTTCTGCTGCTGGCCGCCACCCTGCCCATCCGGTGCACCGCCGCCCTGGCAGAAGGGAGAGCTCTGGAACGGTGAACCGTCCTGGCAGAAGGGTGAGTTATCACCAAAGAATTGCTGGAAGTTGCGCGGCATACGCGGTGTGTTCACCGTGGTGCTGCCTTCAACGTTAATGCTCACGACTGACGGCATCACCTTTTCCAGCATCGGTGCGAGGCTAGGCATCTGCTGCGATGTTGCGGTGGTTGACGAGGCTGTTTCTGCTGCCGTCGCAGACAGAGGAGACAGCGCAAAACTTAAACTTAAAGCCAGTGCACTCATTGCTAACGTCGTTTTTTTCATCTCTCTCAATCTCTTTTCTGATTAACGCGAACTGCTGTGTATGTGTCACTCAGAGTCGATTTATAGCGTGAAGTTCAGGCCTTAAGCCTCTGGAAAAAGTAAAAAAATATTGTCGTTCTTTACAATTCAGCGGGATTATTCCACCGCCATTAAACGACGATATTCATCCCATGAATAAAGATCCGTCATTCCGCTAATATAGTCCTGAATTAATCGACAACGGTGATAATACTCCAGCACCGAATAGGCTTCGTCATCAGGCGATAATTTGCTTACCGCTTCGACGTAGGCTAACCGGTGGCGCGTCGACAGTTTCTGGAACAGGCGCGATTCAATCGGAAAACGGCGCAGACGCTCTTTTTCCACCAGCTCGGTAAAGTCCGCCAGTGATAATTGCAACAAAGGTCGATAAATTTCCAGCAGCCCACTGATAACGCGGTAGCCCTGTAATTCCAGCTGCTCCACATCGGGGTGGCTGAATACCTGTTTAATGGCGACGTTTTTATATAATTCAAGCAGCTGGCTGAAGCTGCTGTCATCTTCCAGCAGCGCGTGGTTGAATTCGCCGCTGAAGATTTGCGGCAGGTTGTCAATAAAGCGCTGGGCGGCATAGGGCACCAGCTTATTAAGCGTGTTGACGCGCAAATACATAAAGAATTGATCTTCGGCGCTGCGGCTCATCGAATTCGCGCGCGATTTGTCCCACGCATTTTCGACAACCTGAGCAAACAGCGATCCCTTTTCATGCTCACCCCACGCCTCGTAAAGATGCTGATAGAGCTGCTCGGCGGAAAATATACGCTTCTCAACCGCATCTTCGAGATCGGCCACGCAATAGGAGATGTCATCCGCGGCTTCCATTATCCAGGTCAATGGAAAGCGGCTATAGGTATCGAGGTTTAACTCTTTACGCAGCCGCTCAACGTACGCCTCTTCCGAGAAATAGTAGCCGGGCTTTTTCATTAAATAGCTGTGGGAGGCGGGCGGATCACCGACCCACCACGCCGGGCGGGTATATTTTAAAATACAGCCGACCTGCGCCCAGGTCAGGTTCATGCGCATCAGGGTATGCACCATACGAATACCCTGCGCGTTCCCTTCGAAGTGGCTCAAATCGTGGCGCACTTTACTGCGCAGCGCGTTGAGCGTTCCCTCCCCTTTACGCAGGCGCAGGGCCATCACTTCACAGCGATCGTCACCAAGCGGCTCGCCGAGGGCATCATCCGGAGCCAGGCGCTGGCGGAACCAGTCATTAATCGCCGCTTCACCAAAGTGGCCGAACGGCGGGTTGCCGATATCGTGCATCAGGCAGGCCATCTCGACGATGCTCTCAAACGGCCCGGTTAACTCATCCAGCCCATACTTCTCCAGCAGGCGCTGCTCTTTCAGCCGGCTTAAAATCTCTTTGGCGATATAGCGCCCGACCTGCTGAACTTCCATAGAGTGCGTTAAACGGGTGCGAACCGCCGCGTTACGCTCAAGAGGAAAGACCTGGGTTTTCTGCTGCAAACGCCGGATGGCGGCGGAGTTGATGATACGTCCGCGATCGCTTTCAAAGATCCGCAGGATCTCATGTTCGGTTTTCACGCCCTGCGGCGAGCGATACCGGCGATGCCAGTTGATCTTGTTGCGAAAATCGATGTCGTCCATTTCCTCTCCTCTACGCAGGCGCACGGGGTGTCATGCAATTGTGTATGCCATGATAGACTATGCCCTGTAAACCTATTCCTGCCTTATCACATTAGCGAGTATCTCCATGAAAATTGGCATCATTGGTGCAATGGAAGAAGAAGTTACGCTGTTGCGTGACAAAATCGAAAACCGTCAGACGCTGAATATTGGCGGAAGCGAAATTTACACCGGTACGCTGAATGGCACAGACGTGGCCCTGCTCAAGTCCGGCATTGGCAAAGTTGCCGCCGCGATGGGCGCCACCCTGCTGCTGGAGCACTGCAAGCCGGATGTGATTATCAATACCGGCTCCGCAGGCGGCCTGGCGCCAACCCTGAAAGTGGGCGATATCGTGGTCTCTGATGAAGCGCGTTATCACGATGCCGACGTCACCGCCTTTGGCTATGAGTATGGCCAGCTGCCGGGCTGCCCGGCGGGCTTTAAAGCCGATGAGAAGCTGGTGCTGGCGGCAGAAGCCTGCATCGGTGAGCTGAACCTGAACGCGGTGCGCGGGCTGATTGTCAGCGGCGATGCGTTCATCAACGGTTCTGTTGGCCTGGCAAAAATTCGCCACAACTTCCCGCAGGCAGTTGCCGTTGAGATGGAAGCGACCGCTATCGCTCACGTTTGCCACAACTTTGGCGTGCCGTTTGTGGTGGTTCGCGCCATCTCCGACGTGGCGGACCAGCAGTCTCACCTGAGCTTTGATGAGTTCCTGGTGGTGGCGGCAAAACAGTCCAGCCTGATGGTTGAAACCCTGGTGCAGAAACTGGCACGTGGGTAATCCCCTTTTCAGGGCGCTCGCCGCCCTGCTTCTATTTCTGCCGGCGTGGCTCTTCGCTGCGCCGCGCGTTATTTCGCTCTCTCCGGCCAATACTGAACTGGCTTTTGCCGCCGGTATCACGCCCGTCGCCGTCAGCAGTTACTCCGACTATCCCCCCGCCGCCGCGCAGATTGAGCAGATTGCCAGCTGGCAAGGGATAAACCTCGAACGCATCCTCGCCCTGAAGCCCGATGTGGTGCTGGCCTGGCGCGGAGGCAACCCGGAGCGTCAGGTCGATCAGCTGAAAAAGTTTGGCATTCGCGTGATATGGATCGATGCCGTCTCCATTGAAGAGGTCGCGCAGACGCTGCGCCATCTCGCCCCTTACAGCCCGCAGCCCGCGCAGGCTGAGCAGGCGGCGCAACAGTTAATGAGCGCGTATGAGACGTTAAAATCCCGCTACGCAGCAGAGCCGAAAAAACGCGTCTTTATGCAGTTCGGCACGCAGCCGCTCTTTACCAGCGGGAAAGGATCGATTCAACACCAGGTAGTGGAGCTATGTGGCGGCGAGAATATCTTTGCCGAAAGCCGTGTGCCCTGGCCGCAGGTGAGCCGTGAACAGGTGCTGGCGCGCCATCCGCAAGCAATTATCCTCGCGGGTGAAGAGAAGGCGCAAACGCGCGTCAAAGCGTTCTGGGGCGATCAGCTGAATGTGCCGATTATTTCTCTGCATGATGACTGGTTTGAACGGGCGAGCCCGCGTATTATCCTCGCCGCTCAACAACTCTGTTCTGCCCTTGCGCAGGTGAAATAACCGGGGAATGAACCATGCTGGTCTACTGGCTGGATATTATCGGCACCGCCGTTTTTGCCATCTCAGGCGTTCTGCTTGCCGGAAAGTTGCGGATGGACCCTTTTGGCGTGCTGGTGCTGGGCGTGGTGACGGCGGTCGGCGGCGGTACCATTCGCGATATGGCACTGGCGCACGGGCCGGTCTTTTGGGTGAAAGATCCCACCGATCTGGTGGTGGCGATGGTCACCTGCATGTTAACCATTATTTTAGTGCGCCAGCCGCGCCGCTTGCCGAAGTGGATATTGCCGGTGCTGGATGCGGTTGGTCTGGCGGTGTTTGTCGGCATTGGCGTCAATAAAGCGTTTCTTGCCGGCACCGGGCCGCTGGTGGCGATCTGTATGGGCGTGGTGACGGGCGTTGGCGGCGGCATTATTCGTGATGTGCTGGCGCGTGAAATACCGATGATCCTGCGCACGGAAATTTACGCCACGGCCTGTATTGCGGGTGGCATCGTCCATGCTACGGCGTTCTATGTTTTTGCCGTGCCGCTGGAGTCAGCGAGTATGGTGGGAATGGTCGTCACACTGGTGATTCGCCTGGCGGCGATCCGCTGGCACCTGAAGCTGCCAACCTTTGCGCTGGATGAAGCGGGACGTTAAAAAGCGGAGTAAATGCCGGTATTACCCGGCATTTCACGTAATCAGATGCTGAACGACGAACCGCAGCCGCAGGTGCTGGTCGCGTTCGGGTTAGTCACCACGAAGCGGGAACCTTCCAGACCTTCGGTGTAATCCACCGAACCACCCACCAGATATTGCAGGCTCATCGGGTCAACCACCAGGCCAACGCCCTGCTTCTCAATGGTCATATCGCCGTCGTTAATCTGATCGTCAAAGGTAAAACCGTACTGGAAGCCGCTGCAACCACCACCGGTGATGTAGACACGCAGTTTCAGATTAGGGTTCTCTTCGTCCGCGATCAGGCTTTTTACTTTATTGGCTGCTGCGTCGGTAAACTGCAGCGGCAGCGCTACGTCATCACTCATGTCTTGCTCCCGTTAATACGTCGACCTGGGCAAATATTGACCCGATCATGGCGGCTATTATCCATTAGGGTAGTCAATCGTTCAAGTATTCTCCCGCGGCAGCGCACGCTCAGCGGCGGCCTCCTGCCTGGCAAGTGTACGTGCCAGGATGGCGGAATAGAGCGGTTTACCGCCCAAAAACTGGGCTAACAGTGTCGCACCAAGGCAGGTAATGATCATTGGCAAAATAAGCTGATAATTGTCAGTCATTTCCAAAACTAGCACAATTCCGGTCAACGGCGCGCGCAGCGACGCGGCAAGTAACGCCCCCATTCCGGCGACGGCAAAGGTCGCTGCATCGAGCTGATAATGGGGAAAAATCGCCATGCTCGCCGCGCCGAAGGCCATGCCAAGCACCGTGCCTAACGACAGCATCGGCGCAAAAATCCCGCCCGGCGCACCGGAGCTAAAGCAGAGCAGCGTCATCGCCACGCGGATCAGAAAAATAAACAGCAGCGCGCTGAGGCCATAATTCCCGGCAGAGGCGATAGGGATTAGCGCAAAACCGCCGCCGGAGAGCGCGGGAGCCATCAGGCCGAGCACGCCGCAGGTTCCGCCAATCAGGCCGCCAATCAGCACCCACTTTCCGGTCTTCCCGCCGTGCAGCCGCTGAAACAGATCCTGGGTCCGCAGCACCAGCGTGTTAAACAGCGGGCCGATACAGCCAAACACCATTCCCAGCAGCAGATAGAGCCACAGGGTGTTCACCGGCGCATTACTCAACTTACCGACATCGATGACCGCCGCTTCGCCGTTGAACAGGCGAAAGACGATGCTCGACATAATCACGCCGGTAAAGACGGCTTTGATGGAGATAAGGTTGTAGTGAAACTGCGAGCGCATCTCCTCAATGATAAAGAGAATGCCCGCCAGCGGGGCGTTAAAGGCCGCAGATAGCCCCGCCGCCGCGCCGGTTGCCAGCAGAGTGTGGCGCGCTTCGCCGCTGCGCAGACGAAAGAGATCGCACACCATCCGCCCGACGTTACCGCCAATCTGCACCGTTGGCCCTTCGCGCCCGAGCACCATGCCAGCGCCCAGCGTGCCCATGCCGCCGAAAAACTTCACCGGCAGTACGCGCCACCAGCGCACCGGGCGCAGATCTTCCAGCGCGCCTTCGATCTCCGGAATACCGGAGCCGCCCGCTTCCGGCGCGAAGCGGCGCACCAAAAAGTAGCCAATCATCGCCAGCAGCGCCGAGGTGATAAAGGCCAGCGGCCAGACGACAGCGCTGTTCGCCACCTGCGCCAGCGCGCCAATGCGCAGGTTGATCACCGCGTTAACCGCTTTTTCGAAGGCGACGCCCACCAGCCCGGTAAGCGTTCCCGCTACGGCCGCCACCACGAGGATCGCCAGCGGCGTTTTATCACGTTGCAGCATGCGGCGCAGAATATCTCTGCGTCGGCGTCGTTCAACCTGCTGCTGTTCAAATGAGGGAGTGTTTTCTGACATCGGCTCTGATACGTCATACAAAAGGAGTATTGTAGCCACCCGTTGCCGCCGCGTCGCGGGCAAAATCCCTGCAAAATATGTCGTTCTTCCCGGCAAAACTTTCATCCGCTTCCGGTAATCACATAGAATGAGCGGCAACGATTTTTTCCAGCAACCAGGAATGAAAGCATGAGTAAGTCTGAAAACCTCTTTAATACAGCGCGACAGCTTATCCCTGGCGGGGTCAATTCACCGGTACGCGCCTTCACCGGCGTTGGCGGTACGCCGCTGTTTATCGAGCGGGCTGACGGAGCTTATCTGTACGATGCCGATGGCAAAGCCTATATCGACTACGTCGGCTCCTGGGGACCGATGGTGCTGGGCCACAACCACCCGGCGATCCGCAATGCGGTGATTGAAGCGGCCAGCCGCGGGCTGAGCTTCGGCGCGCCGACCGAGATGGAAGTGAAAATGGCGGAGCTGGTGACCGAACTGGTTCCGACCATGGATATGGTGCGTATGGTTAACTCCGGCACCGAAGCGACGATGAGCGCCATCCGCCTTGCGCGCGGTTTTACCCATCGCGACAAAATCATCAAATTCGAAGGCTGCTACCACGGTCACGCCGACTGCCTGCTGGTGAAAGCGGGCTCCGGCGCGTTAACCCTCGGTCAGCCGAACTCACCCGGTGTACCGGCGGATTTCGCTAAGCACACCCTCACCTGCACCTATAACGATCTCGACTCGGTGCGCGCGGCGTTCGAGCAGTATCCGCAGGATATCGCCTGTATCATCGTTGAGCCGGTCGCAGGCAACATGAACTGCGTACCGCCGCTGCCGGAGTTCCTGCCGGGCCTGCGTGCGCTGTGCGACGAGTTTGGCGCGCTGCTGATTATCGATGAAGTGATGACCGGTTTCCGCGTCGCGCTGGCGGGTGCGCAGGCTTACTACGATGTGGTGCCGGATCTGACCTGTCTTGGCAAAATCATCGGCGGCGGGATGCCGGTAGGCGCCTTCGGCGGTCGCCGCGACGTGATGGAAGCGCTGGCACCGACCGGGCCGGTTTACCAGGCGGGCACGCTGTCCGGTAACCCGATTGCGATGGCCGCGGGCTTCGCCTGTCTGAACGAAGTGGCGCAGCCGGGCATTCACTCTACCCTGACCGATCTGACGACTCGCCTGGCGGAAGGTTTGCTGAACGCCGCGCAGGAAGCGGGCATTGGGCTGGTGGTTAACCATGTCGGCGGGATGTTTGGTCTCTTCTTTACCGATGCGCAGAGCGTGACGAGCTATCAGGATGTGGTGAAGTGCGATGTTGAGCGCTTTAAACGCTTCTTCCACCTGATGCTGGAGGAAGGGGTTTACCTGGCACCGTCCGCGTTTGAAGCGGGCTTTATGTCCGTTGCCCACAGCGTTGAGGATATCGATAACACCATCGACGCCGCGAAGCGCGCCTTCGCGAAGCTGTAATGCCCTGCTGATATCGGGGAAATGCCGGATGGCGCTGCGCTTATCCGGCCTACAAAACCACCGTGCTGCCGTCGGGAATTGCCGGATGGCGCTCACGCTTATCCGTCCTACAAAATCATCGTGCTCCCATCGGGAAATGCCGGATGGTGCTACGCTTATCCGGCCTACTAAATCGTGTTCTCAGCCTTCGTAGGCCCGGTAAGCGTTAGCGCCACCGGGCATTTTTTTAGCGGCTCTGCTTTCTCAGCAGATAGATAAAGTACGGCGCGCCGATAAAGGTCGAGAGCAGCCCCGCCGGGATCTGGAACGGAAACAGCACCATCCGCCCGCACCAGTCGGCAAACACCAGCAACACGCCACCCACCAGCGCCGAAATAACCATATGCGGCATCGTGCGGCGAAAGCCCATCATGCGCGCAATATGCGGTGCCATCAGCCCGACAAAGCTGAGCGGCCCGATGGTCATCGTCGCCGCCGCCGTCAGCGCGGCCGCCAGCAGCAGCAGCACGACACGCGACGAGGTCAATGCCATCCCTACCGAGCGCGCACTCTCCCCACCGAGCGGCAGGATCATCAGCCAGCGGCGGCACAACGGGGTCAACGCCAGCAGCACCACCATCACCACCGCGCTGCGCACCACCAGCTCACCAGAAGCGTTATAAGTACTGCCGGAGATCCAGGTCAGGATCGTCGCCATGCGCGGATCGCCGCTCGCCTGCAACATCATCAACAGCATGGTAAAGGCGGTACTGAGTGCCATCCCCGCTAGCAGCATGCGGTGTGGCGAAAAGCCGCCGCGCCCGGCGGCGAGCATAATGATCAATAGCGTTGCCGCTGCGCCCAGACTCCCAGCGGGCAGCAGCCAGCCAAAGGCGTTGCCCGGCACAAAGAAGAGCATCAACACCACGCCAAACGCCGCGCCGGAGCTGATGCCCAGCACTTCCGGGCTGGCCATCGGATTACCAGTCAGGCGCTGGATAATGCACCCGGCGACCGCCAGCATCATCCCGGCGGTCAGCGCAGCAATAATGCGCGGCCAGCGCCAGGGCAGCAGTTGATCCAGCAGCGTACCGCTGGCCCACTGCCAGCCGTGCGCGTCGCGGCCAAAACTGAGCGCCGCCCACATCGCCAGCAGCAGTAACAGCACGCCGCCCAGCGCAAACCACATCACATGCCCGCGCTCGGGGCGA
Organism: Kosakonia sp. S42; assembly: GCF_016624785.1. Lineage (NCBI taxonomy): Bacteria > Pseudomonadati > Pseudomonadota > Gammaproteobacteria > Enterobacterales > Enterobacteriaceae > Kosakonia > Kosakonia sp. S42. Next base: position 300,340 of record NZ_JACVTW010000003.1, on the reverse strand, counting down.
ACCTTATCGCCACCATCCATTGCCGGGGCGCTCATACTGCGCAGACGCGGCAGCAGCCAGAGCAGCAGCGGTGCGCCAATCAGCGCCGTCATCGATCCGGTGGAGACCTCCATCCAGACGCGCGTCAGCCAGAGGATCACCTGATCGGAGAGCCAGAGGATCAGCGCGCCAATCAGCGGGGCCAGCATCAGACGCGTCAGCAGACGCCGTGCGCCGAGCATCTTCGCCAACAGCGGCGCGAAGAGGCCGATAAACCCGATAATGCCAACCGCGTTAACCAGCAGCGCACTGAGTGCAATCGCCAGCGTTAACGCCGCCAGCCGCGCCAGCGACAGCGCCAGCCCGAGGTTGCGCGCCACGCCATCATCCAGCCCCATTAAGGTCAGCGGACGCAGCAGCAGCAGCGTTAACACCGTGCCGCCAAGCAGCTGCGGCCAGAGACGCTGCACCACGCTCCAGTCGGTCTGCGTTAGCGTGCCGGTGCTCCACAAAAACATGCTTTGCAGCTGATCGTGGTGAAACAGTGCCAAAAGCTGGTTGATCGCCCCGCAGTAGAGGCTCACCACCAGGCCCGCAAGAATCAGGGTCACCGGGGAGAGCCGTTTTCCCCACGCCACGCCAAACACCAGCGCGCCGACGGCGCAGGCACCGAGCAGCGCCGCAAACTGCGATGCCATTACGCCCGGGATCGCCCACAACGTGGTGATAGTGATGCCAAGCTGCGCGCCGGTCGCCACGCCAAGCGTGGTCGGCTCCGCCAGCGGGTTACGCAACACCTGCTGGAACAGCACGCCCACCAGCCCAAGCCCGGCACCGACCAGCAGCGAGATCGCCAGGCGCGGCAGCAAGCTGTAGTGAAACAGCATCTGATCGATACGATCGATATTCGGCGTAAACAGCGCCTGTCCCCACTGGGCGCGCGGCAGCGCAAGGGTGAGGTTGTACCAGGTTAACCCGGCCGCCAGGATAAACAGCACCGCCAGCAGCAGCGCCGATGAGAGGGAGAAGCGACGGATCATGCCCGGCCTCCCAGCGCGTTATCCAGCACGCGGGTGAAGTGCATGGCGGAGAGCGTCGCGCCATAGAACCAGACCGCCGGCACGCGCTGAAAACGCCCCTGGCGCACAAACGGCATCGCCTGCCAGAGCGGTGTCGCCATCACTTTTTGCATATCCTGCTCGTTGTTGTGATCAAAGCAGATCACATCCGCGTCTTTATAGGCGGCAAGCCGATCGATGCCGACCGCCACGCTGCCCCAGAAGGTCTGCTCGCCCTGCCAGGCGTTACGAATGCCGAAGTCATCGAGCACTTCCTGAAACAGGCAGTTGGCACCAAATACCAGCACATGGCGCGGATCGAGCAATGTAATCATCAGCAGCGGGCGATCGCCGCGCCGGGCAAAGCGCGGCTTTGTGGCGCTCATCAGCGCATCGAACTGCGCGAGATGCTGTTTCGCCTGCACTTCTTTGTTGAGCAACTGTGCCATCTCATTCAGCGAGCGTCGGGCCATTGCCAGCGGCTTTTTGCCGTCGCTGAAGGTAAACCCGCGCCCCGGCGCAATGGTCGCCAGCTTCGCTTCAGAGGGGCCATAGCCCGCCGACCAGACCAGCAGCGATGGCTTCATCTGCGTCAGCAGTTCGAGGTTCGGTTCGGTGCGCAGGCCAACATCAATGACCGACGACGGCAGCGACGGTTCGTTGACCCAGGTGTTGTAATTCTGCACATCGGCGACGCCATAGGGCATCACGCCCAGCGCCAGCAGCAGCTCGACCGGCAGCCACTCAAGAGCGACGACGCGCTGCGGATCGACGCTGGCAGCCTTCGCATTTCGCATCTGCCAGAGCAGCGGCGAGAGCGCCATGGCCGTCAGTAAACGCCGACGGCTGATTTCAGGAATAGCGGCCATCAGTAGACAAAGCTCACGGGCGCGGCACCGGCCGGGTGTGGCAGGATCCCCATCGGGATACCGTAGATCTGCTCCAGCGTTTCGGCGCGCATTAACGCCTCTGGCGCGCCTTCGGCGATCATCTCGCCGCCGCGCAGCGCCACCAGATAGTCACAGTAGCGTGCCGCCATATTGATATCGTGCAGCACGGCAATCACCGTCAAGCCACGCTGCTGGCTTAAGCGGTGCACCAGCGCCAGCACATCGACCTGATGGGCAATATCGAGCGCGGAGGTCGGCTCATCAAGCAACAGGCAGCGGCTATCCTGCGCCACCAGCATGGCAATCCACGCACGCTGGCGTTCGCCACCGGAGAGGCTGTCCACCAGCCGGTGCGCCAGCGGTTTTAAACCGACCAGCGCAATCGCCTCCTCCACTTTCTCCCGGTCAGCCACGCCAAAACGCCCCAGTGCCCCGTGCCACGGATACCGCCCAATCGCCACCAGTTCGCGCACGGTCATCCCTTCCGCCTGCGGCAACTGCTGCGGCAGATAGGCAACTTTGCGGGCGAAGGATTTGCTGCTCCAGCTCTCCAGCGGCTGCCCGTCGAGCAGAATATCGCCCTCAGAGGGCGCCTGATGGCGGCCAAGCATCTTCAGCAGCGTCGATTTACCCGAGCCGTTATGACCAATCAGGCCGGTCACTTTCCCGCTCGGGAAGGTCAACGACAGCGGATGCAGCAGCGTGCGTCCCGGCACGCGAAAGGTGACATCGTTTAGTTGAAAGGTGGTATCGGGAAGCGTTTTGTTTTCCTGCATGGTTGCCAACTTGTCAGAGGGCACGGCGAACCGTGCCCGAAGAGAAAGATTAGAAGCGGAAGGTTGCGGTTGCCGTCACCTGACGTTCAGCGCCCCAGAAGCAGCCGTAGCTGTTAAAGCAGCTGGCGACATACTCACGATCGAACAGGTTATTGACGTGCAGGGCGATATTGGAGCCCGCCATACCCAGGCGCGCCAGGTCGTAACGCACCAGCGCATCAACGACGGTAGCGCTACCGACTTTAAACGAGTTCGCCGGATCGCCGAAGCTTGAGCCGGTGAAGCGCGCGCCGGTGCCCAGCGTCAGGCCGGAGAGCGCGCCATCATAAAAGGTGTAATCTCCCCACAGCGAAGCCATATGTTTTGGCACCTGCGGCGGGGTATTACCTTTCAGTTTGGTATCGGTGGTGTATTCCGCTTGCGTATAGGTATAAGAGCCGACCACATTCAGGTTGGCGGAGAGCGCCGCTTTGGCTTCAAGCTCCACGCCGCGCGAACGCACTTTGCCGCCCTCGACTGACCAGACCGATCCCGCAGGGTCGGCCATCAGGTTGTTGCTCTTGGTCAGCTGATAGAGCGCGCCGGTCAGCACAATCGGCCGATCGCTCGGGCTATATTTCACCCCGGCTTCATACTGCTTGCCTTTCGACGGAGCGAAGATCGCGCCATTCGCACCGGAGGTGGACGACGGTTCGAAAGATTCGCTGTAGCTGAAGTATGGCGTGACGCCATTATCAAACAGGTAGTTAACGCCGCCGCGCCAGCTGAACTGGTTATCGTCACGGGTTGTGGTGATGCCAGTCTCGCGGTTAAACGCGCTCTGCTTCGCCCAGTCGTAACGGCCGCCCAGCGTAACCAGCACCTTCTCCCACTGCGCCTGATCCTGCGCATAGAGGCCGGTCTGTTTCTGGCGGTTAAGAATGCGGTAAGCGCCAGACGGGCCAGAGTGGGCAGCGAAATCAAAATCGCCGCGATCGAGGTTATAGATATCCGATGGCGCAACCGATCCCGCATAGCCAAACCATGAGTCGATGTCGTTACGCATACGCATAAAGTCGACGCCGGTCAGCAGCGTATGGTCGATAGATCCGGTGGCAAAGGTGCTCTGCAACTGCGTATCGACCGAGAAGTTCTGCAACTTCTCGTTATCAATCACATACTGGCGCGTCAGGTAGTGGTTCCACTGCGACGGCGCGATACTGGCACAGGGGCTTTTTTTTGCATCGGCGGTATAGAGCGGATCAGAGCACATACCGTAGCCATAGACGCTGTTTTGCGAAGTTTTGTTCTCGGCGTAGCGCAGGTTCTGGCGCACGGTAAAGGTATCGTCGAAGGCGTGCTCAAAGCTGTAACCGACCATCTTCTGGTTACGGGAGTAAGTGTTGTTCTTTGCGCCTTCATTGAAGCTGGTCGGCAGGCGTTTGCCGTTCGGCAGCGGTTCAACGGTCCCCTCTTTCGGCAACCAGCCGTAGTAGCCGGTGTCGGGCTCATTCTGGAAATAGGAGAGGAAGGTGAAGTTGGTTTTATCATCCGGCCGCCAGCTAAAGGAGGGGGCGATGGTATAACGCTGCTCTTTTTTCCCGTCCTGCTGCGCATTAGCAGAGCGCGCCAGTCCGGTCAGGCGATAGGAGTAAACACCGTCGTCATCCAGCGCGTCGCTGAAATCAAACCCGGTCTGAAACAGGCTATTGGTGCCGGCTTTAAACTGAATTTCATGCAGCGGCGTGGTGGTCGGGCGCTTGCTGACCATATTCATCAGGCCGCCGGGGCTGCTTTTTCCGTAGAGCACGGAGGTTGGCCCGCGCAGCAACTCAACGCGTTCCAGCATATAGGGATCGATCACCGCGTCGTTATAGAAGTTGCCCTGCAACTTCAGGCCGTCGAGGTAGTTATTCTGGCTTTGGTTATCAGCGGCAAAACCGCGGATGATCAGCTGATCGTAAGTATTGGACGCCCCACGCGTGCCCACGCTGACGCCCGGCGTGTAGCTCAGGGCCTCTTTCGCCGATTTCGGCTGGTGAAGCGCGATCTCTTCCGCGGTGACGACAGAAATGGACTGCGGCGTTTTTTCCAGCGGCATATCCGTTTTTGTCGCGGTCGCGGTATGTTTCGCCGCGATAGTCGCCGCCGGCCCCCACGCATTCTCTTGCGGCGCGGCGGTGGTGACGGTGATGGTTTCTTCTTTTGAGGTGGTGGCAGCCTGTGCATAAACAGACATGCCGCTAACCGCTGTGGCTACTACGACTGCGAGAGTACGCAGCGTAAAAGTGACTGGCTGAGCAGTTGTTGGACGCGCCATGAGTGTATCTCTGATTCAGTAAGTGAACGTTAACGTAAACGAGAATTATTATTATGACCGCAGAATAATATGCGAAGCGCTCAGTGCATAGCAAGCGCAATGCCGCCCGGCGGGGCTTAACAGGAAAGAATTAGTCGCTGAAAAAGCAGGATGTTAATTGCATGAAGAAAGGAATTTAACGCGGCGTTATTTGAATGTATCAGAAAGGACAAAATAAAAACCCCGGTCTGCTGAACCGGGGTTTTTTATCACTAGTTACTGCCGAACATATCTTTAATCCAGCCTGCTACGCCATCGCTCTTCTGCTCCTGCTGCGGCTGTTGTTGCTGCGGCTGTTGCTGCTGTTGCGGCTGCGTCGACTGATCGAACGGGTTGCCCGTTTGCGGCTGCATCATCTGGCTTTGCTGGCACAGCGCGTCCGGATTGGTGGTCCAGACCGGCAGCTGACGTACGCCACCGCCGCCGCAGATAAAGTTACCCATATCATCAACGCCGATGTTGGTGATGTCCTCCGGCGGCGTCAGATCCAGCGGGATCGGCGACTGGTTTTGCAGATAACGCTGGTAAATCGCCATCGCGCCGCTGGCACCATACAGCTTGGTCGGCTGGTTATTATCGCGGCCAACCCAGGTGATGGTCACTTCACGCCCGTCGATGCCGGCAAACCAGGTATCAACGTTATTGTTGGTGGTACCGGTTTTCCCTGCAAGGTGCAGGCCCGGATACTTCGCGCCAAGCTGGCGACCCGTTCCGCGCTGAACCACCTGCTGCATGGTCCACAGCGTCATGTAGGCTGCCTGAGCAGGCACCACACGTTCCGCCTGCGGGTAGCTCTGATAGAGCACCGTGCCATCTTCAGCAATCACCGAACGCAGCGCGGAAAGCTGAGCGCGGTTACCGCCGCTGGCGATGGTCTGGAAGGCCTGCGCCACTTCAATCGGCGTCAGGTTGAGCGCACCCAGCAGCATTGACGGCATGCCGTTCAACTGATTTTTCGGCGCACCGAGTTTCTCCCAGGTATCCGTTACCGCCGGTAAGCCTACCGCAATGCCGAGGTTAACGGTCGGCACGTTCATCGAGCGCGTCAGCGCATCCACCAGCATCACCTGACCGCTGAAGCGGCGATCATCGTTCTGCGGCGACCACACCTGGCCGTTGGAGAGGCGCAGCGAAATCGGCGCATCCGCAATCCAGGTGTTCAGGCGATAGGTATTTGGCTGGCTCAGCGCCGTCAGGTAGGTTGCCGGTTTTGCCAGCGAGCCGATAGAGCGACGCGCCTGCATGGCACGGTTATAACCGGCAAACTGCGGTGTCGCACCGCCCACCATCGCGCGAACTTCACCGGTGTAGCGATCGACCACCACCATCGCGGTTTCCAGATCCGACAGCTTGCGCTGTTTGATCAGCAGCGGAATGCCCTCCACCGCCGCTTTTTCGGCAGCATCCTGCGCCACCGAGTCAAAGGTGGTGAAGATCTTCACGCCGGAGAGATCTTTAACTTTATCGCCAAGTTTGCTCTGCAGCTCCTGGCGCACCATCTGCATAAAGGCTGGCTGAGGTGAGATCACCCCACCACGCGGCTGCACGCCGAGCGGACGCGCGCTGAGCATGTCATACAGCTCCTGGTCAATCACGCTCTGCTGTTGCAGCAGGCGTAGCACCAGGTTACGACGCTCAAGGGCCAGTTTCGGGTTACGCCACGGGTTATAAATCGACGCCCCTTTTACCATTCCCACCAGCAGCGCCTGCTGATCGAGGCTCAGCTCTTCAACCGGACGGCCAAAGTAGTAGAGGCTCGCCAGCGGGAAACCGCGGATTTCGTTATCGCCGCTCTGACCGAGGTAGACCTCGTTCATATAGAGCTCAAGGATGCGATCCTTGCTGTAGCGGGCATCCATGATCAGCGCCATATAGGCTTCGTTGGCTTTACGCCAGTAGGAGCGCTCGCTGCTCAGGAAGAGGTTTTTCACCAGCTGCTGGGTCAGCGTACTCGCCCCCTGCACCGTGCGGCCTGCGGTAAGGTTCGCCAGCACCGCACGGCCAATGGAGTAGAAGCTGATGCCGTCATGCTCGTAGAAGTGGCGGTCTTCCGTCGCCAACAGCGTGTCGACCAGCAGATCCGGGAAACCGTTACGCGCGACAAACAGGCGCTGCTCGCCGTTCGGCGAAGAGAGCATGGTGATCAGGCGCGGATCGAGACGGAAGAAACCGAACTGGCGGTTGCTGTCCATATTCTCAATCGTCTCCAGGCGATCGCCGTCAAAGGTCAGACGCGCGCGCACCTGGCCCTCTTTGCTGTCCGGGAAATCAAACGGACGACGGATCATCTCGATGCTTTTCGCCTGCACGGTGAACTCACCGGGGCGCGTCATCTTGGTCACTTCGCGGTACTGCGTCGCTTCCAGCAGCTTGACCATCTCATTTTTGCTGATGGCCATATCCGGCTCGAGGTTGACCATACGGCCATAGACGGCGGCAGGCAGCTGCCACACTTTACCGTCGATGCGCGCGCGGATTTTCTGATCCAGATAGACGCCGTAAATGGCAAACAGCACTGCGCAAACAATGAAAATTTTCAGCAGCAGCCAGAACCAGCCGCGTTTACCGCGGGGCTTTTTGCCTCTGCCTCTTCCCTTTTTCGGCACTGCGTTTTCCTCTTCATCATCGTATTCGTCATACTCTTCATCACGAACGCGACGACGACTGATTTTCTCTTTTGCCGGGCGCGCAGGTTTCCCCTTGCGTCCAATTGGCTCGCGGTCATTCCCCGCCATGCTTTACTCTCCGCAACGTTCAGGCGCAAGGGCCCGATTCTCAGCTCTTCGGCCCACAGGCAGAAGAAGAACTCTCTCAATTTATACCACTGCTGAATGACGCTATACGCATCAGCACTATGAATACTTTTTCGTTCGCCGCGTCGGCGCGGTGTTCGCCGGATCGTCCGGCCAGACATGTTTGGGGTAGCGCCCCTTCATCTCTTTTTGCACCTCGCGGTAGGTTCCGGCCCAGAACGCGCCTAAATCGCGCGTAATTTGCAGCGGCCGCTGGGCAGGCGAAAGCAGCTCCAGCACCAGCGCCACGCGCCCCTGCGCAATCGTCGGCGTGGTGGCTTCACCGAACATCTCCTGCATCCGCACCGCCAGCGCAGGCGGATTATCTTCATGATATCGGATGGCTATCCGGCTTCCGGTCGGCACAGTGTAATGCCCAGGCAGCTCACTATCCAGCCGTTGACGCAACGACCACGGCAGCGCCTGCTGCAACGCCTGCCCCACGTCGAGAGACTGCAAATCGCGCAGGGAACGAATGCCGCCCATTTGCGGCAGCAGCCACGCCTCAAGGGTGTCGAGCAGCGAGGCGTCATCAACGGCGGGCCAGTCAAACTCCGGTAGCCACTTCGCGGCGCAGAGTAAGCGTAAACGATACTGCGCCGCTTCGCTTGTCCAGTTCAGCACCCGCAGCCCCTTTTCGCGAATACCGTTTAGCATCGCCTGGTGCAGCTCCTCCTCAGAGGGCTTCGCCAGCGGCTGTGCGCTCAGCGTCAGTTGCCCAATTTGCCGACGACGAAATGCTTTCAGGGTGCCGAGCGTTTCATCCCACTCGACGCTGTCAGACTGGGTAATCAGTTGCGGGCATTGGGCAACAAGCGCGTCGATATCCAGCGGCAGCGCCAATAATATACGCGCATCCGGCGACTGGCTCCCCTGCAACAGCAATGGCGCGAGCAGCCATTCGTGACGGTTTAGCGCATCATCAGCATCCAGCGTTGCACCTAAACCGTTCGCCAGCTGGTAGCGCCCCTGCTGGCCGCGTCGGCGCGCGATACGATCGGCAAACGCACAGGCGAGAAGCGGTGCCAGCGCGTTGTTATCCGGCTCGCCTCTGCTGCTCTTCAGCCTGCGTGCCAGCTGGCGCGCGCGCTGTTGCCAGTTCCCCTGCTGGCGCGAGAAGGCAGCGCTCAAATCAGAATTACCGCCGCGCGGCGGCTCTTCGAGGATCGCTGCAAGCTTCGCCGCGGTGGCAATCTCATCATCGCCCTGCGCGCTCGAAAGCATCGCCGCCAGACGCGGATCGTTGCCGAGCGCCGCCATTTTCATGCCAAACGGCGTTAAACGCCCCTCTTCCAGCGCGCGCAGTTGCGTCAGCAGCCTGCGCGCCGCCGCCAGGTTAGCCTCAGGCGGCAGATCCAGCCAGCTAAGCTGGGCAGCATCCTGGCAGCCCCACTGCAATAACTCCATCAACAGACCGGAGAGATCGCTATTAACGATCTCCGGGTTGCTCTGCGCCGCCGCGCGCTCCGCCTGCTCTTTGGCAATCAGATGCAGGCAGATGCCCGGCTCCAGACGCCCGGCGCGTCCGGCGCGCTGGGTCATCGACGCCACGCTGATGCGCTGGGTAATCAGCCGCGTTAAGCCGCTGCGGGCATCAAAACGGGCAACGCGCTCCTGGGCGCTGTCCACCACCAGCCGGATCCCTTCAATGGTCAAGCTGGTTTCGGCAATATTGGTCGCCAGCACCACTTTTCGCTTGCCGGCGGGCGCAGGCAGAATCGCTTTACGCTGTTCGCTTAACGGCAGCGCGCCATACAGGGGGCAGAGCAGCACATCGCTGCCAACGCGCGACGCCAGTTGCTCCTGCACGCGCTGAATTTCGCCGACGCCTGGCAAAAAGAGCAGCAGCGAACCCGGTTCGTTGCGCAGTAGCTCAGCCGTGGCCTGCGCCACCGCCTCATCAAAACGTTGATGAGCGGGCAGCGACTGGTAGCGCTGTTCAACCGGGAAAGTACGCCCTTCGGAGACGATCACCGGCGCATCCGGCAACAGCGAGTGTAGACGCTCATTATCCAGCGTCGCGGACATAATCAGGAGTTTCAGATCCTCCCGCAGTCCCTGCTGCACATCAAGCAGCAGCGCCAGCGCCAGATCGGCCTGTAGACTTCGCTCGTGGAACTCGTCGAGGATCACCAGCCCGATGCCATTAAGCTCCGGATCGTTTTGGATCAGGCGAGTGAGGATCCCTTCAGTGACCACTTCAAGGCGGGTATTTGGGCCGACGCAGGTGTCGGCGCGCATGCGGTAACCCACGGTGTCGCCGGGTTGCTCATTGAGAAGCTCCGCCAGCCGCTGCGCAACGTTGCGCGCCGCCAGACGTCGCGGCTCCAGCAGCAAAATTTTCCCTTCAACTACATTATCTTGCAGCAGTTGCAGCGGCAGCCAGGTCGATTTACCGGCCCCGGTCGGGGCGCTCAGCAGCACCTGTGGCGCATTTTTCAGCGCAGAGAGAAGATCGGGCAGAACGGCGGCAACCGGCAGTAAGGACACAAACGCTCCAGGGGTTAACAGAAGAGGAGCGGCAGTATACCATCCCCACATATTCTTGACCTCGAGCACACTATGCCCGCATCAAAAAGGCTCTTTTTTGCCATCGAACTGCCCGCCGAACTCCAGCCCCAACTGGTGCAGTGGCGCGCGCAGCACTTCGCGCCGGAAGCGGGACGGCCAATTGCCGCCGCCAATTTGCATCTGACGCTGGCCTTTCTGGGCGATATCAGCGCCGAAAAACAGAAGGCGCTGGAGACGCTGGCCGGGCGCATTCGCCAGCCGGGCTTTACGTTGACGCTGGATGATGCCGGGCAGTGGCTGCGCTCGCGCGTGGTGTGGCTCGGTTCACGCCAGCCGCCGCGCGGATTACTGCAACTGGCAGATATGCTGCGCGCGCAGGCAGCACGCAGCGGCTGCTATCAAAGCCCGCAGCCTTTTCACCCACACATCACGCTGCTGCGCGACGCCAGCCACGCGGTTTCGCTCCCACCGCCGGGTTTTCGCTGGTCTTTTGCGGTCACAGAGTTTGCGCTCTACGAGTCGCAGTTTCTCAACGGGCGTACCCGTTACACCGCCCTGAAGCGCTGGTCCCTTAGCGGGGAGTAATCATTTCGGCGCGCCCTGAGCCACGAACATATTAAGGAAGAGATATGGAATTCACCCCGCCGTTACAATCCGCCACGCTTGTGACGCGCTATAAACGCTTTCTGGCGGATGTGGTGACGCCCGAAGGCGAAACCCTGACGCTGCACTGCCCCAATACCGGCGCGATGACCGGTTGCGCGACGCCTGGCGATCGGGTCTGGTATTCCACCTCAACAAATCTGAAGCGCAAATATGCCCACACCTGGGAATTAACTGAAACGCAACAGGGCGCATTTATTTGCGTGAATACGCAGCGGGCAAATATGTTAACGAAAGAGGCGATTATCGCCGACCGCCTGCCTGAGTTAACGGGATATAGCGAGCTGAAAAGCGAAGTGAAATATGGTGCGGAGCGCAGCAGAATTGATTTTCTGTTACAGGCGGAGGATCGCCGCAACTGCTATATTGAAGTGAAATCGGTCACGCTCGCCGAGCAGCAGTCAGGCTATTTCCCGGATGCGGTCACACTGCGCGGGCAGAAGCATTTACGGGAGTTGATGAGCGTTGCGGCCAATGGTGACCGTGCGGTGATCTTGTTTGCCATTCTGCACTCCGCCGTTGAACATTTCGCACCCGCGCGCCATATTGATGGGGAATACGCACGATTATTGAGTGAAGCGCAACAAAATGGGGTGGAAGTTATTGCTTATAAAGCGGAACTTTCTGCCGATAATATGAGTCTTAGCTTGCCGCTACCGTTCTCGCTTTAAGGCAAGCGCCTGACGAATAAGTGATTTGGTCGCGTGCGCAAATACGCTTTTCTTCACAGGGTTGTCAAGTGTTACGTATGGATATTTGCCATCCGTAAAAGCATCTGCTATTTATAGCGGCCTGATTTTTCCCCCATACGGGGATCGATAGTGCGTGTTAAGGAGAAGCAACATGCAAGAAGGGCAAAACCGTAAAACATCGTCCCTGAGTATTCTCGCCATCGCTGGGGTGGAGCCGTATCAAGAGAAGCCGGGCGAAGAGTATATGAACGAAGCCCAGCTGGCGCACTTCAAGCGGATTCTTGAAGCATGGCGCAATCAACTTAGGGATGAAGTCGATCGCACCGTTACGCACATGCAGGACGAAGCGGCTAACTTCCCGGACCCGGTTGACCGTGCTGCTCAGGAAGAGGAGTTCAGCCTTGAACTGCGTAACCGCGATCGCGAGCGTAAGCTGATTAAGAAGATCGAAAAAACGCTGAAAAAAGTAGAAGACGAAGATTTCGGTTTCTGCGAATCCTGCGGCGTTGAAATTGGTATCCGTCGTCTGGAAGCGCGTCCGACTGCCGACCTGTGCATCGACTGCAAAACCTTGGCGGAAATCCGCGAAAAACAGATGGCGGGCTAACCCCCGGCATTCCCCAAGACGCCCCGCTGATGCGGGGCGTCTCTTATAAGGCGGCGAACGCGCCCGCCCTGTACTTTTTTGCCTGTCGATATGCCTGAATCACACTATATCGGGCGCTTTGCGCCATCCCCATCCGGTGAACTGCATTTTGGTTCGTTAATTGCCGCCCTCGGCAGCTATCTGCAAGCCCGTGCTCAGCATGGAATCTGGCGCGTGCGGATTGAAGATATCGATCCTCCCCGCGAAGTGCCCGGTGCGGCAGAGACAATTTTGCGCCAGCTGGAACACTACGGCCTGCACTGGGACGGCGAGGTGCTGTGGCAATCGCGGCGACATGAAGCTTACCGGGAAGTGCTGGCGCGGCTGCACCGTGAAGGGCTGAGCTACTTCTGCACCTGCACGCGGGCACGTATTCAAAGCGTGGGCGGTTTCTATGATGGCCACTGCCGCACCCTGAATCATGGCCCGGAAAACGCCGCGGTTCGCCTGCTGCAACGCCAGCCGGTGCTGGAATTTACCGACCGTCTGCGCGGGCGCATCGTTGCCGAAGAGAAACTGGCGCGCGAAGATTTTATTATTCACCGCCGCGATGGATTATTTGCTTATAACCTCGCCGTGGTGGTCGATGACCATTTTCAGGGTGTGACGGAGATCGTGCGCGGCGCGGATCTGATTGCGCCGACGGTGCGGCACCTCTCCCTTTATCAACAATTAGGCTGGCCGGCACCGGAGTATGTTCATTTGCCATTAGCCCTTAATGAACAAGGGGATAAGCTCTCTAAGCAGAACCATGCACCTGCCCTGCCGGAGGGCGATCCGCGTCCTGTGTTGATCCGTGCTTTACAATTTATGAACCAGGATGTAACAAAAGAGTGGCAGGATCTCTCGCTGAAGGATCTGCTGGAAAAGGCGGTGGCGAACTGGTCGCTTTCACGCGTACCTGTAACAGGCGATGCGAATACAGCATTCTCAAATGCTTCGCGCTGAGCTATGATTAGCCGCTATTTTTTTGTCCCGATGACGTCTGACACTACCGAGGTGTACTATTTTTACCCGAGTCGCTAATTTTTGCCGCAAGGTGCTAAGCCGCGAAGAGAGCATGGCCGTTGAGGCAATGGCCAAACCGCAAATGGCGGTTATCCCGCGTGAGCAGCACGCTATTTCCCGCAAAGATATCAGCGAAAATGCGCTCAAAGTGCTCTATCGTCTGAATAAAGCGGGCTATGAAGCTTACCTGGTAGGCGGCGGTGTGCGCGACTTGTTGCTGGGCAAAAAACCAAAAGATTTTGATGTCACCACCAACGCCACGCCGGATCAGGTGCGCAAGCTGTTCCGCAACTGCCGCCTGGTGGGTCGCCGTTTCCGCCTCGCACATGTGATGTTCGGGCCGGAGATTATCGAAGTGGCGACCTTCCGTGGTCATCATGACGATCAACAAACCGATCGCACCATCTCCCAGCGCGGCCAGAACGGCATGCTGCTGCGCGACAACATCTTCGGCTCAATTGAAGAAGATGCCCAGCGTCGTGACTTCACCATTAACAGCCTCTATTACAGCGTTGCCGACTTTACCGTACGTGATTACGTCGGCGGCATGCGCGATCTGCAAGAGGGCACCATCCGCCTGATCGGCAACCCGGAAACCCGCTACCGCGAAGATCCGGTGCGCATGCTGCGCGCGGTGCGTTTCGCCGCCAAGCTGGGCATGCAGATCAGCGAAGAGACCGCAGAGCCGATCCCGCGTCTGGCAACCTTAATTAACGACGTGCCGCCGGCGCGTCTGTTTGAAGAGTCCCTGAAGCTGCTGCAGGCTGGTTACGGTTACGATACCTACCAGTTGCTGCGCGAATATGGCCTCTTCCAGCCGCTCTTCCCGATCATCACCCGCTGCTTTACCGAGCGCGGTGACAGCCCGATGGAGCGCATTATTGCCCAGGTGCTGAAGAACACCGATAACCGCATTCACAACGATATGCGCGTTAACCCGGCGTTTCTGTTTGCCGCCATGTTCTGGTATCCGCTGCTGGAGAACGCGCAGCGTATCACCCAGGAGGGCGGGCTGGCCTATTACGACGCCTTCGCGCTGGCGATGAACGACGTGCTCGACGAAGCGTGCCGCTCGCTGGCGATCCCGAAACGCATCACTACGCTGGTTCGTGATATCTGGCAGCTGCAGCTACGCATGTCCCGTCGCCAGGGCAAACGCGCCTGGAAACTGATGGAGCATCCGAAATTCCGCGCCTCGTACGATCTGCTGGCGCTGCGCGCCGAGGCGGAAAACAACGCTGAGCTGCAACGCCTGACAAAATGGTGGGGCGAGTTCCAGGTCTCTGCACCGCCAGCGCAAAAACATATGCTTGATGATTTAGGTGAAGAGCCGGCCGAGCGCCGTCGCCATCGCCGTCCGCGTAAACGCGCGCCGCGCCGTGAGGGCAGTGCGTGACGCTGGCCTTTATCGCGCTGGGCAGCAATCTCGCCTCGCCGCTCGATCAAGTAAACGCCGCGATAGCCGCGCTGGGGGAGATCCCCGACAGCCGGATCGTGGCGTGCTCCTCGCTTTACCGCACTCCCCCGCTCGGCCCGCCGGATCAGCCTGACTATCTCAACGCCGCCGTGGCGCTGGAAACCACGCTCGCACCGGAAGCCCTTCTCGACCATACGCAGCGCATTGAGCTGCAACAGGGGCGCGTACGTAAAGCCGAGCGCTGGGGGCCGCGCACCCTTGACCTCGATATCATGCTGTTTGGCGAGATGGCAGTGCAGACCGCGCGCCTGACCATTCCCCATTACGATATGAAAAACCGCGGCTTTATGCTGTGGCCACTGTTTGAGATCGCCCCTGACCTGCACTTTCCCGATGGCGAATCATTACAGGCCGTGTTGACTCGTCTGAACGCGCCAAAACCTCACGCCTGGTAACCCCGCCTGAAAAGGTGACCTGCATCAACGGGTTGCCTAAAGTCATTGCCCCCCTGAATGTTGCTGCTTAGAATGCGCCAGATTCGCCTTCGACTATCAGGAAACGCTATGAAACCGACGACCCTCTCGTGGCTGCTGAAATGTAAGCAGGAGAAGCGCCGCTTCGCCACCATCACCGCCTATGACTACAGCTTCGCCAAACTCTTTGCCGAAGAGGGAATCAACGTGATGCTGGTCGGCGATTCGTTAGGCATGACGGTACAAGGGCACGACTCCACGCTGCCGGTAACGGTAGCCGATATCGCTTATCACACCCAGGCGGTTCGCCGCGGCGCACCCGCCTGCCTGCTGCTCGCCGATCTGCCGTTTATGGCCTACGCCACCCCTGAACAGGCGTTTGAGAACGCGGCTGCGGTGATGCGCGCGGGTGCCAATATGGTGAAAATCGAAGGCGGCCGCTGGCTGGCACCGACGGTGAAAATGCTCACCGAACGCGCGGTGCCGGTCTGCGGGCACCTCGGTTTAACCCCGCAATCGGTCAACATCTTCGGCGGTTATAAAGTTCAGGGACGCGGTGATGCAGCGCAAGGCCTGTATGAGGATGCGCTGGCGCTGGAAGCGGCAGGCGCGCAGCTGCTGGTGCTGGAGTGCGTGCCGGTTGAACTGGCGCAGCGCATTACTGAGGCGCTAACCATCCCGGTGATTGGTATTGGCGCAGGTAATGTGACCGACGGACAGATTCTGGTGATGCATGACGCATTCGGCATTACCGGTGGACATATTCCAAAATTTGCTAAAAATTTCCTCAATCAAGCAGGCGACATGCGTGCCGCGGTCAGGCAGTATGTGGCTGAAGTCGAGTCCGGAGCCTATCCGGGCGAAGAGCACAGTTTCCATTAAGGAGCCTTGTTGTGTTGATTATTGAAACCCTGCCGCTGCTGCGCCAGCATATTCGCCGCCTGCGTCAGGAAGGAAAACGCATTGCGCTGGTGCCGACCATGGGCAACCTGCACGATGGTCATATGAAGCTGGTCGACGAAGCGAAACTGCGCGCCGATGTGGTGGTGGTAAGCATCTTTGTGAACCCGATGCAGTTTGACCGCCAGGATGACCTGGTGCGCTACCCGCGCACGCTGCAGGAAGATTGTGAAAAGCTGAACAAACGCAAAGTCGATTTCGTCTTTGCCCCGGCACCTGCGGATATCTACCCGCAGGGCACGGAAGGCCAGACTTATGTTGACGTTCCGGGCATCTCGACGATGCTGGAAGGTGCCAGCCGTCCCGGCCATTTCCGCGGCGTCTCGACCATCGTCAGCAAGCTGTTTAATCTGGTCCAGCCCGACATCGCCTGCTTCGGCGAGAAGGATTACCAGCAGTTGCAGCTGATCCGCAAAATGGTGGCGGATATGGGCTACGACATTGAGATTGTCGGTGTACCAACCGTGCGGGCGAAAGATGGCCTGGCGCTCAGCTCGCGTAACGGCTATCTCACCGCTGACCAGCGTAAAATCGCGCCGGGAATGAGCAAAGTGATGAACGCCATCGCCGATAAATTACAGGCGGGTGAGCGCGATATCGAAGAGCTGGTGGCACTGGCGGAGCAGCAGGTTAACGAAGCCGGTTTCCGCGCTGATGATATTCAGATCCGCGATGCGGACACGCTGCTTGAAGTGACAGAGAGCAGCGAGCGCGCGGTGATTCTGATGGCGGCATGGCTCGGCCAGGCGCGGCTTATCGACAACAAAGTGGTTGAATTGACCCAGAAATAATCTGGCAGAACGCTGCGCCGGTTAAGGCGCGGCAACAACAGACGGGGTTAAGCAGGGAGCCGTCTCCCCGTTTCGGCTTTACTCTCAGTAACGAAGGTTCAACTTATGATTCGCACTATGCTGCAAGGCAAGCTCCACCGCGTCAAAGTGACGCAGGCCGACCTGCATTACGAAGGCTCCTGCGCCATCGACCAGGATTTCCTGGAAGCGGCCGGTATCCTTGAATACGAAGCCATTGATATCTACAACGTCACCAACGGTAAGCGCTTCTCTACCTATGCGATTGCCGGTGAGCGCGGCTCGCGCATTATCTCCGTTAACGGCGCGGCGGCGCACTGTGCGGATGTCGGCGATATTCTGATTATCGCCAGCTACGTCACCATGCCCGATGACGTGGCCCGCAACTGGCAGCCGAAAGTGGCCTATTTTGACGGCGACAACGAGATGAAGCGCACCGCGAAAGCCGTGCCGGTTCAGGTTGCCTGATGCCTACCCCTGCGGCTGATTGCTGATCAGCCGCGACATCGTTTCCAGCGAGTCCGTCCGTAAGATATAGAGCCGTTTTAACAGGAACGGATTATCCCCCGGCTTCACCTTTCCGCGCACCGTGGTTACCGCCATATGGAAACCGGCGTCATTTGCCGCTTTCACCGCTTTATCGTCATAACCGCCAAACGGATAGGAGAGATAGAGCACATGCGGGTTGAACTGCGCCAGCGCGCGGCGTGAGCGTTTAAAATCAAACAGGATGTTGTGATAGCTACGGCTAAAGAGGATCGGATGGCGCGCGTCATCGACCCGGTGCAGGAAGTGGGTGTGCGACTGCACATCAAACACATCACGAATGCCGTTAAGCTCCGACACGCTCATAAACTGCAGCGATTTTGGGTCCCACTTCTGCGGCTTTAGCTTGATGCGCGACGAGATAATAAACGCCGTCGCTTTAAAGCCATACTGGCGCAGGATCGGGTAGGCGTAGCGGCTGACGGACTTCAGCCCATCATCAAAGGTGATCACCACCGCGCGGGCGGGCAGATTCATGCGGTTACGCACATACCCTTCCAGCTGATACATCGACAGTGTGGCGTAACCCTGGTCGCGCAGCCACGTCATCTGGTTGGTAAAGGCACGAACCGAAGTGGTAGTGGAAGTGTGGCGAAAGCGGGTGTTCTCTTCGTCATGCAAAATATGGTGGTAAGTCAGCACCGGCAGGCCGTTATCTTCCTGCGCATCGAGGCTGCTGACCCACGCCAGCCGGTTGCCGATGCGGATCTGAAACCAGGTCTGGTTCAGGCGATCCTTGAGCTTATCGATAATCGGGTAGCGCAGGTTTTGCGCCAGCGTGCCGAACTGCGGGCTGGTTTTATCGGGCGCGTTGTAGAGCGGCGTATCCTGCCAGGTGATGAGATTCTGGTTGCTGAGCGGCTTATTAAGATCGCCGAGGCTATCCTGCACGCGCTTGTTGCCCGTCACCGTGCCGAGATGGCCTTTATCAATAAACCCCGAGCCAAAGCCGAAGCGAAAGGCGTAGTAATCCTCCTCGCCCGGCACCACGCCGATGATCTGCCCGGCGCGAATATTGCCGACGGTAATGACCTTATCGCCCACCTGCGCCCAGATGTCGGCATCTTCGGTGGTTTGCAGATAACGTGCAGGAACAGCTTGTTCGCTGATAATGGCGGCAGAGACGCTACCGGCCAGCAACAGAAAGAGAAAGGCAATCAAACGAGACATGAGACGAACCGCGTTAGGAAAGTGGCGTGATTGTAACAAAACCTGAGGGATTTAATGGCTTTGTTTAGGTCAAAAAGTGGGCTAACTCGGCGGATTGCTTCCTGGCAGGTGACCTCTGGTGTGGAATGCTCATCTTCTGTTCAAACTTTGCCTTTCCATTTCCCTGCTGTATGTTATTTGTGCAATTGCACCTTAATAATGGACTAAGGGATCATCATGAACATGGATAAAGCTCTTATTCTCGCTCTGCTTTTAGGCTTTTCATCCGCTTCAGGCGCGGCTTTCGCGGGTCAATGCCCGGCAAAAGGAAGCATAACGTCAACGGGCGTGGAAACGGACACGGATGGGATTTCAAGCGTGGTTTATTGCTCCCCATCCGCCACTAACTGTAGATGGAAAGGATTCGACCCGATGGCCATCATAGGCAGTAAAGTAAAAGAACTCTTAAATGCGATGAATCAGCCCACCAGAAACAATGGACTCACTTATTGTGACTACCGATTAGAAACGGGCGATCAAATAAGAATGTCTTTAAAACACGATTAAGTGCTGTTCATGCAAAACGATAAGATCGCCGAAGCGATCTTATCGTTTTTTAGAGCAATGCTGAAAATAGCCGGATAACCGCTAGCTACGCAAACCGCGCCCACGCTGAATCAGATACCAGCAGGTCAGATAGAAGCCGAGGATAAAGACCACCAGCACGCCGACCGTGGTGATCAGCGGTACATCGCTAATCCCGAGGAAGCCGAAGCGGAAGCCGCTGATCATATAGACGATCGGGTTCAGGTGCGACAGCGCCTGCCAGAACGGCGGCAGCAGCGTCAGGGAGTAGAAGACGCCGCCGAGGTAGGTCAGCGGGGTCAACACAAAGGTCGGGATCAGGCTGATATCGTCAAAGGTTTTGGCGAACACCGCATTCAGCAGACCGGCCAGCGAAAAGAGCACCGCGGTAAGCAGCAGCGTCAGCCCGACAAACAGCCATGAGTGCACCTGGAAAGGCACGAAGAAGAGCGACACCGCCGTTACCAGCACGCCAACGCAGAGCCCGCGCGCCACGCCGCCGCCAACATAACCCACGATAATTACGTGCGTCGGCACCGGTGCCACCAGCAGTTCTTCAATGTTGCGCTGGAACTTGGCGCTAAAGAAGGAGGAGGCGACGTTGGCATAGCCGTTGGTGATCACCGCCATCATGATCAGACCCGGAACGATAAACTGCATATAGGTGAAGCCGTGCATTTCACCAATACGCGAACCGATCAGGTTGCCGAAAATAATAAAGTAGAGGGTCATGGTGATCACCGGCGGCACCAGTGTCTGCACCCAGATACGCATAAAACGCTGGATCTCTTTGTACCAGATACTCTTCAGCGCCACCCAATAAAGCTGCATCATGCGCCCTCTCCTTTCCTGTCATGCACCAGCGTAACGAACAGCTCTTCAAGGCGGTTGGCTTTGTTACGCATACTTAATACCTGGATCCCCTGCGCGCTCAGCTGGCTAAAGACGCTGTTGATCCCCTGCTCGCGCAGCACTTCCACTTCGAGCGTTGAGGTATCTACCAGTCGATATTGATACCCTTCCAGCTTCGGCAGCGCGCTTTTCGCCGCCAGATCAAGGATAAAGGTCTCCGATTTAAGCTTGGAGAGCAGCGACTTCATCGAGGTGTTCTCCACCAGTTCACCATGCTGGATGATGCCGATATTGCGGCACAGCATCTCCGCCTCTTCCAGATAGTGAGTGGTGAGAATAATGGTGGTGCCTTTGTCGTTCAGATCCTTCAAAAAGCCCCACATGGAGCGGCGCAGTTCGATGTCGACGCCCGCCGTTGGCTCATCAAGAATCAGCAGTTTTGGCTCATGCATCAGCGCACGGGCAATCATTAAACGGCGCTTCATCCCGCCGGAGAGCATACGCGCACGTTCGTTACGCTTTCCCCACAGATCGAGCTGGTTAAGGTACTTTTCGCTGCGAGCTAATGCATCTTTGCGATCGACACCGTAGTAGCCCGCCTGGTTGACGACAATCTGCTGTACGGTTTCAAAGGGGTTGAAGTTGAACTCCTGCGGCACCAGCCCCAGCTGGCGTTTGGCGTTCACCACATCCTTTTCCAGGTCATAGCCAAAGACGCTGACCCGACCAGAGGTTTTGTTCACTAGCGAGCTGATAATGCCGATGGTGGTCGACTTACCCGCGCCGTTCGGCCCAAGCAGGGCGTAGAAGTCTCCCGCCTCGACTTGCAGATCGATTCCGCGCAGCGCCTGAACGCCGCCAGGATAGGTTTTTTTAAGCTGCTCAAGCTCCAGTGCAATGGTCATGAATTATCACTTACCTATTTTCTTACACTCGATGTGTGGTTTTAAAAGAGAAAGAGTTGACCTATATTAGGCCTCGCACTCATTTTGCTTACAGGTCGCAAAGCGCTATGAAAGACATAGATACACTCATCAGCAACAACGCACTATGGTCAAAAATGCTGGTCGAGGAAGATCCAGGATTTTTTGAAACGCTGGCGCAGGCACAAAAGCCGCGCTTTCTGTGGATTGGCTGTTCAGACTCACGCGTTCCGGCTGAGCGCCTGACTGGCCTTGAACCCGGCGAGCTGTTTGTTCACCGTAACGTGGCCAACCTGGTCATCCATACCGACTTAAACTGCCTCTCCGTTGTGCAATACGCGGTTGATGTGCTGGAAGTTGAACACATCATCATCTGCGGCCACTACGGCTGCGGCGGCGTTCAGGCAGCGGTTGAAAACCCGGAACTGGGTCTTATCAACAACTGGCTGCTGCACATTCGCGACATCTGGTTTAAACATAGCTCGCTGCTCGGCGAAATGCCGCCAGAACGTCGTCTCGATACGCTGTGCGAATTAAACGTCATGGAGCAGGTTTATAACCTTGGCCACTCAACGATTATGCAATCCGCCTGGAAACGCGGCCAGAACGTGACGATTCACGGCTGGGCTTACGGCATCCATGACGGCCTGCTGCGCGATCTGGATGTGACCGCCACCAACCGCGAAACGCTGGAACAGCGTTACCGCACAGGTGTACAGAACATCAGCCAGAAGCACATTAATCACAAATAACAATCGGGGCCGTCGGCCCCGATTTTTTTATTCGTCCAGCATTACCACTTTGCCGACGTAGGGCAAATGGCGATAGCGCTGAGCGTAGTCAATTCCGTAACCCACCACAAACTCATCCGGAATCGAAAAACCGACATACTCGACGGTGACATCCACTTCGCGTCGCGAGGGTTTATCGAGCAGGGTGCAGATCGCCAGCGACTTCGGCTCGCGCAGGCTCAGGATCTCGCGAACTTTCGACAGCGTGTTGCCAGAATCGATAATGTCTTCAACAATCAATACATCTTTGCCGCGAATATCTTCATCCAGATCTTTGAGGATTTTCACATCGCGGGTCGATGACATGCCGCTGCCGTAGCTGGAGGCGGTCATAAAATCGACTTCATGGGAGACCTGCACTTCACGGCAGAGATCGGCCATAAACATAAACGAGCCGCGCAGCAGCCCCACCAGCACCATCTCGCTGCCGCTATCTTTGTAACGTTCAGTGATTTGACGACCCAGTTCGGCGACGCGTGCTTTGATCTCCGCTTCCGGGATCATCACTTCAACTTTGTGTTTCATATTAACTAACCATATGATTTTAGAAGCAAATAATTCAACACCAATCGCTTAAACCGGTGATTGAAACGCAAGCCGTGAAGTATACCAGCAAAACCAATTGAGGTGGGCATGCATCGAGAAAGCTCGATTTGTGATGACGATCACACTTGTTAACACCTATAATTAGTTGCTATCAAAAATTTAACAAACTGATGAGTATTCCTTTTATGGCAGAAACAAAATCGCAACGGTCGCGGCTATTGATCATGCTGACGACGATCTTTGCAGCCTTCTGCGGGCTGTATCTTTTAATCGGTGGTGTCTGGCTGGTCTCCATCGGCGGCTCCTGGTACTACCCCATCGCTGGCCTGGTGATGCTCGGTGTGACCTGGCTGCTGTGGAAAGGGAAGCGTTCCGCGCTCTGGCTTTACGCGGCTCTGCTGCTTGCCACCATGCTGTGGGGCGTTTGGGAAGTCGGCTTCGACTTCTGGGCGCTGACCCCACGTAGCGATATCCTTGTCTTCTTCGGTATCTGGCTGATTCTGCCATTTGTCTGGCGTCGCCTGATTATTCCTGCCCGCGGCGCGGTTGCTGCTCTGTTAGCGGTACTGCTGATTAGCGGCGGCATTCTGACCTGGGCTGGTTTTAACGACCCACAGGAGATCAACGGCACCCTGAGCGCTGACTCGACGCCTGCTGCACCGATCTCTAACGTTGCCGATAGCGACTGGCCGGCTTATGGCCGTAACCAGGAAGGCCAGCGTTACTCCCCGCTGAAGCAGATCAACGCGGATAACGTGAAGAACCTGAAGGAAGCCTGGGTGTTCCGCACCGGCGACCTGAAGCTGCCGAACGATCCGGGTGAAATCACCAACGAAGTGACGCCGATTAAAGTGGGCGACACCCTGTTCCTCTGCACCGCGCACCAGCGTCTGTTCGCACTTGATGCGGCAAGCGGTAAAGAGAAGTGGCACTTCGATCCGCAGCTGAATGCGGATCCGTCCTTCCAGCACGTAACCTGCCGTGGTGTCTCTTACCACGAAGCGACGGCGGAAAACGCCAGCCCGGACGTGGTGGCTAACTGCCCGCGCCGCATCATTCTGCCGGTGAACGACGGTCGCCTGTTTGCGGTTAACGCTGATAACGGCAAGCTGTGTGACACCTTTGCTAACAAAGGTATCCTCAACCTGCAAACCAACATGCCGGTTACTACGCCAGGGATGTATGAGCCGACTTCACCGCCGATCGTCACCGATAAAGTGATTATCATTGCCGGTGCGGTAACGGATAACTTCTCCACCCGTGAGCCGTCTGGTGTGATTCGTGGTTTCGATATCAACACCGGTAAGCTGCTGTGGGCCTTCGATCCGGGCGCGAAAGATCCGAATGCAATCCCGTCGGATGAGCACAAGTTCACCATTAACTCGCCGAACTCCTGGGCGCCTGCCGCCTATGACGCCAAGCTGGATATGGTCTACCTGCCGATGGGCGTTACTACGCCAGATATCTGGGGCGGTAACCGTACGCCGGAGCAGGAGCGTTACGCCAGTTCCATTGTTGCGTTGAATGCGACCACCGGTAAGCTGGTGTGGAGCTATCAGACCGTACACCACGATCTGTGGGATATGGATATGCCGTCCCAGCCGACGCTGGCGGATATCGATGTTAACGGTAAGAAAGTGCCGGTCGTTTATGCTCCGGCGAAAACCGGTAACATCTTCGTGCTGGATCGCCGTAACGGCGAACTGGTTGTGCCGGCACCGGAAAAACCGGTTCCGCAGGGCGCAGCGAAAGGCGATTACGTCACCAAAACCCAACCCTTCTCCGATCTGAGCTTCCGTCCGAAGCGAGATCTGAGCGGCGCGGATATGTGGGGCGCCACCATGTTCGACCAACTGGTGTGCCGCGTGATGTTCCACCAGATGCGTTATGAAGGCATTTTCACTCCGCCGTCTGAGCAGGGTACGCTGGTCTTCCCGGGTAACCTCGGCATGTTTGAGTGGGGCGGTATCTCCGTCGATCCAAACCGCCAGGTGGCGATTGCTAACCCGATGGCGCTGCCGTTTGTCTCGAAGCTGATCCCGCGTGGTCCAAACAACCCGATGGAGCCGCCGAAAGATGCGAAAGGCACCGGTTCGGAATCCGGTATTCAGCCGCAGTATGGCGTGCCGTTTGGCGTAACGCTGAATCCGTTCCTCTCGCCGTTTGGCCTGCCGTGCAAACAGCCAGCCTGGGGTTATATCTCTGCGCTGGATCTGAAAACCAACCAGGTAGCATGGAAAAAACGTATCGGTACGCCGCAGGATAGCCTGCCGTTCCCGATGCCGATTAAAGTGCCGTTTACCCTCGGTATGCCGATGCTCGGCGGCCCGATCTCCACTGCCGGTAACGTGCTGTTTATTGCCGGTACCGCGGATAACTACCTGCGCGCATACAACATGACCAACGGTGACAAACTGTGGGAAGGTCGTCTGCCAGCGGGTGGTCAGGCCACGCCGATGACCTATGAAGTGAATGGCAAGCAGTATGTTGTCATCTCTGCAGGCGGTCACGGTTCGTTCGGCACCAAGATGGGTGATTACATCGTGGCGTTTGCTCTGCCGGATGATGCGAAGTAATTAAGCACTCTGATGTGGTATTGCCGGATGGCGGCTAACGCCTTATCCGGCCTACAAAACAAAGCCCGGCACGCATTGCGCTGCCGGGCTTTTTTGTTGTGGAATCGCAATGCATTGCCGGATGGCGGCTGGCGCCTTATCCGGCCTACAAAACCCTGAAACCGACCACAGAACCGTAGGCCTGATAAGCGCAGCGCCATCAGGCATATTTACCCGCTGCGGTTTACGCGACGGTAAAGCCAAGCATCATGCCGGTATCTTCATGCTCCAGCAGATGGCAGTGCGCCATATAGGCAAACTCTTTCGCTGCCGCATGATCAAAGCGCACCAGCACTTCACTGCGCGCACCGTACACATTGACCGTATCCTTCCAGCCTGCGCGATGCGCCGCGGGCGGCTTGCCGTTTTCGGAGAGGATGCGGAACTGCGTACCGTGAATATGAAACGGATGCAACATCATGTCCCCCTCCCCGGAGATCGCCCAGCGCTCAAACTGCCCTTTTTGCACCGCAAATTGCGGCGTCACCATATCAAACGCTTTGCCGTTAATCCGGTTGGCATTGTGGAAATCAAACCCCTGGCTGCCGTGATCCATATGGCCATGATCCATCTGCATGCCGTGCATGCCCTGCATATCGCCGTGATGCATCCCCATGCCTGCCATCGCGCCGTCGCCATACTTCTGCTGCAGCGCCTGCATCCCCATCATATCGAGCATCGGATCCATCGACAGTTGCAGAGTGCGCTGAGTTAAGCCCTCAAGCGCAGGCAGTGCGGGCAGCGTGGCAAGCTTATCCGGCAGATCGCCCGAGGCGGTTACCTGCAGCGGCTGGATACGCAGCACCGGCACTGGCTGGTCGAACGGCGCGACGGTCATCCCCATCTGCTTAACCGGCAGCGTTATAAGATCGAAAGGCTTGCCATCGCTGATATCCACCAGCACCTCGAACCGCTCGCCCATCAACATCGGCAGTTCAGTCACCTTAACCGGCTCACTTAACAACCCGCCGTCGCTGGCGATGACATAGAGCGGGCGCTGATCGCTGGTAGCGAAATTGAGCGAGCGCGCGTTACACCCGTTGAGCAGGCGCAGGCGCAGCCAGCCGCGCGGAGCCGCATGCTGCGGGTAGACCGCACCATTGGCGAGCAGCGTATCGCCAAACCACCCCACCGCCGCGCTCATTACATCAAGCTGGTAATCAATTTGCCCCTGCGCGGTCAATTTTTTGTCCTGCACGATGACCGGCACATCATCGATGCCCCACTGCTGCGGCAGGCGCAGTTTGCGGCTGTTGTCATCTTCGATCAGCACCAGCCCGGCGAGCCCCATCGCCACCTGACGCCCGGTTTTTCCATGCTGATGAGGGTGGAACCAGCAGGTGGCGGCCTGCTGCGTGGGCGTGAAGGTCACCGACCGGCTACCGCCCGCCTTAATCACGCCCTGCGGCCCGCCGTCGACCTCGCCCGGCACTTCGAGACCGTGCCAGTGCACGGTGGTCTCTTCGGCAAGCTGATTGCGGATATCTACCGTCACCGCTTTTCCCTGACGCAGCCGAATAGCAGGCCCCAGCAACGCGCCGTTATACCCCCAGGTTGTCGCGCTTTTCTGCGCAAACTGGCTCTCCCCCGCCTGCACCGTTAAGACAATGCGGCTCTCTGCATCCGGGGCAAGCAGCGGTGGAATGGGTAACGTGGGCCAGGTGGCGGCGAAGAGCGAGCGGCTCCAGAGCGGCAGCGCGCTGGCAGCCCCCAGGAGCGCGGAATATTTAAGGAAATCTCGACGTTGCATGGGTATGTCCTTATCAAGAGTCGGCGATGCTTTAAGCGTAAACCTTTCCCCTGCCGGAAGGTCAAGAAAGCAGACGATAATAAATATCGTCGCGTTAACTGGACTGTGCTAACGTTTAATTTCCGTTACGCCGTGGTAGAGAGAATGAAAACGTTTTTCAGAAGTATCATCCTTGGCAGCCTGCTCGCTGTCTCCGCCAATAGTTATGCCCTGAGTGAATCTGAAGCTGAAGACATGGCCGATCTGACGGCGGTGTTTGTTTTCCTGAAAAATGACTGCGGTTATAACAACTTACCTAACGGGCAGATCCGCCGTGCGCTGGTCTTTTTTGCCCAGCAAAATCAGTGGGATCTCAGCAACTACGATAGCTGGAACATGAAAGCGCTGGGCGAAGAGAGCTACCGCGATCTGAGCGGCATCGGCATTCCAACGGCGAAAAAGTGTAAGGCTCTTGCCCGTGACTCGTTGAGTCTGCTCGCCTACGTGAAATAGCGCTTATCTTTTGACCGTGCATCGTTCGCCAGAGTTGGCTATCATGTTGCGCCCGTTTTTCACGGATGTTAACAAAGGAGCGACGAATGGCCGACAACACCATTTGGCAAGAAACGCTGCACGACAACTTTGGTCAGTACTTTGCCGTTGATAAGGTGCTTTACCACGAGAAGACCGATCATCAGGATCTGATTATCTTCGAAAACGCCGCCTTTGGCCGCGTGATGGCGCTGGATGGCGTGGTACAAACTACCGAACGCGATGAGTTTATCTATCACGAGATGATGACTCACGTTCCGCTGCTGGCGCACGGTCACGCAAAGCATGTGCTGATCATCGGCGGCGGCGACGGCGCGATGCTGCGCGAAGTCTCCCGCCACAAAAATATTGAAACCATCACCATGGTAGAGATCGACGCAGGCGTCGTCTCTTTCTGTCGCCAGTACCTGCCAAAACACAACGCCGGTGCCTACGATGACCCGCGCTTTGAGCTGGTGATTGATGATGGCGTCAACTTCGTCAACCACACGCAAAAAACTTTCGATGTGATTATCTCTGACTGTACCGATCCTGTCGGTCCGGGCGAGAGCCTCTTCACCTCGGCGTTTTATGAAGGGTGCAAGCGCTGCCTCAATCCCGGTGGGATTTTTGTCGCGCAGAACGGCGTCTGCTTCTTACAGCAGGAGGAAGCCGTCGGCAGCCATCGCAAACTGGGCCACTACTTTGCCGATGTTAGTTTCTACCAAGCGGCGATCCCGACCTATTACGGCGGCATTATGACCTTTGCCTGGGCGACGGATAATGAAGCGTTGCGCTCGCTCTCCACGGAGATTATCGCCGCGCGTTTCCACACCGCCGCACTGACCTGCCGTTACTACAATCCGGCAATCCATACGGCAGCATTTGCTCTGCCACAATATCTACACGATGCACTGTCTGCACAGTGACGCTAAGGGGGTGAGAAAAATTGAAAAAGCTTAAACTACATGGCTTTAACAACCTGACCAAAAGCCTGAGTTTTTGTATCTACGATATCTGCTACGCCAAAACCGCCGAAGAGCGCGACGGCTATATTGCCTATATTGATGAACTCTATAACGCCAACCGCCTGACGGAGATCCTCACGGAGACCTGTAACATCATTGGCGCCAACATTTTGAATATTGCCCGCCAGGACTACGAGCCGCAGGGTGCGAGCGTGACGATCCTGGTGAGCGAAGAGCCGGTCGACCCGCACCTGATCGATAAAACCGAACACCCGGGGCCGCTGCCGGAAGCGGTTGTCGCGCATCTGGATAAGAGCCATATCTGCGTGCACACCTACCCGGAAAGCCACCCTGAAGGCGGGTTGTGCACCTTCCGCGCCGACATTGAAGTCTCAACCTGCGGGGTGATTTCGCCGCTGAAAGCGCTGAACTACCTTATCCATCAGCTTGAGTCGGATATCGTGACCGTCGACTACCGCGTGCGCGGCTTTACGCGTGACGTGAATGGCATGAAGCACTTCATCGACCACGAGATTAATTCGATCCAGAACTTTATGTCTGACGATATGAAATCGCTGTATGACATGATGGATGTGAATGTTTACCAGGAAAACATGTTCCATACCAAAATGTTGCTTAAAGAGTTCGACCTTAAGCACTACATGTTCCATACCAAACCGGAAGATTTGACGCCGCAGGAGCGGAAAGAGATCACGGAAGCGCTGTGGAAAGAGATGCGCGAGATCTACTACGGCCGCAACATCCCGGCCGTGTAAATGCGCAGCGGGAGCAGGGACGCTCCCCGATTAGCGCTGCTTAAGAAATTGCCGGTAAGCGGCCACTACCTGAAGAAAATCCTCCACGCCGCAGAGCGATAAACTCTCCTCATCGTAGTAGTTCATCCCCTCTTCCATCTCGTCGCCGGTAAACTCCAGCAGATTGGCGCGGATCATCACCTCTTCGCCATCCAGCCACAGCGTGTACTCATGGCCGATGCGCTGCCAGGAGCGCTCGCTGCCCTTCACCGTTTGCGCCGCCTGCTCCACTTCATCCAACAGGGCGAGGTTCTCTTTCACCTCTTCGTTAAACCAGTGGCCGATCACTTCGTGCCCCATCGACATGCGCACTTTGACGCCGCCGGTGACATCGCGCAGAAATTCGTAATCCATCATTGCTCCTCATGGGGGCCAGAGAGCCGCCAGTGCTTTAATTATCGCAGCACCATACAGGAAAAAAAGCGCGGGGACGGGAAGGAAGGGAAAAAAAAGCCACTCCGAAGAGTGGCTTTCTGATTTAGACGGCGGTCTGGAATATCACGCCTTCAGCTTTGTCGGTGTATTGATCAAGCTGGTCAAAGTTGAGGTAGCGGTAAGTATCCACGGCGGTTTTATCCACCTGATCCATAAAGGTCAGATACTCCTGCGGCGTCGGCAGCTTGCCGATCAGCGCCGAGACGGCAGCCAGCTCAGCAGAAGCCAGGAAGACGTTCGCGCCGGTACCTAAACGGTTCGGGAAGTTACGGGTCGAGGTTGAAACGACGGTCGCACCGTCTGCCACACGCGCCTGGTTACCCATGCACAGGGAGCAGCCCGGGATTTCGATACGCGCACCGCTCTTACCAAAGACGCTGTAGTAGCCCTCTTCGGTCAGCTGCGCGGCATCCATACGCGTCGGCGGCGCAACCCACAGGCGGGTCGGCAGCTGGCCTTTGTGGCTGTCCAGCAGCTTACCGGCGGCGCGGAAGTGGCCGATGTTGGTCATACAGGAACCGATGAACACCTCATCGATGCTTTCGCCCTGTACATCAGAGAGCAGACGCGCATCGTCCGGATCGTTCGGCGCGCAGAGGATCGGCTCTTTGATTTCGGCCAGATCGATATCGATCACCGCCGCGTAATCTGCGTCCGCATCCGCTTCAAGCAGCTGCGGATCCGCCAGCCATTTCTCCATGCCCTGGATACGGCGCTCCAGCGTACGGCGGTCGCCGTAGCCTTCAGCAATCATCCACTTCAGCAGCACGATGTTGGAGGTCAGGTATTCGATAATCGGCTCTTTGTTCAGCTTGATGGTGCAACCCGCAGCAGAACGCTCTGCGGAGGCATCGGTCAGCTCGAACGCCTGCTCGACTTTCAGATCCGGCAAGCCTTCAATTTCCAGGATGCGGCCAGAGAAGATGTTTTTCTTACCCTTCTTCTCAACGGTCAGCAGACCCTGTTTGATGGCGTACAGCGGAATGGCGTGAACCAGATCGCGCAGGGTGATGCCCGGCTGCATTTTGCCTTTAAAGCGCACCAGCACCGATTCCGGCATATCCAGCGGCATTACGCCGGTCGCGGCAGCAAACGCCACCAGACCCGAGCCCGCCGGGAAGGAGATACCAATCGGGAAACGGGTGTGGGAGTCACCGCCGGTACCAACGGTATCCGGCAGCAGCATGCGGTTCAGCCAGGAGTGGATAACGCCATCGCCCGGACGCAGCGACACGCCGCCACGGTTCATAATGAAGTCCGGCAGCGTATGGTGGGTAGTGACGTCAACCGGCTTCGGATAGGCCGCAGTGTGGCAGAAGGACTGCATCACCAGGTCGGCAGAGAAGCCGAGGCACGCCAGATCTTTCAGCTCGTCACGGGTCATCGGCCCGGTGGTGTCCTGCGAGCCCACAGAGGTCATCTTCGGTTCGCAGTATGCGCCCGGACGAACACCGTCGACGCCACAGGCGCGGCCGACCATTTTCTGCGCCAGCGAGTAGCCGCGGCTGCTCTCCGCCACGTCTTTCGCCTGACGGAAGATCTCGCTCTGCGGCAGACCCAGCGCTTCACGCGCTTTGGTGGTCAGGCCACGGCCGATAATCAGCGGGATACGGCCACCGGCGCGCACTTCATCGATCAGCACGTCGGTTTTTAGTTCAAAGGTCGCCAGCAGTTCGTTGGTTTCGTGGTTGCGCACTTCGCCTTTGAACGGGTAAACGTCAATCACGTCGCCCATGTTCAGGTCAGAGACGTCAACTTCAATCGGCAGCGCACCGGCATCTTCCATGGTGTTGAAGAAGATAGGCGCGATTTTGCCGCCAAGCACCAGACCGCCGCCGCGCTTGTTCGGCACGTTCGGAATGTCGTCGCCCATAAACCACAGCACCGAGTTGGTGGCGGATTTACGCGAAGAGCCGGTCCCGACAACGTCGCCGACGTAGGCCAGCGGGAAGCCTTTCTGCGCCAGCGCTTCGATCTGCTTGATCGGGCCAACGCTGCCCGGCTGATCCGGTTCGATCCCTTCACGGGCGTTTTTCAGCATCGCCAGCGCGTGCAGCGGAATATCCGGGCGCGACCAGGCATCCGGTGCCGGTGAAAGGTCATCGGTGTTGGTTTCGCCGGTCACTTTAAAGACGGTAACGGTGATCTTCTCGGCCAGCGGCGGACGGCTCTGGAACCATTCAGCATCCGCCCAGGATTGCATCACCTGTTTGGCGTAGGCGTTGCCCGCTTTCGCTTTCTCTTCCACATCGTAGAAGTTATCGAACATCAGCAGGGTATGGGAGAGGGCTTTGGCAGCAATCGGTGCCAGCGTATCGTTATCCAGCGCGTCAATCAGCGGATGGATGTTATAACCGCCCTGCATGGTACCCAGCAGTTCAACGGCTTTCTCAGGGCTAACCAGTGGGGAGGTTGCTTCGCCTTTGGCGACAGCTGCAAGGAAACCCGCTTTCACATAGGCGGCTTCGTCAACACCGGGCGGTACACGATTAGCCAGCAGGTCTAACAGGAATTCTTCTTCGCCAGCAGGCGGACTCTTCAGCAGCTCGACAAGCGCGGCCATTTGGGTTGCATCTAATGGTTTTGGCGCAATCCCCTCAGCGGCACGTTCAGCTACGTGCTTACGGTATTCTTCTAGCACGACGGTTCTCCTCGCTCTCATTGTCATAATGCGGCAGGCGTTTCTCTTCACGCTCCTGTGAGACAGCAGTTTGTAGGGTAAATCCGCGAACCGCGCCGGGCAGCATAGCAGGAATTTCAGGGGGTGTTAATCTGTTTACAAAAAAGCAACATTAAATCCCGGCTGAATCGTTACAGATGGCATAAAGCAGACGGCAGAGGGGTTTAGCGAAAAATAATCCTCGAACCGCCGAGAAAACAAACGGCTCCGCAGAGCCGTTACGTTAAGACAATGTTAAAGCTTGCCGAGAATGTCCAGCCCCCAGCTACGGCTGTATTTCTCCGGGTTCAGGCTCTCATCAACCAGTTTGCCCAGCAGGTACTTTTTCACCGTTTCACGGTTATCTACCAGCTGATGGTGCTGAACGTTGGCCAGTTGGCCGCGTCCATTGTAGTTGAGCGTGGTGCTGTTCTCCTCGCTGTTTTCGACCACATGGTAGTAGTAGCTTTGTGAGGATTTCTGCGTGCCCAGCGCCAGTGGAATCGACGGATCGATCGCCTGGTGCCAGGCAGCGCTCAGGTTGCTACGCGTCGTCTGCTTCACGCTCTTAGAGCTGTCGCTATGATCGCTGGCTTCCGTTGACTGCGAGGCGGTGTAGGCAAAGCGATCTTTCTCCTGCAACTTCGCCGGGTTGACCGACTTCTCCGTCTGCGTCAGCGAGAGTGAAAAATCATTCAGCCCGCTGAGCTGTGACGCGCCGTTATCACCGATGCGAATCGCATTGGTCGCCACGACAGGCATTTTTTCAGCGCTGGTATTGCTGTTAAGCGCGCGGAAGACCGCCTTCAGCGCCGCCATCTGGTCATAATTGCCCTGCCCGGCAGTGCGCGCTTTATCGAATTTACTGTCCCACGCGCTTAAGGCGGTTTGCTGCTGCGCGGCGTTACCAGCAAAGGCGGAGTGCGCCATGTCGCTGCTCATTTTCAGCGAGAAGTCGCCATCTTCATAAGCCGTGGAGCGCGTTTTGTTATCCGCATGGAAATTGAGCGATTGCAATGACTTATCGTCGTTACGCAGGTCGGTTTTCAGGTCCACCGATTTCAGCAGGCGCGTATCAAACTGGGTTAAGCCGCTGATGTCCAACTGCGGTTGCTGCTTGCCGAGGCCGCTGAGGGTCTCTCCCAGCGCTTTACCGAGGCCCGCGATGGCGGCGGCTTCGTCGTCATTGAGCGCTTCGCCGTCGGTTTTCAGCTGGACGGTCATGCCGTCATCCTGCTGGCTCATCACCAGCTGCACTTTGGTGCCGGACTGGGTGACGATATCCATGGTGATGGCTGAATCATAAGGCGCGCGGGCAATGCCCATATCCGCACCGCGCAGCGTCTGCACCACATCGCCACGGTTATCATTCAGGTTGCTCAGCAGCGTGCTGCCAAGCGTGGCGAAAGCGGAAACGGAGATACCACCGGAGGCCAGCCCCATCAGCCCCTGAATCTGGCTATGCTGCTGCTCGGCAATCGCCGGGTTCACTTTCTTGGGCATCAGCGAATAGACGGCGGCAATCTCCGACGTCTGGCTACCGAACATCACTTTTGTCGAGGCGTCATCCACGGGAGATGCTTTGTTTACAGATGCGGGCGCAGCAGTGCCGACCCGCGCAGAGGTACTGACCCGCGCGGCTGATGGCAGTAGCGCAGTAAGGTTAAGGCCGTTAATCATGGCGATGAAACTCCCTCTCACCGAAATAGTAAATAAGTAACATCGGCAACGTGCGGCGAAGGTTTATCGCTTTTGGCTGAAAAGCAGGCACCCGTCACTTTTACCTATAAAAAAAGCGGGCCAGTTGCCTGAGCCCGCTTGTTAGCTGCCAGCAGTCAACTTACATAATGTTGGCGACAGATTTTGCCAGCTGCGCTTCGAGGGCCGGTTTCGCCTCTTCGAATTTCAGGTTTACTTTGTTGGCGTTAGAGACCACGCGGGTCTGGTATTTCGCGCGGTTACCCTCTTCGGTGCTGGTCTGCAGCTTGATACCAGAGGTGCCCTGACGCAGAGCGGCGATATTATCGGTGGTCACTTTCGCTTTGCTGCGCTCGGAGATCTGCAAGTCGGTGATCATAGTGAAGTTCACATCTTCCACCATCGCGTCTGCTGCGAGGCCAATCAGGCCAGCCGCCAGACCCACGCCCAGCGCGGCACCGGAGGAGTTGCTGTTATAGGCGGTGATACCGGCCCCCAGACCGGCACCAATCGCCGCGCCTTCGTAACCACTTTTCAGGTAGCCCTGAGTTTCACGCAGATCCATTTTGTCCGCTTTCAGCACGTTCGCCTGGATCCAGTAATAGGCCGTATCCGGAGAGGAGGTGACTTTGTAGCCTTTATCGCTCAGCTCTTTTGCCAGCAGGGTCTGCAAATTACTCATGTCTTTATCAGAGGTATTTTTTACCTGAATAAACACAGTTTTCTCAGAAGCCGGCTCCAGCCAGATGGTCTGGCTCATCTGAGTTTTTACATCCAGATTGCGTTTTTTGATAGCCGTCGTCATCGCGCCACAGCCGGAGAGGGTAAACGCTGCCAGAACCATACCGACAACAGCGAGTTTTTTAATAGACATTAACGATTCCTTTATATTTCGAACACCAGAAGAACAACAAATGCGGCAAAGGCAGGACGGGAGCGATGAAACGCGGATAAGTGACAAAGTCCATGTCATGACGACGCCAGGCCACCCGCCTGAGGCGAGCGTGCCAATACTATTCTTAAGTGAGTTATCGGCTTCGTTATCAATTGGTTGAGGGCTAATTACCTACTAAATGTGGTGGTTCTGCGGCAGGAATAAAAAAAGCAGCCATATAGGCTGCTTTATTGTCGAACGCACAAGCGGCGTGAAGAGGCTTATTTCTTCTTCGCTTTCGGGTTCGGCAGGTCGGTGATGCTACCTTCGAACACTTCTGCGGCCAGGCCAACAGATTCGTGCAGCGTCGGGTGCGCGTGGATGGTCAGCGCGATATCTTCTGCATCACAGCCCATTTCGATCGCCAGACCGATTTCACCCAGCAGCTCGCCGCCGTTGGTGCCGACAACCGCGCCACCAATAATACGGTGCGTCTCTTTGTCGAAAATCAGTTTGGTCATACCGTCTGCGCAATCGGAAGCGATAGCACGGCCAGAAGCTGCCCACGGGAAGGTGGCGGTTTCGTAGCTGATGCCTTTCTCTTTCGCTTCTTTCTCGGTCAGACCTACCCATGCTACTTCTGGCTCGGTATAGGCGATAGACGGGATCACTTTCGGATCGAAGTAGTGTTTCTTACCGGCGATAACTTCTGCGGCAACGTGGCCTTCATGCACGCCTTTGTGCGCCAGCATCGGCTGACCGACGATGTCGCCGATAGCGAAGATGTGCGGCACATTGGTGCGCAGCTGTTTGTCGACGCGGATGAAGCCACGGTCGTCCACTTCCACGCCCGCTTTACCGGCGTCGAGGTTTTTACCGTTCGGCACACGGCCGATGGCGACCAGCACGGCGTCGTAACGCTGCGGTTCAGCCGGCGCTTTTTTGCCTTCCATCGTAACGTAGATACCGTCTTCTTTTGCTTCAACGGCGGTCACTTTGGTTTCCAGCATCAGGTTGAACTTCTTGCTGATGCGTTTGGTGAAGACTTTAACTACGTCTTTGTCGGCAGCCGGGATCACCTGGTCGAACATCTCAACCACGTCAATCTCTGAACCCAGCGCATGGTATACGGTGCCCATTTCCAGACCGATAATGCCGCCACCCATAACCAGCATACGCTTCGGTACGGATTTCAGCTCAAGCGCGCCGGTGGAGTCCCACACGCGCGGATCTTCATGCGGAATGAACGGCAGTTCAATCGGACGGGAACCCGCCGCGATGATGGCGTTGTCGAAGTTGATTACGGTTTTGCCGTTTTCGCCTTCCACTTCCAGGGTGTTCGCCCCGGTAAATTTACCCAGACCGTTAACCACTTTGACCTTACGGCCTTTTGCCATACCTGCGAGGCCGCCGGTCAGCTGGTTAATTACTTTGTCTTTCCAGGTGCGGATTTTGTCGATGTCGGTCTGCGGTTCGCCGAAGACGATGCCGTGCTCGGCCAGCGCTTTAGCTTCTTCAATCACTTTCGCGACGTGCAGCAGCGCTTTAGAAGGGATACAACCTACATTCAGACAAACACCGCCGAGGGTGTTGTAGCGTTCAACGATGACGGTTTCCAGACCTAAATCAGCGCAACGGAAGGCAGCAGAGTAACCTGCCGGGCCTGCCCCAAGTACGACGACCTGAGTTTTGATTTCAGTACTCATCATGACCTCTTATTGATTTCCGGCGGTCAGGGGTACTTCATGTCGCCCTTCATCCACCGGGACGTTCTATCCGCCCGCAGTTTACAAAATTGTTAACATTTTTGAAACAACAAACGGCTAACGAATTGTCCTTTGCCTCTGATAACCCCAAAAGCGCTATGAGATTAGCAGAAAAAAGCCGGCCGTCAGGCCGGCTTTTCGATTACATCACCAGACGGCGAATGTCGGACAGCATGTTATTGATGATGGTGATAAAGCGCGCCCCATCAGCACCGTCAATCACACGGTGGTCGAAGGAGAGTGAAATCGGCATCATCAGACGCGGAACGAACTCTTTACCGTTCCACACCGGCTCCATCGCGGACTTGGATACGCCCAGGATAGCCACTTCCGGCGCGTTCACAATCGGCGCGAAGTGGGTCGTACCCAGGCCGCCGATGCTGGAGATGGTGAAGCAGCCGCCCTGCATTTCGCCGGCAGTCAGTTTACCATCACGCGCTTTCTTGGAGATCACGGTCAGTTCGCGGGACAGCTCGGTCACGCTCTTCTTGTTCACGTCTTTAAAGACCGGAACCACCAGGCCATTCGGGGTATCAACCGCGACACCGATGTTGATGTATTTTTTCAGCGTCAGACGCTGACCATCTTCGGACAGCGAGCTGTTGAAACGTGGCATCTGCTCAAGGGCCGCAGCAACGGCTTTCATGATGAAGACCACTGGGGTGAATTTCACGTCCAGTTTACGTTTCTCGGCTTCGGCGTTCTGCTGTTTACGGAACGCTTCCAGATCGGTGATATCGGTTTTGTCGAAGTGGGTAACGTGCGGGATCATCACCCAGTTACGGCTCAGGTTAGCACCAGAGATTTTCTGGATACGGCCCAGTTCCACTTCTTCGATTTCGCCGAACTTGCTGAAGTCCACTTTCGGCCACGGCAGCATGCCTGGCAGGCCACCGCCGGTAGCGGCAGCAGGTGCGGATTCCGCGCGTTTCACCGCGTCTTTCACGTAAGCCTGAACGTCTTCGCGCAG
The DNA here is from genome assembly GCF_016624785.1 of Kosakonia sp. S42. Taxonomy (NCBI): domain Bacteria; kingdom Pseudomonadati; phylum Pseudomonadota; class Gammaproteobacteria; order Enterobacterales; family Enterobacteriaceae; genus Kosakonia; species Kosakonia sp. S42. Next base: position 262,876 of record NZ_JACVTW010000003.1, on the reverse strand, counting down.
GATACGGCCTTTACGACCGGAGCCTTTCACTTTCGACAGGTTCACGCCGAATTCGCGCGCCAGGCGGCGGATCAGCGGAGTCGCGTGGACGTAAGCGTCGTTCTCTGCGAAGTCAGATTTGCCTTCTGCTTTAGCCGGAGCCGCAGCAGCCGGTTTCTCTGCTTTTGCAGCCGGTGCCGGAGCCGCTTCCTGTTTCGCTGCCGGAGCAGCAGCAGGCGCAGCGCCTTCCACTTCGAAGACCATGATCAGCGAGCCGGTGGAGACTTTGTCGCCCACGTTCACTTTCAGCTCTTTTACCACGCCCGCGAACGGTGCCGGGACTTCCATCGAGGCTTTGTCGCCTTCAACGGTGATCAGAGACTGTTCAGCAGAGACTTTATCGCCGACTTTGACCATCACTTCGGTCACTTCAACTTCGTCACCGCCGATATCCGGTACGTTAACGTCTTTCGCGCCCGCAGCTGCTGCCGGAGCAGAAGCCGCTTCTTCTTTGACCTGCGGTTTCGCGTCAGCAGCCGGTGCAGCACCTGCCACTTCGAAGACCATAATCAGAGAACCGGTGGAGACTTTGTCGCCAGTGTTGACTTTGATCTCTTTCACGGTGCCAGCGAACGGCGCCGGAACTTCCATGGAGGCTTTGTCGCCTTCCACGGTGATCAGGGACTGCTCAGCGGTCACGCTGTCGCCCACTTTCACCAGAATTTCGGTCACTTCGACTTCATCACCGCCGATATCCGGCACGTGAACGTCTTTTGCGCTTGCAGCGGCCGGAGCAGCAGCTGCCGGCGCGGCTTCTTTCTTCTCTTCTGCCTGAGCAGGTGCAGCGTCAGCTGCACCGTCGGCGGAATCGAAAATCATGATCAGTTTACCGGTCTCGGTTTTGTCGCCGACAGAGACTTTGATCTCTTTCACGACGCCAGCCTGCGGAGACGGAACTTCCATAGAGGCTTTGTCGCCCTCTACGGTGATCAGCGACTGTTCAGCTTCAACTTTGTCGCCCACTTTGACCAGAATCTCGGTGATTTCTACTTCATCAGACCCGATGTCCGGTACGTTGATTTCGATAGCCATTGTCTCTTTACCTCTTACGCCAGACGCGGGTTAACTTTATCTGCATCGATGTTGAATTTGGTGATCGCTTCTGCCACCACTTTCTTGTCGATTTCGCCACGTTTAGCCAGTTCGCCCAGGGCTGCTACCACCACGTAAGAAGCATCAACTTCGAAGTGGTGACGCAGGTTTTCACGGCTGTCGGAACGACCGAAGCCATCGGTACCCAGTACGCGGTAATCATCAGCCGGTACATAAGTACGAACCTGTTCGGCGAACAGTTTCATATAGTCAGTAGATGCTACAGCCGGAGCGTCGTTCATCACCTGAGCGATGTACGGAACGCGCGGAGTTTCCAGCGGATGCAGCATGTTCCAGCGTTCACAATCCTGGCCATCACGCGCCAGTTCAGTGAAGGAGGTGACGCTATAAACGTCAGAACCTACGCCGTAGTCGTTAGCCAGGATCTGCGCTGCTTCACGAACGTGACGCAGGATAGAACCGGAGCCCAGCAGCTGAACTTTACCTTTGTTACCCGCAACGGTTTCGAGTTTGTAGATACCTTTACGGATACCTTCCTCGGCGCCTTCCGGCATTGCCGGCATGTGGTAGTTTTCGTTCAGCGTGGTGATGTAGTAGTAAACGTTCTCTTGTTTCTCGCCGTACATGCGCTGCAGGCCGTCATGCATGATGACCGCAACTTCGTAAGCGTAAGACGGATCGTAAGAGATACAGTTCGGGATAGTCAGCGACTGAATGTGGCTGTGACCATCCTCGTGCTGCAGACCTTCACCGTTCAGGGTCGTACGACCAGAAGTACCGCCTACCAGGAAGCCGCGAGCCTGCTGGTCGCCTGCCTGCCAGCACAGGTCACCGATACGCTGGAAACCGAACATCGAGTAGTAGATGTAGAACGGAATCATCGGCAGGTTGTTGGTGCTGTAAGAGGTCGCAGCCGCCAGCCAGGATGCGCCAGCACCCAGTTCGTTGATACCTTCCTGCAGGATCTGACCTTTCTCGTCTTCTTTGTAGTAAGCAACCTGCTCACGGTCCTGCGGGGTGTACTGCTGGCCGTTCGGGCTGTAAATACCAATCTGACGGAACAGACCTTCCATACCGAAGGTACGCGCTTCATCGGCGATGATCGGAACCAGGCGATCTTTGATCGACTTGTTCTTCAGCATCACGTTCAGGGCACGAACGAAGGCGATGGTGGTGGAGATCTCTTTGTTCTGCTCTTCCAGCAGCTGGGAGAAGTCTTCCAGCGCAGGCAGATCCAGTTTTTCGGTGAAGTTCGGCTGACGTGACGGCAGGTAGCCTTTCAGCGCCTGGCGACGTTCATGCAGATATTTGTGCTCTTCAGAGCCTTCAGCGAAGGTGAGGTAAGAGAGTTTTTCAACTTGCTCATCGGTCACCGGAACATTGAAGCGGTCGCGGATATAACGCACGCCGTCCATGTTCATTTTCTTCACCTGGTGGGCGATGTTTTTACCTTCGGCGGTATCGCCCATGCCATAACCTTTAACGGTGTGGGCCAGGATGACAGTTGCTTTGCCTTTGGTTTCCTGCGCTTTTTTCAGTGCAGCGTAGATTTTCTTCGGATCGTGACCACCACGGTTCAGTGCCCAGATCTGCTCGTCGCTCCAGTCTGCAACCAGTGCGGCGGTTTCCGGGTATTTACCGAAGAAGTGCTCGCGAACGTACGCACCATCTTTCGATTTGAAGGTCTGGTAGTCGCCGTCAACGGTTTCGTTCATCAGCTGGATCAGTTTACCGCTGGTGTCTTTACGCAGCAGCTCGTCCCAACGAGAACCCCACATCACCTTGATCACGTTCCAGCCAGCACCTGCGAAGATGCCTTCCAGTTCGTTGATGATTTTGCCGTTACCGGTGACCGGGCCATCAAGACGCTGCAGGTTACAGTTGATGATGAAGCAGAGGTTGTCCAGTTTCTCACGGGTCGCGATAGTGATCGCACCTTTGGATTCCGGCTCATCCATCTCGCCATCGCCGAGGAAGGCGTAAACGGTCTGTTCAGAGGTGTCTTTCAGACCACGGTGTTCCAGATATTTCAGGAACTTCGCCTGATAGATGGCACCAATCGGGCCCAGACCCATGGAAACGGTCGGGAACTGCCAGAATTCCGGCATCAGTTTCGGGTGCGGGTAAGAGGAGAGGCCTTTACCGTGAACTTCCTGACGGAAGTTGTTCATCTGCTCTTCAGTCAGACGACCTTCAACAAATGCACGTGCGTACACGCCCGGAGAGATGTGGCCCTGGAAGTACACCAGATCGCCGCCGTCTTTCTCGTTACGAGCGCGGAAGAAGTGGTTGAAGCAGACTTCGTAAATGGTTGCGGAAGACTGGAAGGAGGCCATGTGACCGCCCAGCTCGAGGTCTTTTTTAGACGCACGCAGAACCGTCATGATTGCGTTCCAGCGGATAGCTGAACGAATACGGCGTTCCAGTTCCAGATTGCCCGGGTATTCCGGTTCATCTTCAACGGCAATAGTGTTTACGTAGTTGCTCGCCCCTGTGCCAGCTGCCACTTTCACACCGCCTTTGCGGGCTTCAGAAAGGAGCTGGTCAATCAGATACTGAGCACGCTCAACACCTTCTTCACGGATGACCGATTCGATCGCCTGTAGCCAGTCGCGAGTTTCGATCGGATCCACGTCATTTTGTAAACGTTCTGACATGGGGGGTATTCCTTATCTATCTAATCGTTGATTGTCTGGAACCTGTCCCATTGCACTCTGACGGCCTGTAAAGGTTCGTAAAAGTGCAATAAGACAGGTTCTGCGTTTAGTTGCCGCGCTCTAAAAGTTGGCGCTGTTGTTACAACTCTTCCGGCACAATTTGCGCCAGAAAATTCTAATTCTTGCGCTGCTCCAGCCGACGCAGAGAGCGTTCACGACGACTCTGTTCACGGCTGCGATCCAGCAAAATCTCTTCGATAAACGCCAGATGGCGGTGCGACGCTTCACGCGCCTCTTCCGGTTTGCCAGCCATGATCGCGGCGAAGATACTCGCGCGATGGTTGCTGACCAGCGGTAGCATCTCGCGGCGGGCGTAGAGCAGTTCGAAGTTTTGACGAACGTTCTGCGCCAGCATCGGCTCCATGCAGCGTAGCAGATGAAGCAGGACTACATTATGTGCCGCTTCCGTTACGGCGATTTGATACTGCACGACCGCGCTGGACTCCGCGTCCAGATCGCCCGACTGCTGAGCCAGTTCGATGGCGCGATGCAGCTCGCCAATCCGCACTTTGTCTTCGTCGGTGCTGCGAAGCGCCGCGTAATAAGCAGCAATGCCTTCCAGTGCATGGCGCGTTTCGAGAAGATCAAATTGGGATTCGGGATGATCGGTCAGAAGCTCGACCAGCGGATCGCTGAAGCTCTGCCACAGACTGCTTTGGACAAAGGTCCCGCCACCCTGGCGACGTAGGAGCAGGCCTTTCGCTTCGAGACGCTGGATGGCCTCGCGCAGTGAAGGACGAGAAACGTCGAACTGTTTGGCCAGTTCGCGCTCTGGAGGAAGTTTTTCACCGGGACGGAGTGTGCCCTCGAGAATCAAAAACTCCAGTTGCTGCTCAATCACATCGGAAAGTTTAGGTTGGCGGATTTTGCTGTAGGCCATTGTTCCCTGTCTCTGCCACTCGCCCGGAGTAAATTGGTCTTACCAATTTCATATTGTTGACGCTAAAGTAACAAAGTATTCACCTTCTGTCCATACAGGTTTTGATTGAAATCAGGAAACCACGCACATTTTAACAAGCAAAGAGAAATGGCGTTTCAAAGATGTAACCTTACGCAAATGACTCGTTTACCCCTTAAGAGTGAGTTTTAACTTTCCCGAAACGCAAATTACTGAATGTGAACCGATTCAGTCGGTTTATAGATGATTTTTTATTCACTTCTGATGAATAAAAAGAGGGGTGTTTTGGTATGAGGGGGTAAGAGGGTTATTGGCCGACGCTCTTTTTTTCATCAGCTCGTCATAGACCCGTCATAAAGCAGATGCATTCCCGTTCGCTTACCACTATTCTTTGGCATGCGAAAGGTCTCAAGTCAAAATCATCCTGCCGCTTCGTAAAGCAAAAAATACATATAAATGGAACTTATTCATTACACGCTTAAACATAGCGTAAACATAATAACCACACACGAGGTTTCATAATGGAAGGTCAACAGCACGGCGATCAGCTAAAGCGCGGCCTTAAGAACCGCCATATACAGCTTATCGCGCTGGGCGGTGCTATTGGGACTGGGCTGTTTCTGGGCAGCGCGTCAGTCATCCAGTCGGCCGGCCCCGGCATTATTCTCGGCTACGCCATTGCCGGTTTTATCGCGTTTCTGATTATGCGCCAGCTCGGTGAGATGGTGGTCGAAGAGCCAGTTGCCGGCTCCTTCAGCCATTTCGCTTACAAATACTGGGGCAGTTTTGCCGGCTTCGCCTCCGGCTGGAACTACTGGGTGCTCTACGTGCTGGTCGCCATGGCCGAACTGACGGCGGTCGGTAAATATGTCCAGTTCTGGTGGCCGGAAATTCCTACCTGGGTTTCTGCGGCCGTCTTCTTTGTCGTTATCAACGCCATCAACCTGACCAACGTAAAAGTGTTCGGCGAGATGGAGTTCTGGTTTGCCATTATCAAAGTGGTGGCCGTGGTGGCGATGATCCTCTTCGGCGGCTGGCTGCTGTTTAGCGACAGCGCAGGCCCGCAGGCGACGGTTCGCAACTTATGGGAACAAGGCGGCTTCCTGCCGCACGGCATCGGCGGCCTGGTGATGATGATGGCGATCATCATGTTCTCCTTCGGCGGGCTGGAGCTGGTCGGTATCACCGCGGCGGAAGCAGATAACCCGGAGCAGAGCATTCCCAAAGCGACCAACCAGGTTATCTACCGCATTCTGATCTTCTATATCGGCTCGCTGGCGGTGCTGCTCTCTCTGCTGCCGTGGACCCGCGTAACGGCTGACACCAGCCCGTTTGTACTGATCTTCCATGAACTGGGCGACTCCTTTGTAGCCAACGCGCTGAATATCGTGGTGCTGACGGCGGCACTGTCGGTCTACAACAGCTGCGTTTACTGCAACAGCCGTATGCTGTTTGGCCTGGCCAAACAGGGCAACGCGCCGAAGATGCTGCAAAAAACCGACAAGCGCGGCGTGCCGGTCAACACCATCCTCGTCTCCGCACTCTTCACCGCGCTTTGCGTGCTGATTAACTACCTCGCACCGGAATCCGCCTTTGGGCTGCTGATGGCGCTGGTGGTCTCCGCGCTGGTGATTAACTGGGCGATGATTAGCCTCGCGCACATGCGTTTTCGTCGTGCGAAGCAGCAACAGGGCGTGAAACCGCGCTTCCCGGCGCTCTTCTACCCGCTGGGGAACTGGATCTGCCTGATCTTTATGGCGGCAGTGCTGGTTATCATGGTGATGACGCCGGGTATGGCGATCTCCGTGTGGCTTATCCCGGTATGGATTGCGATTCTTGGCGTCGGTTACCTGGTACGACAGAAAAATGCAAAAGCGGTAAAAGCACACTGATCCCCTTCTGCCCTGCCCTCTCCCGCCCGGGAGAGGGTTGTTAAACCGATGTTAACTTCCTCACACTTTCCTTTACGTAGCCATATTGTCCATCTCTGCGGCGTGATCCTGCTACGCAAATAAAAATTTACGGGCGAATAATCGAACTCATACCTCAGAGGGAGACCCGTCGATGGACACCACTAAACTGTCTGTTAAAGAGAAGATTGGTTATGGCATGGGCGATGCCGGATGCAACATCATCTTTGGCGCCATCATGCTGTTTGTGAACTATTTTTACACCGATATCTTCGGTCTGGCTCCCGCGCTGGTTGGCGTGCTGCTGCTGTCGATTCGCGTTATTGATGCCATTACCGACCCGTTAATGGGCGCGCTGGCCGACCGCACGCAAAGCAAATATGGCCGTTTTCGCCCGTGGCTGCTGTGGATTGCCGTCCCTTACGCGGTCTTTAGCGTGCTGATGTTTACCACCCCGGAGTGGACCTACAGCAGCAAAGTTATCTATGCCTTTGTCACCTACTTCCTGCTCTCGCTCACCTATACCGCCATTAACATTCCCTACTGCTCACTGGGCGGCGTTATCACTAACGATCCGAAAGAGCGCGTGGCCTGCCAGTCTTACCGGTTTGTGATGGTCGGCATCGCGACGCTGCTGCTGTCGCTGACGCTGCTGCCGATGGCAGAGTGGTTCGGCGGCGCGGATAAAGCCAAAGGCTATCAGATGGCGATGACGGTGCTGGCATTTATCGGCATGTGTATGTTCCTGTACTGCTTTGCTACGGTGCGCGAGCGTGTACGCCCGGCGGTGCCGACCAATGACGATCTGAAGAAAGATTTCAGGGACGTGTGGAAGAACGATCAGTGGGTGCGCATCCTGCTGCTGACGCTGTGCAATGTCTGCCCCGGCTTTATCCGTATGGCTGCCACCATGTATTACGTCACCTGGGTGATGCAGGAGAGCACCCACTTCGCCACGCTGTTTATCAGCCTCGGCGTGGTCGGCATGATGTTCGGCAGCATGCTGGCAAAAGTGCTGACCGACCGCTGGTGCAAACTGAAAGTCTTCTTCTGGACCAATATCGCGCTGGCGATCTTCTCCTGCGGCTTTTACTTCCTCGACCCGCGCGCAACGGTGATGATTGCCGTGCTCTACTTCCTGCTCAACATCCTGCATCAGATCCCCTCCCCGCTGCACTGGTCGCTGATGGCCGATGTCGATGACTACGGCGAGTGGAAAACCGGCAAACGTATCACCGGCATCAGCTTTTCCGGCAACCTCTTCTTCCTGAAAGTGGGGCTGGCGGTGGCGGGCGCGATGGTTGGTTTCCTGCTCTCCTGGTATGGCTACGACGCCGGTGCCAAACAGCAGAGCGCCAGCGCTATCAACGGCATTATGCTGCTGTTTACGGTGATCCCGGGCGTCGGTTATCTCATCACCGCTGGCGTGGTTCGTCTGTTGAAAGTCGACCGTGAACTGATGAAACAGATCCAGGCGGATCTGGAAAAACGCCGCATTAACTACCACGAACTGAGCGACAGCCAGAGCGTACCGGCGGCGAAAAACGTAAGGAATGCATAATGAAAACCTGGCCGAACCCCTTTATTGAACAGCGCGCAGACCCGTTTATTCTGCGCCACGACGAACACTACTACTTTGTCGCCTCGGTGCCGGAGTACGACCGCCTGGAGATCCGCCGCGCCGCTACGCTCGACGGGCTGCGCAGCGCCGAAGGCGTTGTGGTGTGGCGCAAGCCGCAAAGCGGGCCGATGAGCGAGCTTATCTGGGCGCCGGAGCTGCATCATATCGAGGGCAAATGGTATTTATACTTTGCCGCTACCGGAACCAAGGCTCTCGATAAGCTGAATATGTTCCAGCACCGCATGTTTGTGCTGGAGTGCGCAGATGCCGATCCGCTCAGCGGAGAGTGGGTTGAAAAAGGCCAGGTTAAGACGCCATTCGACACCTTTGCGCTGGATGCCACCACCTTTGTACATCAGGGCAAGCGCTGGTATTTGTGGGCGCAAAAAGCGCCGGATATTGCCGGCAACTCCAATCTCTATCTGGCGGAGATGGAGAACCCGTGGACGCTGAAAGGGGAGCCGGTGATGTTAAGCAAACCGGAGTTTGAGTGGGAGTGCCGCGGCTTTCTGGTTAACGAAGGCCCGGCGGTGCTGTTTCACGAAGATAAGCTCTTTATCAGCTACTCCGCCAGCGCGACGGACGAGAACTACTGCATGGGGCTACTGTGGATCGATCTTAACGCCAACCCGCTTGCGCCGCAAAACTGGCATAAATCGCCAGAGCCGGTGTTTAAAACCAGTTATGAAAACCGCCAGTATGGACCGGGACACAATAGCTTTACGCAGACGCCGGAGGGAGAAGATGTGCTGGTGTATCACGCGCGTAACTACACCGAAATTGAGGGCGATCCGCTTTACGATCCCAACCGCCATACGCGCCTGAAAACGATTCGCTGGCAGGAAAACGGGATGCCTGATTTCGGCATCCCGGCGGCGGATAATCAGTAAACCGGCGGCACGCGGTTACATCAGCGTGCCGTAAATCGTCAGTAACGCCACCACCACGACCACGGCAAACGAGGTCTTCTTCGCCATCGACACCGCCGCTTTCGGCGTGGCGACCTTATCATGATGCGGCTCGCGCGCCAGCGAGAACTGTGCCAGCCGCGTTAACACATGGTATTGCGAGGTGTGGGTATCACCGAGCGAGGCAAACCAGGCAGGCAGTGCTTTCTCACCATGGCCGAGCAACGCATAGACCACGCCCGCAAGGCGCACCGGCACCCAATCGAGCAGATGTAAAATAGCGTCGATGCCCGATTGCTGCCGCTCGGTCGGCGTCTTGAAGCGCGCCAGCCAGTACTGCCAGGCGCGCAAAAAGGCGTACCCAACCAGCAATACCGGCCCCCAGGGGCCACCCACCACAAACCAGAAGAGCGGCGCGAGGTAGAAGCGGAAGTTAATCCACAGCAGCGCATTCTGCAATTCGCGCAGGAACTCGCGCTCGTCGCAACCGGGCGGCACGCCGTGAATCAGCGTCAGCTCACTGGCCATCGCCATATGGGCGCGGCTGTCGTTTCGCGCCGCCGCTTTCAGATAGGCGTGGTAGTGCAAACGCACTTTGCCCGCGCCGATGCACAGCAGGCCAATCAGGATCCACACCACCAGCAGCGGGACATTGAAAAACAGCCCCAACAGCGCGCGCAGGATCAGGAAGGTCACCAGCATGGCTAACGCCGTCATTAACAGCGTTCTCAGCATCGAATAGCGCTTGATGCGCCGGAACAGCACCTCCAGCCGGTGATCCAGTTGCCAGTGCTCTCCCAGTTTAAACAGCCGCTCCGCTGCCAGCACCAGCAGCATGGTGAATAACGTCATGGCTTCTCCTTTTCTGACAACGCGGCGACCAGGGCGCGAAATTTGGCCCAGTCAAACGCAGGGCCGGGGTCGGTCTTGCGTTCAGGCGCGATATCGCTGTGTCCGGTCATATTGTCGGCAATCGCCGGGTAAAGCTCAATCACCGTTCGTGTCACCGCCGCCAGTTGGCGGTACTGCGCGTCGGTATACGCCAGATCGTCCGTTCCCTCAAGCTCAATACCGATTGAGAAATCGTTGCAGCGCTCGCGCCCCTGATAAGAGGAGACGCCCGCATGCCAGGCGCGCTTATCGAAAGGCACATATTGCACGATTTCTCCGTCGCGGCGAATCAGACAGTGCGCAGAAACGCGAAGATGAGCAATGCCGGCAAAATAGGGATCGGCGCTGGGATCCAGCGTGCCGGTAAAGAGCGCGTCAATCCACGGGCCGCCAAACTCGCCGGGAGGCAGGCTGATATTATGTACCACCAACAGTGATGGCGACTCATCGTCCGGGCGGCAATCATAATGCGGAGAGGGCACATGCCGCGCCTCCACCAGCCAACCCTTGCGTAACTGCATAAGGAACTCCTTATAGAGGATGGTGCTGAAACACGCTTCAGAGTAGCATGCTTAGGCCGCCTCCCATAATGCCGGAGCTGCACAACCAAACGCTAACTTTGTGATTCGTTACACTTTTTGGAGCCTATCATGCCGCCTCGCCGCTATAACCCCGACCTTCGCCGTGACGCGTTGCTCAAACGCATCGAACTGGATATTCCTGCCGCCGTCGCGCTGGCATTGCGTGAAGATCTCGGTGGAGAAGTCGATGCGAATAACGACATTACCGCGCAATTATTACCGCCAGAGAATCGCTCCCATGCGGTAGTGATCACCCGTGAAGAGGGGGTGTTCTGCGGTAAACGCTGGGTTGAAGAGGTGTTTATACAGCTGGCGGGCGACGACGTGAAGCTCACCTGGCACGTTGCGGATGGCGACACGGTGCACGCCGATCAGCCGCTGTTTGAGCTGGATGGCCCTTCGCGCGTGCTGCTCACCGGTGAACGTACGGCGCTCAACTTTGTCCAGACGCTCTCCGGCGTCGCCAGCGCGGTGCGCAACTATGTTGCCCTGCTGGAGGGCACCAAAACACAACTGCTTGATACGCGCAAAACCCTGCCCGGCCTGCGCACGGCGCTGAAATATGCGGTGCTCTGCGGCGGTGGCGCGAATCATCGTCTCGGGCTTTCCGATGCGTTTCTGATCAAAGAGAACCACATTATCGCCGCAGGCTCAGTGCGCAACGCGGTAGAGAAGGCCTTCTGGCTGCATCCGGATGTGCCGGTCGAGGTTGAAGTCGAGACGCTGGAAGAGTTCGATGATGCGCTGAAGGCGGGTGCCGATATCATCATGCTGGATAACTTCGCGCCCGAGCAGATGCGCGAAGCGGTCAAACGGGCTAACGGCCAGGCGAAGCTGGAGGTCTCCGGCAATGTTACCGAGCAGACGCTGCGCGAATTTGCACAAACCGGCGTCGATTACATCTCTGTCGGCGCGCTGACCAAACACGTCCGCGCCCTCGATCTCTCGATGCGTTTTCGCTGATCATCTCCCAATATCACGGGCCGCTGGCCCGTTTTTTTGCGGCTTATCTCGCAGCAATCTTGTTCTGTTATGCAACTGCGGTAAAAACGCCGGAAGCCACTTTCCGGGGTGCTCTTTTGCCCCTCGCACCGCTTTTCACCCCCTGACACAGTAACGGCTCTGCATAAGGAGCCGTCTATGAACAGACAACACGGATTTACCCTCATTGAGCTGATGGTGGTGATTGGCATCATCGCCATTCTGAGCGCCATCGGCATTCCCGCCTATCAAAACTACCTGCGTAAAGCAGCGCTAACGGACATGCTGCAAACCTTTGTTCCCTACCGCACCGCCGTCGAGCTCTGCGCGCTGGAGCGCGGCGGCGTCGATAGCTGCGATGCCAGCAGCAATGGCATCCCCGCTCCAACGACAACGCGTTATGTCGCCGCGCTCAGCGTTGCCAAAGGCGTGGTTTCGCTCACCGGCCAGGAGAGTCTTAATGGCCTGAATGTTGTGATGACACCGCAGTGGAGCAGCGCAAATGGCATTCAGGGCTGGGCGCGCAACTGTAACACCGAGGCAGACAGTGCGTTGCAGCAGGCGTGCGAAGACGTTTTCCGTACCGGTCGATAAGGATATCTGATGAAAGAGAACAAACTTGAGGCGCTGTGCCGCCGCCATAATGCGGCCTTACTGAGCAAAGATGATGACGCGCTGGTTATCGCGGTTGTAGGCAGCCCGAGCATGGAGCTAATGGAGTCACTCAGTTTCGTTGCCCAGCAGCGTGTTGATATTCGCTGCTGGACGCAGGAGGAGATGGAAAAACATCAACAGCTCGCCGCGCAGGCGCTACCTGCGGCAAGTGCCGCACTCACCGAGGAGAGCGGCTCGGCGGTCGAGATCATCAACCATACGCTGCAGCAGGCGCTGATGCTGCGCGCATCAGATATCCATTTCGAGCCGGGCGAGACGCACTACGCGATCCGCCTGCGGGTGGATGGAGTGCTCCATCCGCTGTCGCCTCTGCCCTGCACCCTCTCCGACACTCTGACCGCCCGGTTAAAAGTGATGGGCAATCTGGATATCGCCGAGCGGCGGTTGCCGCAGGATGGGCAGTTCACCGTCACCCTCGCCGATCAGCCGGTGTCGTTTCGTATTGCCACACTGCCCTGCCGCCACGGCGAGAAAGTGGTGCTGCGGCTGCTGCACCAGGTAAACCAGGCGCTGGCACTGCCTGCGCTCGGCATGACCGACGCGCAGCTGACGCAGTTCAACGCCGCGCTGGCGCAGCCGCAAGGTCTACTGCTGGTGACCGGTCCCACGGGCAGCGGGAAGACAGTCACGCTCTACAGCGCGTTGCAGGCGCGCAATAAACCGGAGGTTAATCTTTGCAGCGTGGAAGATCCAGTGGAGATCCCGCTTGCCGGGCTGAATCAAACGCAGATTGCTCCGCGCGCCGGGCTCACTTTTCAGAGCGTACTGCGCGCCCTGCTGCGCCAGGACCCCGACGTCATTATGGTCGGCGAGATCCGCGATGGTGAAACCGCCGAGATTGCTATCAAGGCCGCGCAGACGGGCCACCTGGTGCTGTCGACGCTACATACTAACTCCACCAGCGAAACGCTGGTGCGGATTGAGCAGATGGGTGTGGCGCGCTGGATGATCTCTTCGGCATTATCGCTGGTGGTTGCCCAGCGCTTGGTGCGTAAGCTCTGCCCCCACTGCCGTAAACTGGCGACAGAGAGCATTCATCTGCCGGATAACGTCTGGTCACGCCCGCTGCCACGCTGGCGCGCTCAGGGGTGTGAAGCTTGTTATCACGGTTTCTACGGCCGGGTGGCGCTGTTTGAGATCCTCAACATCACACCACCGATCCGTCAGGCGATTGCCAGCGGCATGAGCGTGAACGAGATTGAGCAGTGCGCGCGTGAAGAGGGCATGACAACGCTCTTTCATCATGGCTGCCAGGCGGTTGAACAGGGGCTGACGACCTTTGAGGAACTGGTACGGATATTGGGCTACCCGCATGGCGAGTAGGCAACTCTGGCAATGGTCGGGGCTGGATGATAGCGGTGAACTACATGAGGGGCTGCTCTGGAGTGTAAGCCGTGACGCGGCGGTGTTATGCCTGTTGCAGCAGCGTCACCATCCGTTGACGCTGAAACGTCGAGCGGTGCGCGCACGTCTCTGGAGCCCCGAGCAGAGCACGCCGCTGCTTAACCAGCTTGCCACCCTGCTTCAGGCCGGGCTGACACTGCCGGAAGGGTTACAGCTGATGGCGGAGCAGCACCCGGCCAGACAGTGGCAGGCACTGCTGCGCAGCCTGTCAGCGGCACTCGAAGAAGGGGAAACCTTCTCTGCGGCGCTGCGTCAGTGGCCGGAAGTCTTTCCGCCGCTCTGGCAGGCGATGATCCGCACCGGTGAACTGACCGGCAAGCTGGACGAGTGCTGCTTCAGGCTCGCTGCGCAACAAAAAGCGCAGCATGAACTGAAGCTGAAGGTGAAAAAAGCGCTGCGCTATCCGCTGATTATTTTGTCGCTGACCGCGGCGGTGGTGCTGGCGATGATCTATCTGGTGCTGCCGGAGTTCGCCGCCATCTACCAGACCTTTAATACGCCGCTGCCGGCATTAACGCGCGGCGTCATTGCGGGCGCCGGGATAGTCAAACAGTGCGCGCTGCCTTTGATGCTGGTTAGCGGGCTGGCAGGCGCGCTGCTGCTACGGCTACGTAGTCACGACAACTGGCTACGTGCCTGTCAGCGGTTCTTGCTTGCCAGCCCGGTTATCGGGCCGCTGGTGCGCGGGCAACGGCTGAGCCAGATCTTTACCGTCTTGTCGCTGACCCAGCGTGCCGGTATTGCCTTTTTACAGGGACTGGAGAGCGTGACCGAAACGGTGGTCTGCCCCTACTGGCGGGATCTGTTAGTACGGGCGCAGCGGGAGATAACCGAGGGTGTGCCGATATTTGCCGCATTAAAAGCGAGCGGTGAGTTTCCACCGCTTTGCATACAGCTGGTGCGAACCGGGGAGCTGTCAGGCGCGCTCGACAGCATGCTGGATAATCTGGCGCAGTATTACAGTGAACAGACGCAACGTCAGGCCGACGGGCTGGCGGCGGTGCTGGAGCCGCTGATGCTGGTGGCGACAGGGATAATCATTGGTGTGCTGGTGGTGGCAATGTACCTGCCCATCTTTCATCTTGGCGATGCGATGGGCGGTACGGGCTGATGGCGGTATAACACGTTAAGCCGCGTTTACCGCAAGCCAGTTACAGGCTGTTGAAAACGCGGTTTTCCTGCTCCTGAACGCGAATAAAGGTGGTGCGTTTGGTCAGCTCTTTCAGACGAGAGGCACCGACGTAAGTGCAGGCGGAACGTAAACCACCGAGAATATCGCGCGCGGTATTCTCAACCGGGCCACGCAGCGGAAGCTTAACGGTTTTGCCTTCAGCGGCGCGGTAGCCTGCCACGCCACCAACGTGACGGTTCATCGCGGACTCAGAACTCATGCCGTAGAAGAGCATAAACTTCTCGCCGTTCTCTTCCATCAGCGTGCCGCCGCTCTCTTCATGCCCTGCCAGCATACCGCCAAGCATCACGAAGTCTGCGCCGCCGCCAAACGCCTTAGCAACGTCGCCCGGCACGGTGCAACCGCCGTCGCTGACGATCTGGCCGCCAAGGCCGTGCGCCGCATCGGCACACTCAATAACCGCTGAGAGCTGCGGGTAACCGACGCCGGTTTTCACGCGCGTCGTGCAGACAGAGCCGGGGCCAATGCCCACTTTGACGATATCGGCGCCGGAGAGGATCAGCTCTTCGCACATTTCGCCGGTTACGACGTTGCCCGCGCAGATGGTTTTGTCCGGCCAGGCTTCACGGGCCTTAGCCAAAAACTGCACGAAGTGTTCGGAGTAGCCGTTAGCAACGTCGATGCAGACAAAATTGAGCGAGGAATGCAGCGCGAGGATCTGTTTGGTTTTTTCGAAATCGGCATCGGATGTGCCGGTTGATACCATTACGTGACGCAGCACAGAGTCGGCCTGTGCCTGCACAAATGCTCGCCACTCTTCAACGGAGTAGTGCTTGTGTACGGCAGTCAGGATATCGAACGAGGCCAACGCTTTCGCCATGGCGAATGTCCCTACGGTATCCATATTGGCAGCGATAACCGGTACGCCAGACCAGCGCATTCCTGAGTGCTTGAAAGTGAATTCGCGCTCCAGTTCAACATCGGAACGGCTTTTAAGAGTGGAACGTTTAGGGCGGATAAGAACGTCTTTGAAACCTAACTTCAAATCTTCTTCGATACGCATGTAGGGATTCCTGGGGTTAATGGCGCTAAGACAAACTCACAACTCCAGTGACGCTATCATACGCACTAATAAGGGCCGCGCAAGACTGCGAAAATCTCTTTTTTTACGCTACAATCCTATAAATTTACCTGGTGAATATGCCAGTTTCAGTTAATTGATTTCTTTATTGTCTGATTGATTTTCAACTTACTGATTCCTATAAATAAAAAAAGAGTGGCTTTGCTTTTTTTCACGCTAAGTCTGCTGCGGTTTCGTTGTGATGAGTGACGAAAATAACAGCAGAGAATGAGTCTGGCAGCCCCTTACAGGATTGAGCGTTATGAAGTATAAGGTCGCGTTAACGGGCGGTATTGGCAGCGGTAAAAGTACCGTGGCGGACGCGTTCGCCGAACAGGGTGTTAACGTTATCGATGCGGACGTGATTGCCCGCCAGGTCGTCGAACCGGGCACTCCTGCGCTACGCGCTATTGCCGAAAAGTTCGGCGATGAAATGATCCTCGCGGACGGTTCACTCAACCGTCGCTTACTGCGCGAACATATTTTTGCCTCTGACGTGGATAAGCGCTGGCTCAACGGCTTGCTGCACCCGCTTATCCAGCAAGAGACCGAGCGTCAGATGGCCCGGGCGACATCACCTTATGTGCTGTGGGTCGTTCCGCTGCTGGTGGAGAACCAGCTTTACCACAAAGCCGATCGGGTATTAGTCATTGACGTTCCGGTTGAGACGCAAATTTTACGCACCATGCGCCGTGACGGCGTGACCCGCAAACATGCTGAACAGATCCTCGCCGCGCAGGCTACGCGCGATGCGCGGCTTGCCGTCGCGGATGATGTCATTGACAATAATGGCGCACCAGATGCAATCGCATCGGATGTTGCCCGCCTGCACGCGCGCTATCTTGCTCTCGCCGCGCAGGCCGTATCACAGGAAAAACCGTAATGCACACCCACATCCTTTTTGAACATCCGCTGAATGAAAAGATGCGCACCTGGCTGCGCGTCGAGTTCTTACTGCAACAACTCTCCGTCCATCTGCCCGTCAGCGATCATGCCGGCGCGCTGCACTTCTTCCGTAACGTGGGCGATCTGCTGGATGTGTTCGAGCGCGGTGACACCCGTACTGAATTGTTGAAAGAGCTGGAGCGCCAGCAACGTAAACTGCAAGCCTGGAGCGAAGTGCCGGGCGTCGATCCAAGGCGTATTGAAGAGATCCGCCAACAGCTGAAAGCGAGTGGTGCCGTGCTGATGAATGCACCGCGTATTGGTCAGATGTTACGTGAAGATCGGCTGATTGCGCTGGTGCGCCAGCGCTTAAGTATCCCCGGCGGCTGCTGTAGCTTCGATCTGCCGACGCTGCATATGTGGTTACACTTACCGCAGGAGCAGCGCGATGCGCAGGTCAATTACTGGCTGGAGAGCCTTGAACCGCTGCGCGCTACCCTGACATTAATCCTCGATCTGATCCGCAACGCCGCCCCGTATCGCCGCCAGACCAGCCTGAACGGTTTCTACCAGGATAACGGCGATGATGCCGATCTGCTGCGTCTGCAACTGCCGCTTGACGCGCGGCTTTATCCGCAAATATCCGGCCATAAAAGCCGCTTTGCCATTCGTTTTATGCCCCTCGACAGCGAACACGGCACGGTGCCGGAGCGGCTCGATTTTGAATTAGCCTGCTGTTAAGGAACCCTGATGACTGATAAGACAATTGTGAATTGCCCGACCTGCGGCAAACCTGTGGTATGGGGCGAAGCCAGCCCGTATCGCCCTTTTTGCTGCAAACGCTGCCAGCTGATTGACCTCGGCGAATGGGCGGCGGAAGAGAAACGTATCCCAAGCTCGGGCGATCTCTCTGACAGCGATGAGTGGAGCGAAGAGCAACAGTAATCCCGGGCTGCCCGCTGGCTGAAGGTCAGCGGGTCTGGCTCAGCGCAATCAGTTTTGTAATGACCGGTTCGTTAGCCGGAGGAAAATCTTCCGCTTTCAGCGCGCTCTGCGCAATCCACTCGCCCGGCTGCCCCTCTTTACCCCACGGCTCGCCCTGCCATTTTTCCACCAGCCAGAACCAGAGCGTGATATGGCGGTCGGGGAATTCATACTCCAGCTTATCGAACAGCGTGGCGCTTTGCGTGGTGATGCCCACCTCTTCCTGAAGTTCACGGATCATCGCCTGCTCAGGCGTTTCACCCGCTTCGATTTTGCCGCCGGGGAATTCGCGCATATTTGCCATATGCGCATCGGCCGCACGCCGGGTAATAAAGATTTCGCCCTGCGGATTACGAATAATACCGACGGCGATATTGAGTATTTTCATCCTGCTGACTCCATAAAAAAGGCGCAGATCTCTGCGCCTTTTTATTTGTTAATTAGCCGTTATGCGAGACGGCCATGGCACTGTTTATATTTCTTACCGGAACCGCACGGGCAAGGATCGTTCCGGCCGACTTTGCGCTCGCCGGATTGATCGGCAAGTGCAGCGGCGGCAGCGGCTTCATCGTCCTGATGGCTTAGCTGCTGCATCTGTGCCAGACGCTCTGCCTCTTCGCGGCGCTGCTGCTCCATCGCTTCCACTTCTTCCGGCATGCGCACCTGCACCTTGCTCAGTGTGCTGATCACTTCATACTTCAGCGATTCCAGCATCGCGGCGAACATGGCGAAGGATTCACGCTTGTACTCCTGCTTCGGATCTTTTTGCGCGTAGCCGCGCAGATGGATCCCCTGACGCAGATAATCCATCGCCGCCAGGTGCTCTTTCCACAGGGAGTCGAGGGTTTGCAGCATGACGCCTTTTTCGAAGTGACGCATCATCTCCGCGCCGACCACTTCCTCTTTACGCTGGTAGGTCTCTACCGCGCTCTGCAGAATACGCTCACGCAGCGTCTCTTCATGCAGGTTCGGCTCTTTATCCAGCCACTCCGCAATCGGCAGCTCGAGGTCGAAATCATTTTTCAGACGCTCCTGCAGGCCAGGAATATCCCACATCTCTTCCAGAGACTGCGGCGGAATGTGCCCGTCGATGGTCGCTTTGAAGACATCTTCACGAATGCTGTTGATGGTTTCGCTCACGTCGGTCACATCCAGCAGCTCGTTACGCTGGGTGTAGATTGCGCGACGCTGATCGTTCGCCACATCATCATATTCCAGCAGCTGCTTACGGATGTCGAAGTTGCGGCTTTCCACTTTACGCTGCGCGTTGGCAATCGCTTTTGTCACCCATGGGTGCTCAATCGCTTCGCCCGGCTTCATGCCAAGCTTACGCATCATGCCGGAGACGCGATCGGAGGCGAAAATACGCATCAGCGCATCTTCCATCGAGAGGTAGAAACGGGAAGAACCCGCATCGCCCTGACGACCGGAACGACCGCGCAGCTGGTTATCGATACGGCGCGATTCGTGGCGCTCGGTACCAATAATGTGCAGACCACCTGATGCCAGCACCGCGTCATGGCGTTTCTGCCACTCGGCTTTCAGCTCTGCAACCTGCTCAGGGGTCGGATCGACCAGCTCGGCCAGCTCAGACTGCCAGCTGCCGCCCAGCACGATATCGGTACCACGGCCCGCCATGTTGGTGGCGATAGTGACCGCGCCCGGATAACCGGCCTGCGCCACGATATCTGCTTCTTTGGCGTGGAACTTGGCGTTCAGAACGTTATGTTTAATGCCCGCTTTGGTTAACTCATTCGACACCACTTCTGATTTTTCAATCGAGATGGTACCGACCAGCACCGGCTGACCGTTGGCGGTACGCTCTTTGATATCTTCGATGATCGCCTGGATTTTTTCCGCTTCGGTCATATAGACCAGATCCGCCATATCTTTACGGATCATCGGGCGGTTAGTCGGTACAACCACGGTATCGAGCTTGTAGATGGAGCTAAATTCGAACGCTTCGGTATCTGCGGTACCGGTCATACCGGCCAGTTTTTCATACAGACGGAAGTAGTTCTGGAAGGTGATGGAGGCCAGGGTCTGGTTTTCGTTCTGGATCTCAACGCCCTCTTTGGCTTCAACGGCCTGGTGCAGGCCATCGGACCAGCGGCGGCCCTGCATTGTACGACCGGTGTGCTCATCAACGATGATTACTTCACCCTCTTTCACGATGTAATCAACATCGCGGGTAAAGAGCACATGGGCACGCAGCGCGGCGGTAACGTGATGCATCAGCATGATGTTGGTCGGGGAGTAAAGCGACTCGCCCTCCTCCATGATGCCCTCTTTCACCAGCAGCTCTTCAATCAGCACCAGACCGCGCTCGGTCAGGGTAACCTGACGCGCTTTTTCGTCGACAGAGAAGTGGCCTTCGCCCTGGAAGGTGTCAGAGTCCTCTTTCTCCTGGCGCACCAGGTGAGGAATGATTTTGTTCACTTTTTTGTAGAGATCGGAGCTATCTTCCGCCGGACCGGAGATGATAAGCGGCGTACGCGCTTCATCGATCAGGATGGAGTCCACCTCATCCACCAGCGCATAGTGCAGCTTACGCTGAACGCGCTCTTCCGGGCTGAACGCCATGTTGTCGCGCAGGTAGTCGAAGCCATATTCGTTGTTGGTGCCGTAGGTGATATCGGCGGCGTAAGCTTCGCGTTTGGCGATAGACGGCATGCCAGGCAGGTTGATGCCGACGGTCAGGCCGAGGAATTCGAACAGCGGACGGTTGTTCTCGGCGTCACGCTGCGCCAGATAGTCGTTGACGGTAACCACGTGCACGCCTTTGCCGCTCAGCGCATTGAGGTAGGCCGGCAGGGTTGCGGTCAGGGTTTTACCTTCACCGGTGCGCATCTCAGCGATGCAGCGATCGTTAAGCACCATGCCGCCAAGCAGCTGCACATCAAAGTGGCGCATGCCGAAGACGCGTTTACTGGCTTCACGTACCACCGCAAAGGCTTCCGGCAGCAGGGAATCAACGCTTTCGCCCTTCTCAAGACGTGCGCGGAACTCTACCGTCTTCCCTTTCAGCTCATCATCGCTGAGCTTCTCAAGGGCCGGTTCCATGGCATTAATCTGGTTGACGGTTTTACGCATACGGCGCAGCGTACGATCGTTGCGGCTACCGAATACTTTTGTTAACAAATTTAGCATGATAAAAATCTCTGATACTCCGCTCAGCGAAGCGAAAAAAATGGATGAATAGGGCTTTTTTTAGCTGAGGGAGTATGGCCCGGCACGGATACCCTGCGCCTGGCTAATCCAGTTCGAGACACTGAACGTCGCGAATGGTGTAAAAGAGAGGCGATCCGCAAGGCGTACAATCGCCGGCGGCTTGCTTTCAACGTTAAGCAGCGCGCTTAGCGTATCAAGAAGGGCAAGATGGTGTGCCTGAATCGGCAAAGGCTCTTCCGTTGCGGCGGCCAGCGTTTGCGGCGCCATGGCGAACGAAAGATGACGAATAACGGTGCGGATGGCGTGCTGATGCCAGTAATCGACGGTGAAGTTCGGGCGGCGCTTCGCTTCCAGCAGCGCGAGGCTGGTAAAATTCGCCGTGGTTGCCGAAGCGTGATCGCGCGTCGTTTCGCGCGTGGCGTGGGTTTCGGTATTACTGGCAAGCGCGGGCAAGCCAAAACTCGCCGCGACCATCCCTAATAAGAGATGCGGCCAGAAATAGCGTCTGCCAAATTGTCGCCAACGCGTCAGTATTCCGCTCACTTGCTCCACCAAAAAAGACGCGTCCATGATGTTGCGTCTATGAAAGTCGATTGCGCCCAAATCTTATCACTAATGCCGCCGCCACACAGCAGGAAACAGGCCTGACGCGCGTGAAAACTGGCGAGGAAAGCAGCAATCAAACGCAGGATCGCGGCGTTGAAAAGATTTTCGGAAAGATTAGTCGTAAAGAGAGGATTTTGCGGCGCGCAAAAAGAAAAACGACTGGTTCCCCTGACCGGAGAGAGTGCCAGGTTAACCAGTCGATTTTTTAGGTTATGGCGTTATGCCAGAACCATTGAAGGTGCTTTGAATGCCAGCGGCAGTTCAGCTTCGTCTTCGAAGGTCACATATTCCCAGGCTTCCTGTTTTGCCAGAACAGCCTGCAGAAGTTTGTTGTTCAGCGCATGACCGGATTTATAAGCGGTAAAGGCACCGATAATGTTGTGACCACACATAAAGAGGTCGCCGATTGCATCGAGCATTTTGTGGCGCACGAATTCATCTTCGAAACGCAGGCCGTCTTCGTTCAGTACGCGATAATCGTCAACTACGATGGCACAATCGAAGCTTCCGCCCAGGCACAGGCCGCGGGACTGAAGGTATTCGATATCACGCATGAAACCGAAGGTACGCGCACGGCTAATCTGGCGCATAAATGCATCGGCAGAGAAGTTCATCGCGTAGCGTTGCGTGCTGGCATCAATCGCCGGGTGGTTGAAGTCGATGGTGAAATCGAGCGTAAAACCGTTATGCGGTTTGAACTCGGCCCACTTATCGCCATCTTCAACGCGCACCGTCTCTTTGATGCGAACGAATTTCTTGGCGCTGTTCAGCTCCTCGACACCTGCGTCAAGCAACAGGTATACGAACGGTGCTGCACTGCCATCCATAATTGGAATTTCCGGTGCATCGACTTCGACAATAATGTTGTCGATACCCAGCCCCGCCAGAGCCGCATTTAAGTGCTCGACGGTGGAAATCCGCACGTCATGCTCGTTGACCAGACAAGTACAGAGCATAGTATCACGCACAGATTTAGCATCAGCCGGAAAGTCTACCGGTGGATTTAAGTCAGTGCGACGATAGATGACCCCGGTATTTGCCGGCGCAGGGCGCAACGTCAGTGTGACTTTCTTGCCGGTATGTAAACCGACACCAGTCGCCTGAACGATACGTTTAAGAGTCCTTTGTTTGATCATCGTATAATCTCGCCTTATTACCAATCCAACCAAATTGTATAACACAATGGGTGGGCCAGTTTAGCACAAAGAGCGAACATGCCCAACTTCCAGTAAATTCTTAGTCCGCCTGCTTACGCAGAAACGCCGGAATATCCAGATAATCGGGCTCTTTTGTGGTCTGCGGCGTATTGTCATTAACCACTTTCGCCGGCTTCTGCTCCTGCTGCATCGGCTGCATGCCGTGCTGCTGGTAGCGATCCATTACCGGCTGCTGCGCCTGCTTGTTGGTTACCAGAGTGATCTCAGGACGCTTGTCCATACCGATACCGGTGGCAACAACGGTCACGCGCAGTTCGTCGTTCATATCCGGGTCGAGAGAGGTACCGATTACCACCGTCGCGTTATCAGAAGCGAACGCACGAATGGTGTTACCAACGGTCTCGAACTCATCCAGACGCAGGTCGAAGCCGGCTGTGATGTTAACCAGCACACCACGTGCGCCAGAGAGGTCGATATCTTCCAGCAGCGGGCTGGAGATCGCCATTTCTGCCGCTTCTTCCGCACGATCTTCACCGCTTGCTACACCGGAGCCCATCATCGCGTAGCCCATTTCGGACATCACGGTGCGCACGTCGGCGAAGTCGACGTTCATCAGACCCGGACGGGTAATCAGCTCGGCGATACCCTGCACCGCGCCTTTCAGCACGTCGTTTGCCGCGCCGAACGCGTCAAGCAGAGAGATACCGCGACCCAGCACTTTCAGCAGCTTGTCGTTCGGGATAGTGATCAGGGAATCGACATGTTTTGAGAGCTCGGTAATACCCTGCTCTGCAAAGGCCATGCGCTTCTTGCCTTCAAAGTTGAACGGCTTGGTCACCACCGCAACGGTCAGAATGCCTAAGTCTTTAGCGACTTCAGCTACCACAGGCGCTGCACCGGTACCGGTACCGCCACCCATGCCCGCTGCGATAAAGACCATGTCAGCGCCTTCCAGCGCAGCGCGCAGCGCTTCACGATCTTCTTCAGCCGCATTACGACCGACTTCAGGGTTAGCCCCTGCGCCCAGACCTTTGGTGATACCGCCACCGATCTGAATGGTCTGCCCTACCGCCGTCTTACGCAACGCCTGGGCGTCGGTATTCACCGCGAAGAACTCAACCCCTTCGATGCGCTCGCGCACCATATGCTCTACGGCATTACCGCCGCCGCCACCGACGCCGATGACTTTAATCACCGCGTCGTTGGTTAATTCCATTGGTTCAAACATAATCTCTCTCCGTCTTTACGCCTCATCCACCGGGCAGCCCGTGGGCCGCTTATCAGGATTGGCGTATGTGCCTGTCGCCTGAAACCGCTAATTTTCTACGGTCTCTGAAAAAAATTAAAACTCTTTTCGCAGCCAGCTGTTGATTCGTTTGAACCACGAACCGACTGACGTCCGCTTTTCCACTTCCGCTTCACCACTTAAATGGGTCTCTTTCCCGTAGTGCAGCAACCCAACCGCCGTAGAGTAATACGGCTCCTGGGCGTAATCAGTTAAGCCAGTAATATTGAGCGGTGCGCCAATACGCACCTGCGTATGGAACACACGTTGCGCGCAGGCCGCCAGACCTTCAATCTGCGCCGCGCCGCCGGTTAATACAATCCCCGCCGCAAGATGATGTTTCACGCCCTGCTGGCGAAGCTGCTCCTGCAACTGCAATATCTCGTCGTTGACCAGGTTGAGCAGCTCGGTATAGCGCGGCTCAATCACATCTGCCAGCGTCTGGCGCTGCAGGCTGCGCGGCGGTCGACCGCCCACGCTCGGTACTTCCACGCTCTCATCTTTACCGACCAGCGATCCCAGCGCGCAACCGTGGCGAACTTTAATCGCTTCCGCATCGCTCGGCGGTGTGCCGAAGGCGTAGGCGATATCGCTGGTTACCACATTCCCCGCGTAAGGGATCACTTTGGTGTGGCGCAGCGCGCCGCCGGTATAAACGGCCATGTCCATTGTACCACCGCCGATGTCAACGACGCAGACGCCCAGTTCGCGTTCATCTTCCGTCAACACCGAGTAGCTGGAGGCCAGCCCGGCAAAGATAAGTTGGTCAACTTTCAAACCACATCGTTCAACGGCTTTAACGATGTTTTTCGCCATATCGTTATGGCAAGTAATCAGGTGCACTTTCGCCTGCATACGCACGCCGGAAAGGCCTACCGGGTTTTTAATGCCCTCCTGGTAGTCAATGGCGTACTCCTGCGGAATCACGTGCAGCACGCGGTGTTCATCGCGTACGCGGACTGATTTCGCGGTATGCACCACGTTTTCCACATCTTCCAGCGTCACTTCTTCTTCTGAAATCGGCACCATACCAATTTCGTTCTGGCAACTAATGTGTTTCCCCGAGAGCGCAAGGTAGACCGAGGAGATCTGGCAATCGGCCATCAGTTCGGCCTGATCGATGGCGCGCTGTACGCACTTCACCACCGACTCCAGATCGTTCACTCCGCCTTTGTCCATCCCACGGGATGGGCAACTGCCTACGCCAATGATATTAACAATACCGTCGGGCAGAACTTCCCCTACTAAAGCGGCGACCTTCGCGGTGCCAATCTCCAGTCCAACTACCAGTTTTCTGTCCGTCGCCTTGATCATTGTTGCTCTGCCTGTGCCTGATTCTGTTGTGCCTGATTTTGCTGCTGATCCGCTTGTTCCTGTACAGGGGCAGGCTTCCAGCCTACCGCCGCGCCTGAGTCATAGCGCAAATCCACGTAGCTTATCTCTTTGCCGTCTGTCTGGGCCTGCTGCTGCAGCACCGGATAGAGTTCAACAAAGCGCGCCAGACGTTTCATCGTATCGCCACGGCCCAGGTTGAGCTTGATATCATTGCTCAGCGTCACCTGCCAGGAGCGCCGCGCGGTCATCGCCGCTTCTTTCAGCGTGAACTTATCCTTTGCCAGCACCTGTCCCATATCGCGGTAACCCTGCAGCACTTCATTTTCGCTGCCTTCCGGGCCATACAGCATCGGCAATATCTGCTTGCTGGTGCGTTCCGCCGGTACGCTAAAGGCGTTGCCGTCCGCATCAACCATATGCTGGTCATTCCACCGCGCTATGGGCACATATTCAACCAGATGAATCTTCAATTCGTCCGGCCACTGCTTTCTTACGCTCGCCTGCTTAATCCACGGCAGGCGCTCAATCTGGCTCTGAATGATATTGACGTCCTGGGACATAAAGGTCCCGGGTGCGCCAAGCGCCAGAATGGACTGGCGAATATCATCATTGCGCGTGTAGTGACGATCGCCGGTTAACACCAGCTTCGACAGCGGTAACCGCTGTGCGTCATCCATCCAGCCGAGCACAATCCAGCCACTCACCAACACGGTGCACAGTACCGTCAACAGGAACACAATGCCGGCAAGGCGCGTTCCATTGTTGCGGCGGGAGGTCGTTACCGCCTCCGCTTCGCGATTTCGCGTGTTCAGCGCAGCCTGAGACATATCACTCCGCCAGTTCCAGAATACGAACAACAAGCTGGGTAAAGCTCAGCCCCGCCTGACGCGCCGCCATCGGCACCAGGCTGTGGCTGGTCATACCCGGCGAGGTATTCGCTTCCAGCAAGTAAAATTGACCATCACTGTCGAGCATCGCATCGATTCGTCCCCAGCCGCGGCAGCCTAAAACCTGCCACGCTTTGGCGATCAGCGCCTGTAAAGCCGCTTCCCGCTCTGCTTCCAGACCTGATGGACAGAAATACTTCGTCTCATCAGAGAGATACTTCGCCTCATAATCATAGAAGATTCCCGCCGGTTGAATGCGAATCGACGGTAAAATTTCATTTCCGAGCAACGCGACGGTAAATTCCGGGCCACTGAGCCATTTTTCGATCAGAACTTCATCATCGTGTTGAAAAGCAAGCGCTAAAGCCGCCTGCAGATCGCTACTTTCGTTGACCTTTGACATCCCGACGCTGGAGCCTTCACGGCTTGGCTTAACGATCAGGGGCAAGCCCAACGCTTCAATACTTTGAATATCAGACACTTGCAGGTCTGATTCAAACTCACCACGCGTCAGCGCAACCCATGGCGCAACCGGTAAACCCGCGCCCTGCCATAGCAGTTTGCTGCGCAGTTTATCCATTGAAATCGCAGAGGCCATCACGCCGCTGCCGGTGTAGGGAACGCCGGTCAGTTCCAGCAGACCCTGCAAAGTGCCATCTTCACCGCCGCGGCCGTGCAATGCGATAAACGCTTTACTGAAGCCCATCTCTTTCAGGCGGGTTACATCAACCTCGCGCGGATCGATGGCATGGGCGTCAACACCACCTTCACGCAGCCCGGCAAGCACGGCCGCGCCTGAATTAAGCGACACCTCGCGCTCGGCAGAGGTACCACCCAGCAGAACGGCAACTTTCTCAGCCACGCTGCACCTCCTCGCTCTGCGGAACCAGTTTGCACTGCGCGAGGCTGCGGGCGATCTTGCCGATATTACCTGCGCCCTGAATCAGGATCAGATCGTTACCGGTCAGCACAGGGGCCAGCATCGCTGCCACCTGATCCGGATCGGAGACCAGGATCGGGTCGATCTTGCCGCGACCGCGGATCGTGCGGCACAGCGAACGGCTGTCAGCCCCCGGGATCGCCGTTTCGCCCGCGGCGTAAACTTCCAGCATCAGCAGCTTATCCACCTGCGTCAGCACGTTGGCGAAATCGTCATAGAGATCGCGGGTACGCGTGTAGCGGTGCGGCTGGAAAATCATCACCAGATTTTTATCCGGCCAGCCGGCGCGCGCGGCTTTGATCGTTGCGTCCACTTCCGTTGGGTGGTGACCGTAATCATCAACCAGCATCGCACTGCCGCTGTTGCCATTCACCGTTTCCAGCGGAAACTCGCCGAGGAAATCAAAGCGGCGGCCGGTGCCCTGGAAGCTCTCCAGCGCGCGCAGAATCGCTTCGTCGTCAATCCCCTCTTCCGTCGCCACGGCTACCGCCGCTGCGGCGTTGAGCGCATTGTGGCGACCCGGCGCATTGAGCGTCACGCGCAGCGCCGGTTTATCCTGGCGCACCAGCGTAAAGTGGCCCTGCGGCCCCTGCTGGCGGTACTCTTCAACGCGCACATCGGCGTCGTCGCTAAATCCATAGGTGGTAATTTGACGCCCGACGCGCGGCAACAGCTCGCGGATCACCGGGTCATCAACACACATCACCGCACGGCCATAAAACGGCAGGTTGTGCAGGAAGTTGATAAAGGTCGTTTTCAAATTCTCGAAGTCACCCTGGTACGTATCCATATGGTCGGCTTCAATATTGGTCACAATCGCCACCATCGGTTGCAGGTGCAGGAAGGAGGCATCGCTCTCATCCGCTTCGGCAATCAGATAGCGGCTATGACCGAGGCGCGCATGCACACCGGCCGCTTTTACCAGCCCGCCGTTAACGAAGGTCGGATCCAGACCCGCTTCTGCGTAGATACTGGAGACCATGGCGGTGGTGGTCGTTTTTCCGTGCGTCCCGGCGATAGCGATGCCGTGACGAAAACGCATTAATTCAGCCAGCATCTCCGCGCGGCGGATCACCGGGATACGCGCTTCCTGCGCGGCAACAATCTCTGGGTTATCGGCAGAGATGGCGCTGGAGACCACAACAACGCTCGCATCGAGCACATTTTCCGGGCGATGGTTAAAGTAGATGGTGGCACCAAGGGACGTCAGCTGCTGCGTCACCGGGTTTGGCGCTAAATCAGAACCGCTAATCTGGTAGCCTTCGTTGGCCAGCACTTCTGCAATACCGCCCATGCCAGCACCGCCGATGCCAACGAAGTGAATGTGCCGGACGCGACGCATCTCGGGCACGATTAAACGCAGTTTCGCAAGTTCTTGTGTATTCATTTTCTAAACGCCATCAACTTCTAAAAAAATTGGCGCGACGCAAACAGGCGTCGCCACGATTTACCCTTGAGCCGCAAGGCTCACTTCATGCGCTACCCGCTCGGTGGCGTCGGGGATGGCTGCCGCGCGCGCGCGTTCCGCCATCTCTCTTAATGCTTCACGATCCCAGCCTGCAAGCGTTGCTGCCACGGCATCAACGGTAAACTGCGGCTGTTCGAGGATCTTCGCCGCGCCCACTTTCTCCAGCGGCAGGGCATTCCAGTACTGCTGTCTGTCTTTGTGCTGAAACGGCACAAACAGCGCTGGCAGACCGGCAGCGGCGATTTCGCTTACCGTCAGCGCGCCGGAGCGGCAAACGACCACATCCGCCCACGCATAGGCTTTAGCCATATCGTCAATAAATTCAGTAACTTTATGCTGCGCCTGACCCGCAGTGGCATATGCCTGCTCGACATCCTGCTGCGCGCCTTTACCACTCTGATGCCAGATGGTGATCGCCGCGCCCAGTTTAGCCGCCACCTGCGGCATGGTCTGGTTCAGCACGCGCGCGCCCTGCGAGCCGCCAACTACCAGCACGCGAATGGGTCCTTCGCGGCCCGGCAGGCGCATCTGCGGCAGGGGCAGCGCCAGCACGTCGACGCGCACCGGGTTCCCCACCACTTCCGCTTTCGGAAATGCGCCGGGAAACGCCTGCATCACTTTGGTGGCGATCTTCGCCAGCCACTTGTTGGTCAAACCGGCAATACCGTTCTGCTCATGCAGAACAACCGGGATACCGAGCGACCAGGCGGCAAGACCGCCAGGGCCGGAAACATACCCGCCCATGCCCAGCACCACGTCCGGCTTGAAGCGCTTCATAATGTCGCGCGCCTGACGCCAGGCATTAAAGATACGCACCGGCGCGAGCAGCAGCGCTTTCAGCCCTTTGCCGCGCAGGCCGGAGATGCGGATGAAGTCGATATCAATGCCATGTTTCGGCACCAGGTCAGCCTCCATACGATCGGCGGTTCCGAGCCAGCGTACTTGCCAGCCCTGATCCATCAAATGGTGCGCCACGGCGAGACCGGGGAAAACATGCCCGCCGGTTCCGCCTGCCATCACCATTAACCGCTTAGGTTGACCACTCATCACACACCTCGTGTAAACGCCTGAGCTTTCTTCAGACGCGTTTCATAATCTATCCGTAGCAACAGCGTAATCGCCGTCGACATAATCAATAAACTGGAGCCGCCGTAACTGATCAGCGGCAGGGTTAAGCCTTTGGTCGGCAGCATACCGGCTGCCGCACCGACGTTAACCAGCGCCTGGAAGCTAAACCAGATACCAATGGAGCAGGCAAGGAAACCGGAGAAGCGGTGGTCAATCTCCAGCGCTTTTCTGCCAATGGACATGGCGCGGAAAGCGACGAAGAATACCATTAAAAGTGCGGCTACCACACCGATATAACCGAGTTCTTCGCCGATGATGGAGAAGATAAAGTCGGTATGCGCTTCCGGCAGATACTCCAGCTTCTGCACCGAGTTGCCGAGCCCCTGCCCCCACAGCTCGCCGCGGCCAAACGCCATCAGCGACTGGGTTAACTGATATCCGCTGCCAAACGGATCTTCCCACGGGTTCCAGAAGGAGGTTACGCGGCGAATACGATAGGGTTCGGCGAGGATCAGCAGCACTACTGCCGAGATACCCATGCCGATAATGGCGATGAACTGCCACAGCTTCGCACCCGCGAGGAACAGCATCGCCAGCGTAGTAATAAACAGCACCACCACCGTACCGAGGTCAGGCTGCGCCAGCAGCAGCACCGCCAGCACGAGGATCACGCCCATCGGTTTTAAGAAGCCGCGCAGGTTATTACGCACCTCGTCCACTTTGCGCACCAGGTAGTTCGCCAGGTAGCAGAAGAGCGACAGCTTGGTGAACTCCGCCGGCTGGAAGCGCATGATGCCAAGGTCAATCCAGCGCGATGCACCGTTGATCGAACTCCCCACCACCAGCACCACTAACAGCATAATGATCGCCGCAATCAGCATTACCGAGCTGTACTTCTGCCAGAACTCCATCGGCAGACGCAGCGTGATCATCGCCATACAGAACGACAGGAACAGATAGAGCCCGTGGCGTTTAGCGAAGAAGAAGGGATCGTCCGTCAGTCGCTGACCGACCGGCATTGACGCCGAGGTCACCATAATGAAGCCGATCGCCGCCAGGCCGAGCGTCAACCACAGCAGCGTGCGGTCGTACATCACCAGGCTGTCGGTATCTTTCTGTCGCGAGCCCATGACCCAGCCTTTCAATGCCGCAAACAGCCACGCCAGGATCCCATAACCTGGCAGACGCGGCATTCTCGGGCGGGGAAGCGTTAAACGCATTAGCCTAACTCCTGCGCCAGACGGGTGAACTGGTCGCCCCGTTGTTCGAAATTCTTAAACTGATCGAGGCTGGCACAGGCCGGCGACAACAGCACCATATCGCCTGGCTGCACGCGCGCGGCAATTAAGCGCATCGCCTGATCCATAGTTTCTGTCTGCTCAGCCACATCCGGGCGCAGTGCAGCCAGCTCAGCGCCATCGCGCCCGAAGCAGTAGAGGCGAATACGATCGCCACCGAGATAGCGCTTCAGCGGCGTGAAGTCCGCCGATTTGCCGTCGCCGCCCAGCAGCAGATGCAGCGTCCCTTCCACCTGCAAACCATTAAGCGCCGCTTCGGTACTACCGACGTTGGTCGCTTTCGAGTCGTTGATCCAGCGCACGCCGTTATGCTCAAACGCCAGCTGGAAGCGGTGCGCCAGCCCGCCAAACGTGGTCAGAGCCTTCAGGCTGCTGGCGCGCGGTAAACCTGCCGCATCCGCCAGCGCCAGCGCCGCCAGCGCGTTGGTGTAGTTATGCTGGCCGCTCAGTTTCATCTCTTTGACGTTCAGCACCTTCTCACCTTTTACCCGCAGCCAGATTTCGCCCTGCTGGCGGTTGAGGTGATAGTCACCAACGTCAACGCCAAAGCTGACGCAGCGCTCATCGGCACCGCGAACCGGCATGGTCAGAGCGTCATCGGCATTGACCACGCACACTTTGGCGTTTTCATAGATACGCAGTTTGGCGGCGCGGTACTGCTGCAGGCCAAACGGATAGCGATCCATATGATCTTCAGTGACGTTAAGGATGGTTGCCGCCACGGCGTGCAGGCTGGAGGTGGTTTCCAGCTGGAAGCTGGAGAGCTCCAGCACATACAGCTCGCGCGCCTCGTCCAGCAGCATCAGCGCTGGCAGGCCGATATTGCCGCCGACGCCAACATTTTTACCGGCCGCTTCCGCCATCTCACCGACCAGTTTGGTGACGGTGCTTTTGCCGTTCGAACCGGTAATGGCGATGATCGGTGCCTGCGCTTCACGGCAGAAGAGTTCGATATCGCCGACAATCTCGACGCCCGCGTCCGCAGCGGCACTGAGCGACGGATGCGCCAGCGCCATACCGGGGCTGGCGACAATCAGATCGGCGCTCTGCAACCAGTTATCGTTAAGACTACCAAGATGGCGCTCGACCGTTTCCGGCAGCTTATCCAGCCCCGGCGGCGACGTGCGGGTATCCATCACCTTAGGCGTGACGCCGCGCGCGAGGAAAAAGTCCACGCAGGAAAGGCCCGTCAGGCCTAAACCGATAATGACGACTTTTTTACCCTGGTAATCTGCCATGATTAACGTACCTTCAGCGTTGCCAGGCCAATCAGCACCAGCATCAGCGAAATAATCCAGAAGCGCACAATCACGCGCGGCTCCGGCCAGCCCTTCAATTCATAGTGGTGGTGAATCGGCGCCATACGGAAAATGCGCTGGCCGCGCAGTTTGAACGAGCCAACCTGCAAAATCACCGACAGGGTCTCCACCACAAAGACGCCGCCCATGATCACCAGCAGGAACTCCTGGCGCAGCAGCACGGCGATAATGCCGAGCGCGCCGCCGAGCGCCAGCGATCCGACATCGCCCATAAAGACCTGCGCCGGATAGGTGTTAAACCACAGGAAACCGAGCCCGGCACCGACAATCGCCGTACAGACGATCACCAGCTCACCCGCGTGACGCAGATAAGGAATGTGCAGATAGTTGGCGAAGTTCATGTTACCGGTCGCCCACGCCACCAGCGCGAAACCGCCTGCGACAAAGACGGTCGGCATAATCGCCAGGCCATCGAGGCCATCCGTCAGGTTGACGGCGTTACCGGTGCCGACAATTACAAAGTAAGCGAGCAGCACATAGAACAGACCAAGCTGCGGCATTACATCTTTAAAGAACGGCACCACCAGTTCGGTGGCGGGGGTATCTTTTCCGCCAAGGTAGAGCGCAAACGCGACGCCCAGTGCAATCACCGACATCCAGAAGTACTTCCAGCGGGCGATAA
The DNA here is from genome assembly GCF_016624785.1 of Kosakonia sp. S42. Lineage (NCBI taxonomy): Bacteria > Pseudomonadati > Pseudomonadota > Gammaproteobacteria > Enterobacterales > Enterobacteriaceae > Kosakonia > Kosakonia sp. S42. The sequence continues at coordinate 229,921 of NZ_JACVTW010000003.1, read as the reverse complement.
GCCCCTTGGTATCTTTGCGCACCACTTTGCGATAATCATCGACAAAGCCGATGATGCCGTAGCCCACCAGCACCACCAGTACGCACCAGACGTAGGGGTTGGAGGGGTAAGCCCACAGCAACACCGAGACAACAATTGCGGTCAGGATCATAATCCCGCCCATTGTCGGCGTACCGCGTTTACTGAAGTGCGATTCCGGGCCGTCGTTACGCACAACCTGGCCAAAAGAGAGTTTCTGCAAGCGGGCGATCATGCGCGGCCCCATCCATAAGGAGATGAAGAGCGCGGTCAGCAGGCTGACAATGGCGCGAAACGTCAGATAGGAAAAGACGTTAAAGCCGGAATAATATTTGACCAAATGCTCGGCCAGCCAAACTAACATGTCCCGTTCTCCTGTAAGTCGCGTACCACCTCTTCCATGGCGGAGCTACGTGAACCTTTCACTAAAATGGTAATCATTGGGTGCTCGGCAATCAGCGCTGTTAAACGCGCCGTGGCCGCAGCTTTATCATTGAAATGCTCGCCAACGCCGCTGGCGTCGCTGAGCGCTTTACTTAATGTGCCGACGCTCAGCACCTTGTCGATACCGACGGCTTTCGCCGCTTCGCCGACCTGAACGTGGCAGGCTTCGCTCTCGTCGCCCAGCTCCGCCATATCGCCCACCACCATCACGCGGTAGCCGGGCATCTCTGCCAGCACGTGCGCAGCGGCGGTCATCGACCCGACGTTAGCATTATAGGTATCGTCCAGCAGCAGCTGGTTTTCACCAAGGCGCACCGGGAAGAGACGGCCCGGCACTGCTTTCAGCTTCGCCAGGCCCTGTTTTACCGCATCGAGAGATGCGCCCACCGCCATTGCCAGCGCGGTCGCTGCCAGCGCGTTAGCAATGTTGTGACGTCCCGGCAGGGGTAAAGTCACCTCGGCATTGCCGGTCGGCGTTTGCAGCGTGAACTCAGTGCCGTGCGAGGTGATATGCACATTGGTGGCGGTAAAATCGCTGTTCGCCGCGTTGGGCGAGAAGCGCCACACTTTGCGATCGCCGATAATGCTCTGCCAGTTCAGCCAGTCATTGTTATCGGCATTGAGGATGGCGATGCCGTTGGCCGGCAGGCCGGTGTAGATTTCACCTTTCGCCTTCGCCACGCCCGCCAGCGATCCGAACCCTTCCAGATGCGCAGCGGCCAGGTTGTTGACCAGCGCCGCTTCCGGGCGGGTCAGGCTGACGGTCCAGGCGATTTCGCCCTGGTGGTTAGCACCCAGCTCAATCACCGCGTACTGATGCTCTTTGGTGAGACGCAGCAGGGTCATCGGCACGCCGATATCATTATTCAGGTTGCCCGCGGTGTAGAGCGTGTTGCCGCACTCGCCAAGAATGGCGGCGGTCATCTCTTTCACCGAGGTTTTACCGGAGGAGCCGGTCAGCGCAACGACGCGCGTCGGCACCTGCTGACGCACCCATGCCGCCAGTTCGCCAAAGGCCTGGCGGGTATCACTCACCACCAGCTGCGGCAGATCGGTATCCAGTTTGCGGCTCACCAGCAGCGCGCCCGCGCCGCCCGCTTTGGCTTGCTCGGCAAAATCGTGGGCGTCAAAACGTTCGCCTTTCAGCGCCACAAACAGGCAGCCCGGCGTCAGTTTACGGGTATCGCTGGTCACGGCGTCAATTGTGACGTCCTGACCTAAAAGTTCACCGTGCAGCGTGCCGGCAAGCTGGCTGAGCGTTACGCTAATCATGCTACTACCCCCAGCAGACGCGCGGCGGTCACACGGTCTGAGTAATCCAGACGGTGGGTGCCGACAATCTGATAATCTTCATGGCCTTTACCTGCCAGCAGCACCACATCGTTCTCTTTGGCCTGCATAATGGCGTTGGTCACCGCTTCGGCGCGGCCCTCCACCACATGCGCGCGTCCGGCGTCGAGCATACCGGCGAGAATGTCGTTAATGATGGCGCGTGGCTCTTCGGTGCGCGGGTTGTCATCGGTGACGACCGGCACATCGGCAAACTCTTCGGCAATCGCGCCCATCAGCGGACGTTTGCCCTTGTCACGATCGCCGCCGCAGCCAAAGACGCACCACAGTTTTCCTGTGCAGTGCAGACGCGCGGCCTGCAGCGCTTTTTCCAGCGCGTCCGGCGTGTGGGCATAATCCACCACCACCGTCGGTTTGCCCGGCGCGCTAAACACTTCCATCCGGCCGCAAACGGGTTGCAGGCGGGAGGCGGTTTTCAGCAGATCGCTGAGGGGATAGCCAAGCGCCAGCAGGGTTGCCAGCGCCAGCAGCAGGTTGCTGACGTTAAACGCGCCCATCAGGCGGCTTTCGATTTCCCCTTCACCCCAGCTGGAGTCGAAGCGAATGGTCGCCCCGCTGTCGTGGTAATCAACGCTCAGAGTTTTCAGCCAGCGCCCGTGGCAATCCGGGTTGATATGGCCTTCCATCGACACCGCAACCGCATCCGGCAGGTTTGCCAGCCAGCGGCGGCCCACTTCGTCATCGGCGTTGATGATCGCCTGACCATAGTGGTGCGAGGAGAAGAGCAGCCATTTGGCGGCTTCGTAATGGGTCATATCGCCGTGATAATCGAGGTGATCGCGGCTTAAATTGGTGAACACCGAGGCGGCGAATTTCAGCGCCGCCACGCGATGCTGAACTAAACCGTGGGAGGAGACCTCCATCGCGGCAAGGGTAGCGCCCTGCTCCGCGAGACCGGCAATCACATGCTGGACATCGACCGCAGAACCGGTGGTGTTTTCCGTCGGCACCACTTTACCAAGCAGGCCGTTGCCGACCGTACCCATCACCGCGCTGGTTTCGCCGAGCAGCTGGCTCCACTGCGCTAACAGCTGCGTGGTGGTGGTTTTACCGTTAGTACCGGTGACGCCAATCAGGCGTAGCTGGTCTGACGGCTCGCCGTAGAAGCGGCCCGCCAGCGCAGAGAGACGCTCATTCAACTGGCTTAAGTAAACCACCGGCACGCCGTGCATTTCACGAATTTCACCGTCATTTGCCTCGTCTTTCGCCTCAGCAATAATGGCAGCAACACCTTGCGCAATCGCCTGCGGGATATAACGACGCCCGTCCGCCTGATGACCGACCACCGCCACGAAGAGATCGCCCGACGCAGCCACACGGCTGTCGAGTGTCATCTCTCGTAGTGCTCGCGCAGGTAGCATGGGTACCCACGGAGCGAGAAGGTCGCGCAAATTACGATCTGCCACCTGATCCCTCGCCTTGATTAATTACAAACTCACTTTTTTCGCCCGTGGTCAGCGCATCCGGCTCGATGTTCATGGTGCGCAGTACGCCGCCCATGATGGCACCGAAGACCGGCGCAGAGACCGCGCCACCGTAGTATTTGCCCGCTTGCGGATCGTTAATGACCACCACCAGCGCAAAGCGCGGCCGGCTGGCAGGCGCGACGCCCGCAGTGTATGCAATGTATTTGTTGATGTAGCGCCCATCCGGCCCGACTTTTTTCGCGGTACCGGTTTTGATCGCGATGCGATAGCCCTTAATGGCCGCTTTTACCCCACCGCCGCCCGGCAGCGCCACGCTCTCCATCATATGCACCACGGTGCGGACAATGGATTCGTTGAAGACGCGCTCACCCGGTACGGGCGGGTCGACTTTGGTAATCGACAGTGGGCGATAGATGCCGTAGCTGCCAATGGTTGCGTAGACTCGCGCTAACTGTAACGGCGTTACCATTAGCCCGTAGCCGAAAGAGAAGGTGGCCCTCTCTATGTCAGACCACCGTTGTTTTTGAGGAAATAAGCCACTGCGTTCCCCGACCATCCCCAAATTGGTCGTTTTTCCCAGTCCAAAACGTGAGTAAGTATCTACTAACGCTGAGGAGGGCATCGCTAACGCCAGCTTGGATACGCCAACGTTACTCGACTTCTGCAGCACCCCGGTAAGGGTCAATTCGCTATAGCGCGCCACGTCTTTGATTTCGTGACCGTTAATTCGGTAAGGCACGGTGTTAAGCACCGTATTGGGGTTAACCACGCCGCGTTGCAGCGCGGTCATTACCACCATCGGTTTCACCGTCGAACCGGGTTCGAAAACGTCGGTGATAGCGCGGTTACGCATCGCGTCTTTGGCGGTGCCGGAGAAGTTGTTCGGGTTATAGGAGGGGCTGTTGGCCATCGCCAGCACTTCGCCGGTGTTGACATCCACCAGCACGGCGCTGCCGGATTCGGCTTTGTTAAATGCCACGGCGTTGTTCAGCTCGCGGTAAACCAGCGCCTGCAGACGTTCATCAATGCTCAGCGCGAGGTTGTGCGCCGCCTGGCTGTCGGTCGAGGAGATATCCTCAATTACGCGGCCATAGCGATCTTTACGCACGATGCGCTCGCCCGGCTGGCCGGTAAGCCACTTATCAAAGCTCTTTTCGACCCCTTCAATCCCCTGGCTGTCGACGTTAGTAAAGCCGATCAGGTGAGCGGTCACTTCTCCGGAGGGGTAGTAGCGGCGCGACTCTTCGCGCAGATGAATGCCGGGAAGCTTGAGTTTTTTGATGTAGTCCCCCAGATCCGGATTGACCTGGCGGGCAAGATAGATAAAGCGCATCTTCGGGTTGGCGTTAATGCGCGAAGCGAGCTGGTCGAGCGGCATATTGAGCGCATCGGAGAGCGCTTTCCAGCGGTTATCCAGCGTTACGCCGCCTGCGTCATGCAGCTCTTTCGGGTCAGCCCAGATCGCTTTTACCGGCACGCTGACCGCCAGCGGACGCCCGGAGCGGTCGGTGATCATCCCACGCGAGGTCGCCACCTCCTGCACGCGCAGCGAGCGCATATCGCCCTGGCGCACCAGCATATCGGGGTTGATAATTTGCAGATACGCGACGCGGCCAATCAGGAAGCCGAGCGCCAATAAAATACAGCCGCAAAGCAACGCAAAACGCCAACTTATAAAGTTGGCCTGCTCTTCCTGGCGTTTCGCTTTCACCATCTTCGCCGCGGCTTTCATGCGCTGGGTTGTTCCTTTTTCATCGCTATTTCTGCACCACTATATTTTCCTGTGAAGGATCGACGTGCTGCATCTGCAGCTTCTCGGTAGCAATCCGTTCGACCCGGCTATGATCGCCGAGGGCGTTCTCTTCAAGAATCAGGTTGCGCCATTCGATATCCAGCGCGTCGCGCTCAATCACCAGTTGTTCACGCTGTGCGGTCAACAGACGGGTATGGTGCGCGGTGGTGACGACCGTGATGGCCGTCATGATGATGCAAATGAACAGGCAGAGTGGCAGTTTCCCGAACCGCAAAAGATCGTCGCCGATCACGCCAGGCAAGGCATGGCGCTCGCTGCTTCCTAACGATCCCTTAACTTTGCTGAGGGTCTCCGTCACTCTGCCGATCATGCGTTCGTCCTCTCTGCAATACGCAGAACTGAACTACGGGCACGTGGGTTTTCCGCCACTTCTTCTTCGCCCGGCATCATTTTTCCTAAGGCTCGCAGTTGACGGCCACCCAGCTTGCTGAGTTGCGCTTCGGTCATCGGCAGCCCGGCAGGAACCTGCGGCCCACGGCTTTGCTCACGCATAAAGCGTTTCACAATGCGGTCTTCCAGCGAGTGGAAGCTGATGACAGAAAGCCGGCCTCCCGGGGCCAGCACATCGAGCGAGTTTTTTAGCGCCTGCTCTATCTCCTCCAGTTCACTGTTCACCCAGATGCGCACCGCCTGGAAGGTACGGGTCGCGGGATGTTTAAACTTATCTTTTATCGGCGTCGCCGCTGCCACCACTTCTGCCAGCGCTTTGGTGCGGGTCATCGGATCGAGGCGGTTACGCTCGACGATGGCGCGGGCGATGCGTTTAGCAAAGCGCTCTTCACCAAAGGTTTTCAGCACCCAGGCAATATCCGCTTCATCTGCGGTTTGCAGCCACTGGGCGGCAGACTGGCCGCGCGTCGGATCCATACGCATATCCAGCGGGCCGTCTCGCATAAAGGAGAAGCCGCGTTCCGGATCGTCAAGCTGCGGTGAAGAGACGCCAAGATCGAGGAGAATGCCGTCGATCTTGCCAATAAGATCGCGCTCGCTGACATAATCAGCGAGCGCAGAAAAGGGTCCATGAATGATGGAGAAGCGCGGGTCATTAATGGTCTTCGCAACTTCAATTGCCTGCGGATCGCGATCGATTGCCAGCAAGCGGCCTTCCGCCCCCAGTTGGGAGAGGATCAGGCGCGAGTGTCCACCGCGACCAAAAGTGCCATCAATGTAAATGCCATCCGGACGAATATTCAGGCCGTTAACGGCCTCATCCAGCAGCACCGTTGTGTGTTTAAAATTTTCCATCATCATTAAAGAGACAAATCCTGCAACCGATCCGAAAGTCCTTCGGAACCGGATTGCTCAGCGTCAATATCTTCCCTGACCTGTTGATACCAGGTCGTTTCATCCCACAGCTCAAATTTATTGAACTGTCCGACCAGCATCACTTCTTTGGTTAGCCCGGCGTGCTGCCGTAAGACAGGCGCAATTAAGATGCGACCGGCGCTATCCATCTGGCACTCGCTGGCATGCCCCAGCAATAAACGTTGTACGCGCCGCTCAAGCGGGTTCATGCTCGACAGCCGCGACAGTTTTTGCTCGATAATTTCCCATTCGGGCAGAGGGTAAAGCAGCAGGCATGTGTGGCGAATATCAATGGTACAGACCATCTGGCCGGAGGCACTCTCCTGCAGCGAATCCCGATAACGGGTCGGAACGGATAACCGCCCTTTGCTGTCGAGATTGACTAACGTCGCGCCACGGAACATGTCCGGTTTACCCCCGCATGATCATTTCCACCACTTTATCCCACAAAACCCCACCGAGGGAGTTTACGGAGCGGAGGAAAAGCTTGTCAAGCCAGCGCAAAGGCCAACGAGAACAAAAGATCCCTTATTCGTAATGAATATCAGCGTCGGTGAAATAGTGCTCAGCTTACGAGGCAAATTAACGTCATGAATATTTGCAAGAAAAAAGGGGGGAATATAGGCCCTGGGGTTTCAGACCATTCCGTTTCTGTACGCGAAATATAAAGTGTCAGTTTGCGACGCGGGCGGCATTTTAAGGCATAACGGCGCGACTTAACAGCGCCAGATGCAGGAGCTGGCGCTAACTTAGCCCCGGTTTCGCTAAGGTGATGTTCCTCTCAACAAAAGTGGTTGTTAATTAATCGAATGCGATCAGGAGATGTAACAATTCAATACAGAAATCATCATCAGTAACTTCTTAACGGGCAGTGAGAAATCGGAAGTAAAGAAACTTAAAGAAATAATAAATCAGAGCATCTTCGTAAATTAAGGATTTATCTGAGGAGTTAAATAGCACTATTTCGATTAAGGCGAAATGTTGAAAAGGAAAAAGGCAGCGGGCGCTGCCTTAATTGCGTTTATTTATACCCGGCTTAATATGCCGCGTCGATAGAGATTACGTCGAATACGGCTTAACCCCGGCTTCGGCTTGCGCGGCTCATCAAGGCTTGCCAGCACGATCTCGAGCACCCGCTCGGCAACGTCACGGTGACGCTGCGCCACGGCCAGCACCGGACACTGCAGGAAATCGAGCAGTTCATGATCGCCAAAGGTGGCTATCGACAGATTGGAAGGCAGCTTGCCGTCGCGGCGCAGCGTCACATCCAGCACGCCCTGCAGCAGCGCGAAAGAGGTGATAAACATCGCTTCCGGCATCTCGTTGGTTTCCAGCCACTTTTCAAATAACTGGGCGGCGGCGTCGCGCTCATAGCCATTGGCGTAGAGATACTTCACCTCGCGGGGATCGTCTTTCCAGGCTGTACGGAAACCCTGCTCGCGCAGGAAGCTCACCGAGAGCTCCGGCAGCGCGCCTAAATAGAGCACGCGCTCCGCCGGCATTTTACGCAGCTCCGCCGCCAGCATCTCTGAATCCTCCTGATCGGCCCCGACCACGCTGGTGAAGTGCTCACGATCCAGCGCGCGATCGAGCGCGACAATCGGGAAGGCGTCATTCGCCCAGCGCTGATAGAAGGGGTGCTCCGGCGGAAGCGAGGTCGAGACGATGATCGCATCCACCTGCCGTTGCAGCAGATGTTCGATGCAACGCATCTCGTTATCAGGCTGATCTTCAGAACAGGCGATCAGCAGCTGGTAGCCGCGCTGGCGCGCCTGGCGCTCCAGATAATTAGCAATACGGGTATAGCTTGTGTTTTCCAGATCGGGAATGACCAGTCCGATCGATCGGGTGCGTCCTGCTCGTAACCCAGCTGCCACCGCGTTCGGGTGGTAGTTATGCTCACGAACGACCGCCATAACTTTCTCTACGGTTTTATCGCTGACACGATACTGCTTCGCCTTTCCGTTAATGACGTAGCTTGCCGTGGTTCGTGAGACGCCGGCGAGCCGGGCGATTTCATCCAGTTTCACAATTGCCCCTTAAAATGATGCGCACCATAACCTTTTTAGGGATATAGGTTAATTTCCATAACATCTAAGCGCAGAAAGGTAACTGCGGCAACCGCTTTTCTCTCTGCTTCCGGCTGATTTCGCAAAAAAAAGCCCGGCATAATCAGCCGGGCTTAAAAATGTGGAACCTTGCTCGCATTAGCGCATGATTTTATCGCCGCGTGATAAACCGACCACGCCGGAGCGCGCTACTTCAACAATCTTCGCTACATCACGAATTGTGGCGAGGAACGCATCCAGCTTGTCGCTGGTGCCGGCGAGCTGAACCGTGTAAATCGACGGCGTGACGTCAATGATCTGCCCGCGGAAGATCTCCGCGTTGCGTTTAACCTCTTCACGGCCATAGCCGCTGGCCTGGATCTTCACCAGCATGATCTCACGCTCAACATAGGCCCCCTGCCCCAGCTCGTTTACGCGCAGCACGTCCACCAGTTTGTGCAACTGCTTCTCGATCTGTTCAAGGACCTTTTGATCGCCCACGGTCTGGATGGTCATCCGCGACAGGGTGGGATCGTCCGTTGGCGCGACCGTCAGGCTCTCAATGTTGTAGCCGCGCTGTGAGAAGAGGCCAATGACGCGCGATAACGCGCCCGATTCGTTTTCCAGTAAGACAGACAATATCCGGCGCATAATCAGGTTCTCTCCGTTTTGCTTAACCACATCTCATCCATGCCGCCGCCGCGGATCTGCATCGGATAAACGTGTTCACTTCCGTCAACGGTCACATCGACAAAGACCAGACGATTGTTTTTCACCTGCTCCAGCGCCTCGGCGAGCTTCGCCTCCAGCTCTTCCGGACGGGTAATGCGGATACCAACATGACCATACGCTTCGGCGAGACGGGCAAAATCTGGTAAAGACTCCATATAGGATTGCGAGTGGCGCCCGGAGTAGATCATATCCTGCCACTGCTTCACCATCCCGAGGTAGCGGTTGTTAAGGTTGAGAACCAGCACCGGCAGCTCATATTGCAGCGCAGTCGAAAGCTCCTGGATATTCATCTGGATACTGCCGTCGCCGGTGACGCAAATTACCGTCTCGTCCGGCAGTGCCATTTTTACGCCCAGCGCGGCAGGTAAGCCGAAGCCCATCGTGCCGAGGCCGCCGGAGTTGATCCAGCGGCGCGGTTTATCAAAGCGGTAATAGAGCGCGGCAAACATCTGGTGCTGACCAACATCGGAGGTAACGTAAGCGTCGCCCTTAGTCAGACGCCAGGCCGCCTCAATCACCGCCTGCGGTTTAATGCTTTCGCTTTGCGTGTCATATTTCAGGCACTGGCGCGCGCGCCACTGCTCAATGCGCAACCACCAGTCGCGGATCTCATCGTGCGGCTGCGAGGCGCGCTCCTGTTCAAGCAACTCCAGCATCTGCTCCAGCACCTGGCGCGCATCGCCAACAATCGGCACATCCGCCTGCACGGTTTTAGAGATAGAGGTGGGATCGATATCGATATGCAGCACCGTCGCGTCGGGGCAGTACTTCAGCAAATTATTGGTGGTGCGATCGTCAAAACGCACGCCGACGGCAAAGATCACGTCGGCATGATGCATCGTCATATTCGCTTCATAGGTCCCGTGCATACCGAGCATACCGAGCGACTGACGATGGGAAGCCGGGAAGACGCCCAGCCCCATTAATGAAGAGACCACCGGTGCATTCAGCGTTTCAGCCAGCTGGCGCAACGGGGCGTCGCAGGCAGAAGTAATCGCCCCACCGCCGACATAGAAGACCGGCTTTTTGGCGGCAACCAGGGTTTGCAGCGCGCGTTTGATCTGCCCTTTGTGCCCCTGCGTGGTCGGGTTATAGGAGCGCATGCTGACCGACTCCGGCCAGAGATAGGGCAGCTTGTTCGCGGGGTTCATAATATCTTTCGGCAGATCCACTACCACCGGCCCCGGGCGTCCGCTGGCAGCGAGCCAGAACGCCTTTTTTAATACGCCGGGAATATCTTCAGCCTGCTTCACCAGAAAGCTGTGTTTCACCACCGGGCGGGAGATGCCCACCATGTCGCACTCCTGGAAGGCGTCGTAACCAATCAGCGAGGTCGCTACCTGACCGGAGAGCACCACCAGCGGGATGGAGTCCATATAAGCTGTCGCGATACCGGTGATGGCGTTTGTCGCGCCGGGGCCGGAAGTCACCAGCACCACCCCCACTTCACCTGTCGCACGTGCCAGCCCGTCTGCCATGTGAATGGCCGCCTGCTCATGGCGCACCAGCACATGCTCGATGCCACCGACGGTATGCAGGGCGTCGTAGATATCAAGTACCGCGCCTCCGGGGTAGCCGAATACCTTCTTTACGCCTTGATCGATGAGCGATCGTACGACCATCTCGGCTCCAGACAACATCTCCATGCTTTGCCTCCAGGCTTACGTTTGTCGACTGACGGCAGAACTCATTTCCGCACTGTCGCTCTGTTCAGAACAGGACATCCTGCTTTCTGATTATGAATGGCAGTTACCATAACCGCTCAAAATCTGGCAGGCAATCCGACCTCAGGCGAGGAAAAGCCCCGCTAAAAGCAGAAACAGGAGGTCTTAAATAAAGAGCTGGTGAAAACGTCTGTAATAAGCCGCGACGATGACCATTGATCGCTGTGATAAGGGAATGTTCAGTAATTCATGCATTTTTAACATCGTGCAGAGATTCGCTGGCGGGATAAATCAGAATAAAATAGTGGTTATATAGATAAAGGCAGAATAAACCGGAATTCAGCTGCCCGGTTTATTCCGCACGGCGCTTAGTGGCTACAGACCGACACCAACAGCTCCTCCATCCACTGATGCCCCTTATCCCGACCGGCGGATTCGTGCCATGAGAGGCAGCAGGTACGGCTATTGAGCGTAAGCGGCAACGGCAGCGTATGCAGCGCCAGCCCGCTGGCAAAGCGCTCCACCAGCCAGCGCGGCGCAATAGCAACCAGATGGGTTTGAGAGACAACGTTTAATACGCTGGGCAGCGCCATTCCTTGATAGGCAATGCGGTTGCGCTTTTCGACCGTGTCGTACCAGGGCTGGCTAAAAGAGGCGTAGCGCTCCAGCGAAACAACGGCATGCTGCTCGTTAAACAGGCTGTTTTCCGTCGTCAGGTCAGCGATGCGCGGATGTTGTTGGCTCACCGCCAGCACCATTTCATCTTTAAACAGCGGGACGCAGGAAAACTCCGGACGACGAAATTCTTCATAGCCGATCACAAACTCTATTTCCTGATAGCGCAACTGATGTTCGGTACTGTGATTTAGATCAGATTTGAATATCAGTTTTATATTTGGTGCGACGGCTTTCACATTATTGTAAATAACCGAAGTCAAGAAATTATCGAGTGGACTGCATACGCAAAGATTAAAAATCCGCTCGCTGCTTTGTGGATCAAAACCGGAGCCAGGCAGTTCATTTTGCACCAACTGAAGTGCCTGTCTTATCGCGCCAAAAAGCTGATACGAACGTGCGGTAGGTTGAATACCTCGACCATAACGAACAAAAAGTTCGTCGTTAAACATCACCTTAAGACGCGCAACGGCATTACTGACGGCGGGTTGAGACATACCCAACGCATGGGCTGCACGCGTAATGTTTTGTTCCTGCATAACGGCATCAAAAACGGTCAGCAAATTGAGATCAACCGAACGTAATTGTGGCTTCTCGCCGTCATTAACCTTTTGATTATAAATACTTTCCCCGGGAAAATTGCAATCCGTCGTCATGATAAACTCCCTTGACTTGTGTAATAATAATATTCAGGAAGATGATTTATCACGCATATAGCATTATTAGAAGCGCAGTGTGAAAATTTAGGAATATATAAAGCTTACATTTAATTTCCTGGATGAAATTAAAAAAAGCATTACTCAGCCCTGTAATATAAATTAATTTTTAATATTTTCACTTCCATAGCTGTTTTGTAACGATAATCATAAGTCGATTGCCCTACCCACCATTTTCTTTAACATCTTGCCGAAAAGGATTATTAATTCCCCGAACCTTCCCTTCGCTTTTTCTTACGAAAAGTCTTATCAGCACAACAAGCAAGAATGTCGCGATCACGCTAATTAGACAGCAGATTAAACTAAAACAGTGCGCGGAGATTTGCGCTTCCACATCGCCAGATTTCGCCGGGGGGTTGACATCAAAGTGCGTATCCAGTACCACTAAAAGCATATCGGTTTTCACGGGAGCAAGATTCATGATTCGTCACGTTCGTTTCGCTGGTCTACTACTACTAAACGCATCAACTGTGCGCGGTAGACCGGTGGACGACACTCAGAACTGAATCGTCTTCCTGTTAAGACTAAGAACCCGCGCCTTGGCGCGGGTTTTTTTATGCTCGTAGCGAGGCGGCCAAAGCGAACAAGGATCTAAACCATGAGCCAGCAGCAAGTCGTAATTTTCGATACCACCTTACGTGACGGTGAACAGGCATTGCAGGCAAGCCTGAGTGTGAAAGAGAAGCTGCAGATCGCCCTGGCGCTGGAGCGTATGGGTGTTGATGTGATGGAAGTCGGTTTTCCGGTCTCGTCACCGGGCGATTTTGAGTCCGTACAGACCATCGCCCGCCAGGTAAAAAACAGCCGTGTCTGCGCCCTGGCACGCTGCGTTGAGAAAGATATTGATGTCGCCGCAGAGTCGCTGAAAGTGGCTGAAGCGTTCCGCATTCACACCTTTATCGCCACCTCGCCAATGCATATCGCCACCAAGCTGCGCAGCACGCTGGATGAGGTGATTGAGCGCGCCATCTATATGGTGAAACGTGCGCGTAACTATACCGATGATGTGGAGTTTTCCTGTGAAGATGCCGGGCGTACGCCGATTGAGGATCTGGCGCGCGTCGTCGAAGCGGCAATCAATGCCGGGGCGAAAACCATCAATATCCCGGATACCGTGGGCTACACCATGCCCTTCGAGTTCGCCAATATCATCACCGGCCTGTATGACCGCGTTCCAAACATTGATAAAGCCATTATTTCTGTCCACACCCATGATGACTTAGGCCTGGCGGTCGGTAATTCGATTGCCGCCGTGCATGCCGGCGCGCGCCAGGTAGAAGGCGCGATGAACGGCATCGGCGAACGTGCCGGTAACTGTTCACTGGAAGAGGTGATCATGGCGATTAAAGTGCGCAAAGACATTATGAATGTGCACACCCGCATCAATCATCAGGAGATCTGGCGCACCAGCCAGACCGTGGCTCAGATCTGCAATATGCCGATCCCGGCCAACAAAGCGATCGTCGGCACCGGCGCCTTCGCTCACTCCTCCGGCATCCATCAGGATGGCGTGCTGAAAAACCGCGAAAACTACGAAATCATGACGCCAGAGTCGATCGGCCTGAACCAGGTGCAGCTGAACCTGACTTCACGCTCCGGTCGCGCAGCGGTCAAACATCGTATGGAAGAGATGGGCTATCAGGAGAGCGACTACAACCTGGATAACCTGTACGACGCCTTCCTGAAGCTGGCGGATAAAAAGGGTCAGGTCTTTGATTACGATCTGGAAGCGCTGGCCTTTATCAACAAACAGCAGGAAGAGCCGGAGCATTTCCGCCTGGAGTACTTCAATGTGCAGTCCGGCTCCAACGATATCGCCACCGCCTCGGTGAAACTGGCCTGCGGCGAGGAGATCAAAGCCGAAGCCGCCAATGGCAACGGGCCGGTCGATGCCGTCTACCAGGCGATTAACCGCGTCACCGAATATGACATCGAGCTGGTGAAATACAGCCTGACGGCGAAAGGCCACGGTAAAGATGCGCTGGGCCAGGTTGATATCGTCGTCAATTACAACAACCGCCGCTTCCACGGCATCGGCCTGGCAACAGATATCGTTGAGTCCTCCGTCAAAGCGATGGTCAACGTGCTGAACACCATCTGGCGCGCCGCCGAAGTGGAAAAAGAGTTGCAACGTAAAGCGCAGAACAAAGAAAACAACAAGGAAACCGTGTGATGTCGAAGAGTTACCATATTGCCGTGCTGCCGGGCGACGGCATTGGCCCGGAAGTGATGGCGCAAGCCCTGAAAGTACTGGAAGCCGTGCGTAGCCGTTTCGCGATGCGTATTACCACCAGCCATTACGACGTTGGCGGTATCGCCATTGACCGTCATGGCAATCCGCTGCCGCAGGCGACGGTCGAAGGTTGCGAGCAGGCCGATGCAATTCTGTTTGGCTCCGTCGGCGGCCCGAAATGGGAAAACCTGCCGCCAGCGCAGCAGCCGGAGCGCGGCGCGCTGCTGCCGCTGCGTAAACACTTCAAGCTGTTCAGCAACCTGCGCCCTGCCAAACTCTATGCGGGCCTGGAAGCCTTCTGCCCGCTGCGCGAAGATATCGCCGCCAACGGTTTCGATATACTGTGCGTACGAGAACTGACCGGCGGCATCTACTTCGGTCAACCTAAAGGGCGCGAAGGCAGCGGCCAGCATGAGAAAGCTTACGACACCGAAATTTATCACCGCTTTGAGATCGAGCGCATTGCGCGTATCGCTTTCGAGTCGGCGCGCAAACGCGGCAAAAAAGTCCACTCCATTGATAAAGCCAACGTGCTGCAAACTTCGCTGCTGTGGCGTGAAATCGTCAATGAGATCGCGGGCGAATACCCGGACATTGAGCTGGCGCATATGTATATCGATAACGCCACCATGCAGCTGATTAAAGATCCCTCCCAGTTCGACGTGCTGCTCTGCTCCAACTTGTTCGGCGATATCCTCTCCGACGAGTGCGCGATGATCACCGGCTCAATGGGCATGCTGCCCTCTGCCAGCCTGAATGAGCAGGGCTTTGGCCTGTATGAACCGGCGGGCGGCTCCGCGCCGGATATCGCGGGCAAAAATATTGCCAACCCGATCGCGCAGATCCTGTCGCTGGCGCTGCTGCTGCGCTACAGCCTGAATGCAGACGAGGCGGCAACGGCGATTGAACAGGCCATTAACCGGGCTTTAGAAGAGGGCGTGCGCACCGGCGATTTAGCGCGTGGCGCGTCCGCAGTCAGTACCGATGAGATGGGCGATATCATCGCTCGTTATGTCGCAGAAGGGGTGTAATCATGGCTAAGAGTTTGTACGAAAAGTTATTTGACGCCCATGTGGTCTATGAAGCGCCGAACGAGACCCCGCTGCTCTATATCGACCGCCATCTGGTGCATGAAGTGACCTCGCCGCAGGCGTTTGATGGCCTGCGCGCGCACAATCGCCCGGTGCGTCAGCCGGGCAAAACCTTCGCCACGATGGATCACAACGTCTCGACGCAGACCAAAGATATCAACGCCTCCGGTGAGATGGCGCGTATTCAGATGCAGGAGCTGATTAAGAACTGCAACGAATTTGGCGTCGAGCTGTATGACCTGAACCACCCCTATCAGGGCATCGTGCACGTGATGGGTCCGGAACAGGGCATCACCCTGCCGGGGATGACCATCGTCTGCGGCGACTCCCACACCGCCACGCACGGCGCGTTTGGCGCGCTGGCGTTCGGTATCGGCACCTCAGAGGTGGAACATGTGCTGGCGACGCAGACCCTGAAGCAGGGGCGCGCCAAAACCATGAAGATTGAAGTTAACGGCACCGCTGCGCCGGGCATCACCGCCAAAGATATCGTGCTGGCGATTATCGGCAAAACCGGCAGCGCTGGCGGCACCGGTCACGTGGTGGAGTTCTGCGGCGACGCGATCCGCGCGCTCAGCATGGAAGGCCGCATGACGCTGTGCAATATGGCGATTGAGATGGGTGCGAAAGCGGGCCTGGTCGCGCCGGATGAGACCACCTTTAACTACGTGCAGGGTCGCCTGCATGCGCCGAAGGGCAAAGATTTCGACGAAGCGGTCGCTTACTGGAAGACGCTGCATACCGATGAGGGTGCCCACTTTGACCGTGTTGTCACCCTGCAGGCAGAAGATATCGCCCCGCAGGTCACCTGGGGCACTAACCCAGGGCAGGTGATCTCGGTCACCGAGATCATCCCCGATCCGGCCTCCTTCGCCGATCCGGTCGAGCGTGCCTCGGCGGAAAAAGCGCTGGCCTATATGGGACTGAAACCGGGCGTACCGCTGACCGACGTGGCGATCGACAAAGTCTTTATCGGCTCCTGCACCAACTCGCGCATTGAAGATTTACGCGCAGCCGCGGCAATTGCCAAAGGGCGTAAAGTGGCACCGGGCGTGCAGGCGCTGGTGGTTCCTGGCTCCGGCCCAGTGAAAGCGCAGGCGGAAGCGGAAGGGCTGGATAAGATCTTTATCGAAGCCGGTTTTGAGTGGCGTCTGCCGGGCTGCTCGATGTGCCTGGCGATGAACAATGACCGCCTGAACCCGGGCGAGCGCTGTGCCTCTACCAGCAACCGTAACTTTGAAGGCCGTCAGGGCCGCGGCGGACGCACCCATCTGGTCAGCCCGGCCATGGCCGCCGCTGCGGCAGTAACCGGTCGTTTCGCTGATATTCGTCATTTGCAGGCTTAAGGAGATCACCATGGCAGAGAAATTTACCCAACATACCGGGCTGGTGGTTCCGCTGGATGCCGCTAACGTCGATACCGACGCCATTATCCCGAAGCAATTTTTGCAGAAGGTGACGCGCACCGGTTTTGGCGCGCATCTGTTTAACGACTGGCGTTTCCTCGACGATAAAGGCGAACAGCCTAATCCGGAGTTCGTGCTCAACTTTCCTGAGTACAAAGGGGCGTCGATTTTGCTGGCGCGGGAGAACTTTGGCTGTGGCTCCTCGCGCGAGCATGCGCCGTGGGCGCTGACGGATTACGGCTTCAAAGTGGTGATTGCGCCGAGCTTTGCCGACATCTTCTATGGCAACAGCTTCAACAATCAGCTGCTGCCGGTAACGCTGAGCGACGAAGAGGTGGATGAGCTCTTTGCGCTGGTGCAGAGCAATCCGGGCATTACCTTTGAGGTGGATCTGCAGGCGCAGGTGGTAAATGCAGGTGGGAAGTCCTACAGCTTTACGCTCGATGCCTTCCGCCGCCACTGCATGCTGAACGGTCTGGACAGCATTGGCCTGACGCTGCAACACGACGACGCCATTGCTGCTTACGAAGAGAAACAACCCGCGTTTATGGGGTGATAGCCTGACGCTGATTGCCGGAGGGTTATCCGGCAGTCGGCATCGTGCGGGTTTGCTTGCCGGATGGCGGCGTTGCCTTATCCGGCAGTCGGCATCGTGCGGGTTTGTTTGCCGGATGGCGGCGTTGCCTTATCCGGCCTACGGGTAACGATGCAAGTGTGAAGAGTAGGCCGGATAAGCGTTAGCGCCATCCGGCAATTCAACCGCCGCACCGCGCCTTACACATCCTTCACCCGGCTGGTGAGCAGTAGCGTCACGACCGACAGCCCGGCAATTCCCAAATACACCGAGCCGTGACCAAAATATTGCGCCAGCGCGCCCTGAATCACGCCTGCCAGAATCACGCCGGTGGAGATGCTGTTGGTAAACAGTGTCGTCGCTGAACCTGCCCTGCCCGGCATCAAATCCTGGAACCACAGCATACCGATCCCGGCGACAATACCGATAAACACCGCGTTGAAAAATTGCAACAACAGCAGCGCCGTCTGGCTATGGAAAAAGAGCAGGCCGATATAGAACAGCACGCCAGCGGCGACGGCGATCAGCATCATCAACCGCTTACCGAAACGCTTCACGAAATAACCCGCGAGGATCATCGCCGGGATCTCAAGGCCTGCGGCAGTACCCATCAAAATGCCCGCCAGCTTGTCCGGCAGCCCCAGATCAAGGCTGATCCACAGCGGCATATCAATGATGTACATGGTGTTGCAGGTCCACATCAGCGTCGAGGCGATAAACAGCATGCGCACATTGCTGTCGCGCCAGCCGCTCACCTGCGTGACGGCCACATCAGCGGGCTGCTCAACCCGCGGCACCGACGGCAGCCAGAAGGCGATCAGCACCAGGCTGACAATAAACAGCCCGGCGGCGATAGAGAACATGGCGACAAAGCCATAATTGAGCGCCAGCATAAACGCCAGCGGCGGCCCGATAACCCACGCCAGCGAGAGCTGCGCGCGCATAATCGAACTGAACATCACCACTTCCCGCGCCGAGCTGTCGGCGTACTCACGCGCCAGCGCGAAGAGCTGCGGCATCGCGGTGCTGGCAAGCGAAGCCAGCAGCACGCCGCAGGTGATTAAGGTCAGATAGTGACGGTTAAACGCAAACAGCAGCGCGTTACCCACCGCCATCAGGCAGCAAAAGAGGATCAGCTTGCGCCGATCGCCCTGGCTGTCGGATCGTTTTGCCAGCGCAAGGCTGACAAGGATCCCGGCAATGGCGTTGACGGTATAGAACAGCCCGATCCAGAAGGGCTCTGCGCCCACTTCGCGGCTGAGGAACAGGCTCAGCGTCGGCGCCTGTACCGCACCGGCGACGCCCATCATAAAGGCGACGATCATAAACGCGATGTAGACGCCATTCATGCGGCGTCCCATCGTCATCAACCAGAGCATGGCATTTCCTTGTTGAAAGCGGAAAACAGCGACGCAAGCTTAAACGAAAAAAGCCAGCAAAAACATTTTGCTGGCGGGTGCATTCGCACTTAATACTCAGTCACACATGATTCGGGCGAGTCAGTTTTTCCACACGCGTCGTCATTCCCCACTCCGCTATGCGCCTCCTCGCTTTCATCGCAGAGAAGTATCGGCTTAATATAGGGATAAATAAATTGCTGAGTTTTTGCCGGGAGTTCCTCTTTTATGTCCTCTGGTCGCCTGCAACAACAGTTCATCCGTCTGTGGCAATGCTGCGATGGAAAATCTCAGGAAACCACGCTCAACGAGCTGGCGGAGCTGCTTAACTGCTCCCGCCGCCATATGCGCACCCTGCTCAACACCATGCAGACGCGCGGCTGGCTCACATGGGAAGCAGAAGCCGGGCGCGGTAAACGCTCGCGCCTCACCTTTCTCTACACCGGCCTGGCGTTGCAACAGCAGCGGGCGGAAGATCTGCTTGAGCAGGATCGAATCGACCAGCTGGTGCATCTGGTGGGCGATAAAGCCGCCGTGCGCCAGATGCTGGTGTCGCATCTGGGCCGCAGTTTTCGCCAGGGGCGGCATATCCTGCGCGTGCTCTACTACCGCCCGCTGCGCAATCTGCTGCCCGGCTCGCCGCTGCGCCGCTCCGAAACCCATATGGCGCGGCAAATCTTCAGCACCCTGACGCGGATAAATGAGGAAAACGGGGAACTGGAAGCCGATATTGCTCACCACTGGAAAGCGATCTCTCCCCTGCACTGGCGCTTCTACTTACGCCCCGGCATCCACTTTCACCACGGCCGCGAGCTGGAGATGGCGGATGTTATCGCCTCCTTACAGCGCGCCAGCGCCCTGCCGCTCTACTCCCATATCCGCGATATCGTTTCGCCGACGCCGTGGACCCTCGACATTCACCTCTGGCAGCCCGACAGCTGGCTGCCGTGGCTGATGGGCCACGTGCCGGCGATGATCCTGCCGCAGGAGTGGGAGACGCTGGCGAACTTTGCCAGCCAGCCAATTGGCACCGGCCCTTACGCGGTGATGCGCAATACCCGCAACCAGCTAAAGATCCACGCCTTTGAGGATTACTTCGGCTTTCGCGCGCTGATTGATGAAGTGAATGTCTGGGTGCTGCCGGATGTCGGGGATGAGACCACCTGCGGCCTGACGCTCGAAGGGCCAACCGAGGGCGAAAAAGCGGTGGAGAGCCGTCTCGAAGAGGGCTGCTACTATCTGCTGTTTGACGCACGCTCCAGCCGCGGCGCGAACCCGGCGGTGCGCGAGTGGGTAAGCCGGATCCTTTCGCCGACCAATCTGCTGTGGCACGCCAGCGAACAGAATCAGCGCTACTGGTTTCCCGCCTATGGATTGCTGCCGCGCTGGCACCATGCGCGCCCCGGCAGCGGTGAAAAGCCCGCCGGGCTGGAGACGCTGACGCTCACCTTCTACCGCGAGCACAACGAGCACCAGGCGATCGCCCACACCATGAGCACACTGCTGGCAGAACATGGCGTTAAGTTACTGATTCAGGAGGTCGATTACGATGAGTGGCATCGCGGCGAAATAGAGAGCGATATCTGGCTTAACAGCGCCAACTTCACGCTGCCGCTCGACTTCTCGGTCTTTGCCAACCTCTATGAGGTGCCGTTGCTGCAACACTGCATCCCGCGCGACTGGCAGGCGGACGCCGCGCGCTGGCGCGCCGGGGAGATGAACCTGGCGATGTGGTCACAGCAGTTGCTGGCGAGTAAAGCGATTGTGCCGCTGATCCACCACTGGCTTCGCATTCAGGGGCAGCGCACCATGCGCGGGCTGCGCATGAATACTCTCGGCTGGTTTGACTTTAAATCGGCCTGGTTTGCGCCGCCGGATCCGTAATGCTTTCAGATTGTTTACCAAATCATTACAATAGCGCCGTTCTCAACGGGGTGCTGCGCTTCACGCGCGTGCTGAGAAAATACCCGTCGAACCTGATCCGGATAACGCCGGCGAAGGGATTTGAGGCTCTCTCAAAATCCTTTGCCACCCATTTATGAGGTGCAAAGTGTTAAAAAAATCATTGTCACTGCTGCTGCTGATTGCCGCCCCCGTTTTCGCTAAACCCGTCCTGACTGTCTACACCTACGACTCCTTCGCCGCCGAATGGGGGCCAGGCCCTGCGGTAAAAAAAGCCTTTGAAGCCGACTGCAACTGCGAGCTGAAGTTCGTGGCGCTGGAAGATGGCGTCTCGCTGCTCAACCGTCTGCGTATGGAGGGCAAAAAGAGCAAAGCCGACGTCGTGCTCGGTCTGGATAACAACCTGCTGGAAGCGGCTAGTCAGACAAAACTCTTTGCCAAAAGCGGCGTGCCGGATGACGCGGTGAAGGTGCCGGGCGGCTGGAGCAATGACACCTTTGTGCCGTTCGATTACGGCTGGTTCGCCTTCGTCTATGACAAAACCAAACTTAAAAACCCGCCGAAGAGCCTGAAAGAGCTGGTCGAAAGCGATCAGAAGTGGCGCGTGATTTACGAAGATCCGCGCACCAGCACGCCAGGGCTCGGCCTGCTGCTGTGGATGCAGAAAGTCTATGGCGATAAAGCCCCCGAAGCCTGGCAAAAGCTGGCGGGCAAAACCGTTACCGTCACCAAAGGGTGGAGCGAAGCCTACGGCCTCTTTTTGAAAGGTGAGAGCGATCTGGTGCTGAGCTACACCACTTCGCCTGCCTACCACATCATCGAAGAGAAGAAAGAGAACTACGCGGCGGCGAACTTCAGCGAAGGCCACTACTTGCAGGTTGAAGTCGCGGCGCGTACCGCCGCCAGCAAGCAGCCGGAGCTGGCGGAAAAATTCCTCAAATTTATGGTTTCACCCGCCTTCCAGAGCGCCATCCCAACGGGCAACTGGATGTACCCGGTGAGTAACGTCGCGCTGCCCGCCGGTTTTGACCAGCTTGAGAAACCGCAAACCTCGCTGCAATTCTCGCCGCAAGAAGTGGCAGCCCAGCGCGCAGCATGGATAGCCTCGTGGCAACGCGCCGTCAGCCGCTAATTCCCGGCTGGCTGCTTCCTGGCCTCACCGCCGCCACGCTGATGGTGGCGGTCGCGGTGGCGGCCTTTTTCGCGCTGTGGCAAAACGCGCCTGTCGAAGGGCTCTCCGACTTGTTGTCGGACAGCTACCTGTGGCACGTGGTGCGATTCTCCTTCTGGCAGGCTTTTCTCTCTGCCCTGCTCTCCGTGGTGCCCGCCATTTTTCTTGCCCGTGCGCTCTACCGCCGACGCTTTCCCGGCCGCCAGCTGCTGCTGCGCTTATGCGCGATGACGCTGATCCTGCCGGTGCTGGTGGCGGTGTTTGGCATTCTCAGCGTCTATGGTCGCCAGGGGTGGCTCGCCGCGCTCTGCCAGACGCTCGGCATTGAGTGGACTTTTTCGCCCTACGGCTTACAGGGCATCCTGCTGGCGCACCTCTTTTTTAACCTACCGATGGCCTCGCGCCTGCTGCTACAGGCGCTAGAACAGATCCCCGGTGAGCAGCGCCAACTGGCGGCGCAACTGGGCATGCGCGGCTGGGCCTTCTTCCGCTTTGTCGAGTGGCCCTGGCTGCGTCGCCAGATCCCGCCGGTGGCAGCGCTGATCTTTATGCTCTGCTTCGCCAGTTTCGCCACCGTACTGTCGCTGGGTGGCGGCCCGCAGGCAACCACCATTGAGCTTGCCATCTACCAGGCGCTTAGCTTTGATTTCGATCCCGCCCGCGCGGCGATACTGGCGATAATCCAGATGATCTGCTGCCTCGGGCTGGTGCTGTTAAGCCAGCGGATGAGTAAAGCCTTCGCCGTCGGCAGCCATCACATTCAGGGCTGGCGCGACCCGGAAACGCGCTGGTTTAGCCGCCTCGCCGATACGCTGTTAATTGTGCTGGCACTGCTGCTGATGCTGCCGCCGCTGCTGGCGGTGATCGTTGACGGGCTAAATGTCAGTTTGCTGAAGGTGCTGGCAGAGCCGGTGCTGTGGCAGGCGGTGTGGACGTCGCTGCGTATCGCGCTGGTCGCCGGGCTGCTCTGCGTGGTGCTGACCATGATGCTGCTGTGGAGCAGCCGCGAACTGCGTGCGCGCCACCGTGCAGCCGCCGGGCAGGCGCTCGAACTGAGCGGCATGCTGATCCTGGCGATGCCGGGGATTGTGCTGGCGACCGGCTTTTTCCTGCTGCTTAATAACACCATCGGCTTGCCCGACTCCGCCGATGGCATCGTGATATTCACCAATGCGCTGATGGCGATCCCCTATGCGTTAAAGGTGCTGGAAAACCCGATGCGCGATCTCACCGCGCGGTATGCGCTGCTCTGCCAGTCGCTCGATATTGCCGGTTTTCGCCGCCTGTGGGTGGTAGAGCTGCGCGCGCTGAAACGCCCGCTGGCGCAGGCGCTGGCCTTTGCCTGCGTGCTGTCGATCGGTGATTTTGGCGCGGTGGCGCTGTTCGGCAATGAAGATTTCCGCACGCTGCCCTTCTATCTCTATCAGCAAATCGGTTCTTACCGCAGCCAGGATGGAGCAGTCACCGCGCTGATCTTGCTGCTGCTCTGCTTTTTACTCTTCACTGTGATTGAAAAACTACCGGGCCGCCATGCTAAGACTGATTGATGTCACCTGGCTTTACGAACACCTGCCGATGCGCTTTACCCTTGCAGCCGAACGGGGTGAGCAGATTGCCATTCTCGGCCCCAGCGGCGCGGGGAAGAGCACGCTGCTGAACCTGATTGCCGGGTTTATCACCCCGGCGAGCGGCACGATTTTACTTGGCGATGAGGATCATACCCGCACGCCGCCCGCGCGCCGTCCGGTGTCGATGCTGTTTCAGGAGAACAACCTCTTCACCCACCTGACGGTGCGGCAGAATATTGCTCTTGGTTTACATCCGGGGTTGAAGCTGAATGCCGCGCAGCGGGAGAAGCTTAATGAGATTGCCGCCACCATGGGGCTGGAGAGCCTGCTGGAGCGACTGCCGGATCAGCTCTCCGGCGGCCAGCGCCAGCGCGTAGCGTTAGCACGCTGTCTGGTGCGCGAGCAGCCGCTGCTGCTGCTGGATGAGCCCTTTTCCGCGCTCGATCCTGCCCTGCGCCAGGAGATGCTCGCGCTGGTGCAGAGCGTCTGCCGTCGCCAGCAGTTAACGCTGCTGATGGTGTCGCACAGCGTGGAGGATGCTGCGCGCATCGCCGAACGCGCGCTGGTGGTCGCCGAGGGGCGTATCGCCTGGGATGGCGCAACCGACACGCTGCTTCGCGGCAACGCGCCGGTCTCTGCCCTGCTCGGCATTCAGGCTCAGTGACCGCGGATCACCTTGCCGAGAATATTGAGATAGATTGGCATCAGCGGGTGTTTCGCCAGCATCACTACTGCCGCAATGGCAATCACCATCGTGCCCGGTGCCAGCCAGAGCAGGCGCTGTCGCGGCAGATATGCCGTTAAACGATCGCTGCCCGATTTCCCCGCGCGCCACAGACGCCAGCAGAGCCAACAGGCCAGCCAGAGCACAATCGCCGTCAGCAGCAGCAACCATTTAAAGCTGCTGCTCTGCATATCGGCAGGAATATCGATCGCCGCACCGGCGAGAATACCCGGCAGGAAGTAGAAGGGCGGCCACAGCAGGCAGCCAATGATATTCGGCGGTAAAAATTTGCGGATCGGCAGATCGAGCATCCCGGCGACCATCGGCACCAGCGGGCGCGTCGGGCCGACAAAGCGCCCCACCAGAATGGTAAACAGGCTGTGCTCATGCAGCGCGTGTTCGGTCTTATCGAGCAGCGCTTTGTGCTTTTTCAGGAAAGACCAGCGGTGCAGCGGTTTCTTAAAGCGCCAGCCGAGCCAGAAGGAAATCCAGTCACCGAGCAGGCAGCCGACAATGCCCGCCAGCCACGCATGCCAGAAATTAACTTCCCCGCTGCCAATCAATGCGCCCAGCGCCGCCATCATCACCGTGCCGGGAAGGATCAGCCCCACCAACGCCAGCGACTCAAAAAAAGCGACCAGCGCAATCGCCACCAGCGAGTACATGGCTGACTGGGTAATAAAGTGTTCCAGCAATGCTTCCATAAAGGGTCCTGTTCAGATTGAACGCCGGATTCTGCGGAGCGCCTCCGCCACCGTCAAGCTTTCAATTATCTGAATCTTTACCACTTATGTCAGATTGAAGAACAGATTATTTCCATTCTTTACGCTTCATTCACATCCAGCACGAAACTCGCTCGGGCTGGCACCGGTGCATTTTTTAAAGACACGAGAAAAGTAGAGCTGATCGTCAAAGCCGACGTTGCGCCCGACGCTGGCAATCGGCATCCGCGTGGTGCTGAGCAGCAGCTTCGCCTGGCTGATGCGCTGATCTTCGCGCCAGCTCAGTACGCTAACGCCAAGCTGCTGGCGAAAGAGATGCGACAGGCGCGACGGCGAGAGGCAGACATGCTGCGCGACGCTGGCAATATCAAAATGGTTATCGGAAAGGTGGTCGCTGATGTACTGACAGGCATCACGCACGCGGTTATCAAGGGGCGGATTAAGGGATTCGTTAATCGCCTCCATACGCCGCAGCAGCAGCTGTTCGAGCAGGTTAATCGCCAGATGTTCAGCGTAGCGCCCGGCACTCTGCCCGGCGTCGATAATTTGCGCGAAAAGGTCGCGAAAACGATCCATATGCGCATCATCCGGGCGGTAAAAACCGGTTTGCGCGAAGAGCGTCGGCCAGTTTAGCCACTCCTGCCAGTAGGCGCGCGGACGGAAGTAGACCCACTGGTGATACCACGCCTCGGCGTCAGGATGGCGGCCATAGTGGTGAATCTCGCCGGGGGGAAAGAGCAGAATATCGCCGGGGCGGCAGACAAACTGTTTGCCCTGGTTCATCACCACGCCTTCGCCGCGCACCGTCAGGTTGAGGATATAGCCCTTCATCCCCAGCGGTCGGTCAACAAAAAAGTCGAGATAGCTTTCCGATTCAATCGGCGTCAGACCCGCCACCAGGTGCGCGTTAAACGAGTACCCGGGCAGCAGTGGATCATTTTGAGATTCGGCCATAAAACGCATTACTCCCCTACCCGACAAGGAAACCAATTGTCCATATTGTCATTCCCGTTATTTCCCGACTAATGGCGGGCAGAGCGCGTCAATACTGCCATCACGCGATGCCGCAAGACAAAAGCGATAAGCCCTTTTTAACGCCTTAAAGCAGGGTCAAAACGGATAACGAAAGTGTCTATAAAGGTGACAGAAATGTCCACATCGAATTTTTGCACGGCGTCACACTTTGCGATGCCATAGCAATTTCGTCCATAAGATTAGCGAATCCTGCCTGACGGTTTTCGCCGCCGATCTCTATCGTTTTTCTAACGGTTATTCTTATGGAGCACTAAGCATGGCAATCACGATTGGCCTCGATTTCGGCAGCGATTCAGTACGTGCGCTGGCGGTAGACTGCACATCCGGGGCGGAGATCGCCACCAGCGTCGAGTGGTATCCGCGCTGGCAGGAGGGCCGTTATTGCGACGCGCCGCATAACCAGTTTCGCCATCACCCGCGCGATTACATCGAATCGATGGAAGCGGCGCTCAAAAGCGTGCTGGCAGAGTTAAGCGACGCCCAGCGCGCAGAGATCAAAGGCATTGGCGTAGACAGCACCGGCTCCACCCCTGCACCGATTGATGCCGAAGGCCGCGTGCTGGCGCTGCGCCCGGAGTTTGCCGACAACCCGAACGCCATGTTCGTGTTGTGGAAAGATCACACCGCCGTGGAAGAGGCGGAAGCCATCACCCGTCTGTGCCACACCTCCGGTAAAACCGACTACTCGCGCTACATTGGCGGCATCTACTCCAGCGAATGGTTCTGGGCGAAGATCCTGCACGTTACCCGCGCCGACAGCGCCGTGGCGCAGGCCGCCGCCTCGTGGATCGAGCTCTGCGACTGGGTGCCTGCCCTACTCTCCGGCACCACGCGCCCGGAAGCGATCCGTCGCGGGCGTTGCAGCGCCGGGCATAAATCCCTGTGGCATGAAAGCTGGGGCGGTCTGCCGCCTGCCGCCTTCTTTGATGAACTCGATCCGATTATCAATAAACACCTGCGCTGGCCGCTCTTTACCGAAACCTTTACCGCCGACCGCCCGGTGGGCACGCTGACCGCCGAGTGGGCGCAGCGCCTGGGGCTGCCTGAATCGGTGGTGATCTCCGGCGGCGCGTTCGACTGCCATATGGGTGCCGTTGGCGCGGGCGCACAGCCCAATACGCTGGTGAAAGTGATCGGCACCTCCACCTGCGACATTCTGATCGCCGATAAACAGAGCGTTGGCGACCGCGCGGTGAAAGGTATCTGCGGCCAGGTTGACGGCAGCGTGGTACCGGACTTTATCGGCCTTGAAGCGGGGCAATCCGCCTTCGGCGATATCTACGCCTGGTTTGGCCGCATCCTCGGCTGGCCGCTGGAGCAACTGGCGCAGCAGCACCCGGAACTGAAAGAGCAGATCAAAGCCAGCCAGAAACAGCTGCTGCCGGCGCTTACCGACGCGTGGGTGAAAAATCCTTCTCTCGATCACCTGCCGGTGGTACTCGACTGGTTCAACGGTCGCCGCACGCCAAACGCTAACCAGCGCCTGAAAGGGGTGATCACCGATCTGAATCTTGCCACCGACGCGCCGGCGCTGTTCGGCGGGCTGATTGCCGCCACCGCCTTCGGTGCCCGCGCGATTATGGAGTGCTTTACCGAACAGGGTATTGCCGTTGACAACGTGATGGCGCTTGGCGGCATCGCGCGGAAAAACCTCGGCGTAATGCAGGCCTGCTGCGATGTGCTCAACCGCCCATTGCAGGTTGTCGCCTCTGAACAGTGCTGTGCGCTGGGCGCGGCTATCTTTGCCGCCGTCGCCGCAGAGGTGCACGCCGATATCCCGGCTGCGCAGCAGAAGATGGCGAGCGCCATCGAGAAAACGCTCCAGCCTTCGGCACAGGCGCAGCAGTTTGAACGGCTCTATCGTCGCTATCAGCAGTGGGCCGTCAGCGCCGAGCAGCACTATCTCCCTTCAGCCGCGACAGTTTCGCCGGCCGCGTTAACCCATTAAGGACACGATCATGACTATTTTCGACAAGTATGAAATTTGGTTCGTTATTGGCAGCCAGCACCTGTACGGGCCGGAAGCCCTGAAGCAGGTGACGCATCATGCCGAGCAGGTGGTTAACGCCCTCAACGCAGAAGCAAAACTGCCCTGCAAACTGACGCTGAAGCCGCTGGGAACCACGCCGGATGAGATTACCGCCATCTGCCGCGATGCCAACTATGACGAGAAGTGCGCCGGGCTGGTGGTGTGGCTGCACACCTTCTCGCCGGCGAAAATGTGGATCAACGGCCTGTCGATCCTCAATAAGCCGCTGTTGCAG
This sequence comes from Kosakonia sp. S42, assembly GCF_016624785.1. Taxonomy (NCBI): domain Bacteria; kingdom Pseudomonadati; phylum Pseudomonadota; class Gammaproteobacteria; order Enterobacterales; family Enterobacteriaceae; genus Kosakonia; species Kosakonia sp. S42. The sequence continues at coordinate 201,642 of NZ_JACVTW010000003.1, read as the reverse complement.
TTCCATACCCAGTTCAATGCCTCCCTGCCGTGGGACAGCATCGATATGGACTTTATGAACCTCAACCAGACCGCACACGGCGGCCGCGAATTTGGCTTTATCGGCGCGCGTATGCGTCAGCAGCACAGCGTGGTAACCGGTCACTGGCAGGATAAACAGGCTCATTCCCGCATCGGTGCGTGGATGCGTCAGGCGGTGTCCAAACAGGATACCCGTCACCTGAAAGTGGTGCGCTTTGGCGACAATATGCGTGAAGTAGCGGTAACCGACGGCGATAAAGTGGCCGCACAGATCAAATTTGGCTTCTCGGTAAATACCTGGGGCGTCGGCGATCTGGTGCAGGTGGTGAATGCGGTGAGCGACGGCGATATCAATGCGCTGGTCGATGAGTATGAAAGCAGCTACCGCCTGACCGCGGCGGCCCAGGTGAACGGCGATAAACGCCAGAACGTAATTGATGCCGCGCGTATCGAGCTTGGTCTGAAGCGCTTCTTAGAAGAGGGCGGCTTCCACGCCTTCACCACCACTTTTGAAGATCTGCACGGTCTGAAACAGCTGCCGGGTCTGGCGGTACAGCGCCTGATGCAGCAGGGCTACGGCTTTGCCGGCGAAGGCGACTGGAAGACCGCAGCGCTGCTGCGCATTATGAAGGTGATGTCCGGCGGCCTGAACGGCGGCACCTCCTTTATGGAGGATTACACCTACCACTTTGAGAATGGCAACGACCTGGTGCTCGGCTCGCATATGCTGGAAGTGTGCCCTTCTATTGCTCTCGACGAGAAACCGACGCTCGATGTGCAGTATCTCGGCATCGGCGGCAAGGCCGATCCGGCACGTCTGATCTTCTCCACCAAAACGGGTCCGGCGATCAACGCCAGCCTGATCGATCTCGGCGATCGCTTCCGCCTGCTGGTGAACTGCGTTGAAGCGGTGAAAACGCCGCACGATCTGCCGAATCTGCCGGTGGCGAATGCCCTGTGGAAAGCGCTGCCGGACCTCAACACCGCCTCCGAAGCGTGGATCCTCGCCGGTGGAGCTCACCATACCGTCTTCAGCCAGGCGCTGACGCTTGATGATATGCGCCAGTTCAGCGAGCTGCACGGCATTGAGCTGACGGTGATTGATGAAGATACCCGCCTGCCAGCGTTTAAAGATGCGCTGCGCTGGAACGAGCTCTATTACGGTTCTAAGCGCTAAGCCGATGCCCGGTGGCACTGCGTTTACCGGGCCTACAAAACCCGAAAGCCGGATAAGCAACGCGCCATCCGGCGATACAGACGAAACAAACCCGTAGGCCGGATAAGCACGCGCCATCCGGCGATACAGGAGAAACCGATGCTCGACGATCTCAAACGGCAGGTGCTGGAAGCCAACCTGGCACTGCCAAAACATAATCTGGTCACCCTGACCTGGGGCAACGTCAGCGCCGTCGACCGCACCCGCGGCGTGCTGGTGATCAAACCCTCCGGCGTTGACTACAGCGTGATGACCGCCGAGGATATGGTAGTGGTGGATATCGCCACTGGCAACGTGGTTGAGGGGACGAAAAAGCCCTCTTCCGATACCCCCACCCACCGCCTGCTCTACCAGGCATTTCCGACCATTGGCGGCATTGTCCACACCCATTCGCGCCACGCCACTATCTGGGCGCAGGCCGGGCAGCCTATTCCGGCGACCGGCACCACTCACGCCGACTACTTTTATGGCGAGATCCCCTGCACCCGCAAAATGCGCGATGAGGAGATCAACGGTGAATATGAGTGGGAAACGGGCAATGTGATTGTCGAAACTTTCGAGAAAAACGGTATCGACGCGGCGCAGATGCCCGGCGTGCTGGTGCACTCCCACGGGCCGTTTGCCTGGGGTAAAAATGCCGATGACGCGGTGCATAACGCCATTGTGCTGGAAGAGGTGGCCTATATGGGCATCTTCAGCCGCCAGCTCAATCCGCAGCTGCCCGCCATGCAGCAGACGCTGCTGGATAAGCACTATTTACGGAAACACGGCGCGAAAGCCTATTACGGACAATAGCTGTATAAAACCACAGCATCACCTACCGAACCAGGCTATAATCTCGCCTGGTTTCGGTTGAGTGAGAGCAAACTGTGGCGCAGGCGCAAGAAGGCTTTATTTTAACCCGTCACTGGCGGGATACGCCCAACGGGACGGAGATCGAACTCTGGCTTGCCACGGATAACGGCCCGCTGCGCGTGGTACTGCCGCCGCAGGAGTCGGTTGCCTTTATTCCCGCCGAACAGGCGGACAAAGCCCGCGCGCTGCTGCGCGATGAGCACAACTGGCGCTTAACGCCACTCTCCCTCAATGATTTTCACCGCCGTCCCGTAATGGGTCTCTACTGTCGCGCCCACCGTCAATTAATGCGTTTTGAGAAGCTGCTGCGCGAAGGCGGTGTTACCGTCTATGAAGGCGATGTCCGCCCGCCGGAGCGCTATCTGATGGAGCGCTTTATCACCGCTCCGGTGTGGGTCGATGGCGAACCGCGCGGCAACGCGCTGGTCAATGCACGCCTGAAGCCGAGCCCGCACTATCGCCCGCCGCTGAAGTGGGTGTCGCTGGATATTGAAACCACCCGCCACGGCGAGCTTTACTGCATCGGCCTTGAGGGCTGCGGCCAGCGCACGGTCTATATGCTCGGCCCGGAGAATGGTGATGCCCAGGGGCTCGATTTCGATCTTATCTATGTCGCCAGCCGCCCGCAGCTGCTGGAGAAGCTTAACGCCTGGTTTGCCGAGCACGATCCCGATGTGCTGATTGGCTGGAACGTGGTGCAGTTCGATTTGAAAGTGCTGCAAAAGAGCGCCGAGCGCTACCGGGTGCCGCTAACCCTCGGGCGCAACGGCAGCGAGCTGGAGTGGCGCGAGCACGGCTTTAAAAACGGCGTCTTCTTTGCCCAGGCACCGGGCCGCTTGATTATCGACGGCATCGACGCGCTGAAGTCCGCCTTCTGGAGCTTCTCCTCCTTCTCGCTGGAATCGGTATCGCGCGAGCTGCTCGGCGAGGGAAAAGCGATCGACAACCCGTGGGATCGCATGGATGAGATCAACCGCCGCTTCGCCGAAGATAAGCCGGCGCTCGCTACCTATAACCTGAAGGATTGCGAGCTGGTGACGCGTATCTTCCATAAAACGGAGATCATGCCCTTTTTGCTGGAGCGTGCGACGGTCAACGGCCTGCCCGCCGACCGCCACGGCGGCTCGGTTGCCGCCTTTAGCCACCTCTATTTTCCGCGCATGCACCGCGCCGGTTATGTGGCACCCAATCTCGGCGATGTCGCACCGCAGGCGAGCCCCGGCGGCTATGTGATGGACTCACGCCCAGGCCTCTATGATTCGGTGCTGGTGCTCGATTACAAAAGCCTCTACCCGTCGATCATCCGCACCTTTCTTATCGATCCGGTCGGTCTGATTGAGGGGCTGGCGCAGCCGGATGCGGCGCACAGCACGGAAGGTTTTCTCGGCGCGTGGTTTTCGCGCGAGAAGCACTGCCTGCCGGAGATTGTCGGGCAGATTTGGCACGGGCGCGATGAGGCCAAACGGCAGGGCAATAAGCCGCTGTCACAGGCGCTGAAGATCATTATGAACGCCTTCTACGGCGTGCTCGGCACCACCGCCTGCCGCTTCTTTGATCCGCGGCTCGCCTCGTCGATCACCATGCGCGGGCACCAGATCATGCTGCAAACCAAAGCGCTGATTGAAGCCGAAGGGTATGACGTGATCTATGGTGATACGGACTCCACCTTCGTCTGGCTTAAACATCAGCACAGCGAAGAGGCGGCGGCGAAAATTGGCCAGCAGCTGGTCGACACGGTTAACCGCTGGTGGACCGCGCATCTGCAACAACAGGGGCTGGAGAGCGCGCTGGAGCTGGAGTTTGAAACCCATTTTTGCCGCTTTCTGATGCCGACCATTCGCGGTACCGATCAGGGGAGTAAAAAGCGCTACGCCGGGATGATTCAGGAGGGCGATACGCAGCGCATGGTGTTTAAAGGCCTTGAGACGGTACGTACCGACTGGACGCCGCTGGCGCAGCAGTTTCAGCAGGCGCTCTATCTGCGTATCTTTCGCAACGAGCCCTACCAGGATTATGTTCGCGAGACCATCGCCAGCCTGATGGCGGGCGAACTGGATGCGCAGCTGGTCTACCGCAAGCGCCTGCGCCGCCCGCTGGCGGAGTATGAGCGTAATGTGCCGCCGCACGTGCGCGCCGCGCGTCTTGCCGACGAGGAAAACCAGAAGCGCGGGCGCGCGCCGCAGTACCAGAACCGCGGCACCATTAAGTATCTCTGGACGACGAGTGGTCCGGAACCGGTCGATTACCAGCGCTCGCCGCTCGATTACGATCACTATTTAACGAAGCAGTTGCAGCCGGTCGCCGATGGGATCCTTCCTTTCCTTGACGATGACTTTGCTACACTGATGACAGGGCAGCTGGGACTATTCTGACCGTGATGCTGCACGAATCGGTCTATACGAACGAAGTTGGTTCCAGTACCATAGCGCCCTTCCTTTTTCTGGCCCCAAATTTATCCGCCCGCCTGTCGCCAGGCGGTGACGAACTATTGCCTGCAATTAGAGATTAGAGTTCATTTATGCCCTTTACACTTGGTCAACGCTGGATCAGCGATACGGAAAGCGAGCTTGGACTTGGTACTGTCGTTGCGATGGACGCGCGCACGGTCACCCTGCTTTTCCCCGCCACCGGTGAAAATCGCTTGTATGCCCGCAGCGACTCTCCCGTCACGCGCGTCATGTTCAATCCCGGTGACACCATCACCAGTCACGACGGCTGGCAGCTCACCATCGATGAAGTCAACGAAGAGAACGGTCTGCTCGCCTATACCGGTACGCGTCTTGATACCGGTGAGAGCAACGTGGTGCTGCGTGAAGTGCTGCTCGACAGCAAGCTGGTGTTCAGCAAGCCGCAGGATCGTCTTTTCGCCGGGCAGATTGATCGTATGGACCGTTTCGCGCTGCGCTACCGCGCGCGGAAATACCAGAGTGAGCAGTACCGCATGCCGTGGAGCGGCCTGCGTGGGCAGCGTACGAATCTGATTCCACACCAGTTGCACATCGCCCATGACGTGGGCCGCCGCCATGCGCCGCGCGTGCTGCTGGCCGATGAAGTGGGGCTGGGCAAAACCATTGAAGCCGGGATGATCCTGCATCAGCAGCTGCTGGCGGGTGCCGCCGAGCGCGTGCTGATCGTGGTGCCGGAAACCCTGCAACACCAGTGGCTGGTTGAGATGCTGCGCCGCTTCAACCTGCGCTTTGCGCTGTTTGATGACGATCGTTATGCCGAAGCGCAGCACGATAGCGATAACCCGTTCGAGACTGAGCAGCTGGTGATCTGCTCTCTTGATTTCGTGCGCCGCAGCAAGCAGCGCCTCGAACACCTGTGCGATGCCGAGTGGGATCTGCTGGTGGTCGATGAAGCGCACCACCTGGTGTGGAGCGAAAAAGAGGCGAGCCGCGAATATCTCGCCATTGAACAACTGGCCGAGCGCGTGCCGGGCATTCTGCTGCTGACCGCGACGCCGGAACAGCTCGGTATGGAGAGCCACTTTGCGCGTCTGCGCCTGCTCGACCCGAACCGTTTCCATGATTTCGCCCAGTTTGTTGATGAGCAGCAGAACTACCGTCCGGTGGCCGACGCCGTCGCGCTGCTGCTGGCGGGCGAACGCCTGAGCAATGACGATCTCAATATGCTGAGCGAGCTGGTGGGCGAGCAGGATATCGAGCCGCTGCTGCAAACCGCGAACAGCGATCGCGACGGCGCTGCCGATGCGCGCCAGGAGCTGATCGCCATGCTGATGGATCGCCACGGCACCAGCCGCGTGCTGTTCCGTAACACCCGTAATGGGGTCAAAGGCTTCCCGAAACGCGAACTGCACACGGTGAAACTGCCGCTGCCGACCCAGTACCAGACGGCGATTAAGGTCTCCGGCATCATGGGTGCGCGCAAAAGCCAGGAAGAGCGCGCCCGCGACATGCTCTACCCGGAGCAGATCTATCAGGAGTTTGAAGGCGACAGCGGCACCTGGTGGAACTTCGATCCGCGCGTCGAGTGGCTGATGGGCTACCTCACCAGCCACCGCTCGCAGAAGGTGCTGGTGATCTGCGCCAAAGCAGCGACCGCGCTGCAGCTGGAGCAGGTACTGCGCGAGCGCGAAGGCATCCGCGCAGCGGTGTTCCATGAAGGGATGTCGATTATTGAACGCGATCGCGCGGCGGCCTGGTTCTCGGAAGAGGATAGCGGCGCGCAGGTGCTGCTCTGCTCCGAAATCGGCTCTGAAGGGCGTAACTTCCAGTTCGCCAGCCATCTGGTGATGTTCGACCTGCCCTTCAACCCGGATCTGCTCGAACAGCGTATTGGCCGTCTGGATCGTATTGGCCAGGCGCACGACATTCAGATCCATGTGCCATATCTTGAAAAAACCGCGCAGTCGGTGCTGGTGCGCTGGTATCACGAAGGGCTGGACGCGTTTGAACACACCTGCCCGACCGGCCGCGCCATCTACGACAGCGTGCACGGCGAGCTGATTAACTACCTGGCCGCACCGGAAAACACCGACGGTTTTGACGAGCTGATTAAAACCTGCCGCGCGCAGCATGATGAGCTAAAAGCGCAGCTGGAGCAGGGCCGCGACCGCCTGCTGGAGATCCACTCCAACGGCGGCGAAAAAGCGCAGGCGCTGGCTGACAGCATCGCCGAACAGGATGACGACACCGCGCTTATCGCCTTCGCCATGAACCTGTTTGATATCGTCGGCATTAACCAGGACGATCGCGGCGAGAACATGATTGTGCTGACGCCATCGGATCATATGCTGGTGCCGGACTTCCCGGGCTTGCCGGAAGATGGCTGCACCATCACCTTTGAGCGTGATGTAGCGCTGTCGCGCGAAGATGCGCAGTTTGTCACCTGGGAGCACCCGATCATCCGTAACGGCCTGGATCTGATCCTCTCCGGCGATACCGGTAGCAGCACCATTTCCCTGCTGAAGAACAAAGCCTTACCGGTCGGCACGCTGCTGGTGGAGCTGATCTACGTGGTCGAAGCACAGGCACCGAAACAGCTGCAGCTTAACCGCTTCCTGCCGTCGACGCCGATCCGCCTGCTGGTGGATAAAAACGGCAACAACCTCGCCGCGCAGGTGGAGTTTGAGACCTTTAACCGCCAGTTGAGCGCGGTCAACCGCCATACCGGCAGCAAACTGGTCAACGCCGTACAGCAGGAAGTGCATACCATCCTGCAAAAAGGGGAAGCCCAGGTGGCTGACGCCGCGAAGGCGCTGATTGAAGCCGCGCGCCGCGAAGCCGATGAGAAGCTCTCTGCGGAGCTGGCGCGTCTGGAAGCGCTGAAAGCCGTCAACCCGAACATTCGTGATGACGAGCTGGAAGCGATCGAAAGCAACCGGCTGCAGGTGATGGAGAGCCTGGCGCAGGCCAGCTGGCGTCTGGACGCGCTGCGTCTGATTGTCGTCACGCATCAATAAACGGAGCCCGCAATGGTGATGGAGCCCTACAACCCGCCGCAGGATCCCTGGCTGGTCATTCTCTATCAGGATGAGCACATTATGGTCGTCAACAAGCCCAGCGGCTTGTTGTCGGTGCCGGGGCGTCTTAATGAGCACAAAGACAGCGTAATGACGCGCATTCAGCGCGACCATCCGCTGGCGGAATCGGTGCACCGGCTGGATATGGCCACCAGCGGCGTGATTGTGGTGGCACTCACCAAAGCGGCCGAGCGCGAGCTGAAACGCCAGTTCCGCGAACGAGAGCCGAAAAAACAGTACCTGGCGCGCGTCTGGGGTCACCCGGAAAAAGCGGAAGGGCTGGTGGATCTGCCGCTGATTTGCGACTGGCCGAACCGGCCAAAGCAGAAGGTCTGTTTTGAAACCGGCAAGGCGGCGCAGACGGAGTATGAAGTACTGTCCTATGACGAGGATGGCAGCGCGCGGGTGCGCCTGAAGCCGATTACCGGTCGTTCACACCAGCTGCGGGTGCATATGCTGGCGCTGGGTCATCCGATTCTTGGCGACCGCTTTTATGCGACGCCAGAGGCGCTGGCGATGGCGCCGCGTTTACAGCTCCATGCCGAAATATTGACCATTACCCACCCGGCGTTTGGCAACAGCATGACGTTTAAGGCACCGGTGGATTTTTGAGAACGCGCCCCGATCTTGCGGTCGGGGACGTTTTTATTAGCGGAACCCTTTCTGTTCGCGAATCAGTTCGTAGGCTTTCTGGATGTCCTGCGCTTTCTGCTTCGCCATCTCCATCATCTCCGGCGGTAATCCTTTCGCCACCAGCTTGTCCGGGTGATGCTCGCCCATTAAGCGTCGATAAGCGCGTTTAATGGTTGTCGCATCGTCGGTGGCTTTCACCCCCAGCACGTTACAGGCATCTTCGAGCGTTGGGCCGCGCTGCGACTGCTGCCATCCACCACCGCCCGCCTGCTGCTGTGAGTTGTTAAAGCCGCCGCCAAACTGCGCCCCGCCCTGCATCATCAGCAGGAACTGATCGAACTGCTGGCGAGAGATGCCCAGCTCTTCGGCAATGACGTACAGAACCTGGCGTTCGCTCGGGTGGAGCGTACCGTCAGCAAACGCTGCCTGGATTTGAATTTCCAGAAACATCCTAATCAAATCAAAGCGACCGAAACAGACGCTGCGAAACTGACGCATCTTGTCGCGCAACGGGTAGTTATCCGTTTTGCCGACGCGAAACGCGTGCTGCGCCGCGGTGCGCGACTCGCCGTGCAGGTTCAGACGATCCATAAACAGGGTGGCGACCTGAATATCCGCTTCCGTTACGCGCCCCTTCGATTTGGTTAAATGCCCCATCACCTCAAAGGTGGTGGCAAAAAAGAGCGTCTGGCGCTCGCGCTGGTTGGCAAACCACGCCATTTTACGGCTGCGTGATTTGTCAAAAAGATGCCCAATAATCAGCCCCAGCACGGCGCCCCAAAAGCCGCCGCCTACGAAAAGGGCAACGACTACTCCAACCACTTTCCCCCAATACTGCATATACTCCCCAAATCGTCATGCCGTCGGCTAAAATTTGCTTTATCATACCCGTCATTCTATGCCGTGCACAGGCGCAGGCTCTCCTTCTGGCTCGAACGCGGGCAGGATTAAAACTAGCGTTGCAAAGGCGAGTAAGTTAGTCTCAGACCGTTTGCCAGCGTAAAGCCACAGATGACGGAACAACACATAAAACGTATGAAAAAACGTATCCCCACCCTCCTGGCCACCATGATTGGCTACGCCCTTTACAGTCAGCAGGGGATGGCAGCCGATCTTGCCTCGCAGTGTATGCTTGGCGTTCCCAGCTATAACCGCCCCCTGATTAAAGGCGATACCAATAACTTACCGGTAACGATCAACGCCGATCATGCTAAAGGCAACTACCCTGACGACGCCGTTTTTACCGGCAATGTCGATATTAATCAGGGTAATAGCCGCATGCAGGCCGATGAGGTGCAGGTTCATCAACAGCAACCGGAAGGTCAGACGGAACCTGTACGAACGGTGGATGCGCTCGGTAATGTGCACTATGACGACAATCAGGTCATCCTGAAAGGTCCGAAAGGTTGGGCGAATCTCAACACCAAAGATACCAATATCTGGGACGGTAACTACCAGATGGTGGACCGCCAGGGTCGCGGTACTGCCGATCTGATGAAACAGCGCGGCCAGAATCGCTACACCATTCTGGACAACGGTACCTTTACCTCCTGTCTGCCCGGCTCCAATACCTGGAGCGTGGTGGGAAGCGAGGTGATTCAGGATCGCGAAGAGCAGGTTGCTGAGATCTGGAACGCCCGCTTTAAGCTCGGCCCGGTTCCGGTCTTCTATAGCCCCTATTTGCAGTTGCCGATCGGGGATAAACGCCGTTCAGGTTTCCTGATCCCGAACGCCAAGTACTCAACCAGCAACTACTTCGAATTCTACCTGCCCTACTACTGGAACATCGCGCCCAATATGGATGCGACGATCACGCCGCACTATATCCACAAGCGCGGTAACACCCAGTGGCAGAATGAGTTCCGCTACTTGTCGCAGGCGGGCCAGGGTCTGATCGAGTTCGATTATCTGCCCTCCGATAAAGTGTATGAAGATGAGCACCCAACCGAAGGCGATCGCCATCGCTGGCTCTTCTTCTGGCAGCATGCCGGGGTGCTGGATCAGGTGTGGCGTTTTAACGCCAACTACACCAAAGTTAGCGATCCGAACTACTTTAACGACTTCTCGTCAAAATATGGTTCCAGTACAGACGGTTACGCCACGCAGATCCTCAGCGTCGGCTATGCGGTTGAAAACTTTGACGCTACGGTCTCTACCAAGCAGTTCCAGGTGTTTAACCGTAACAACAGTAACTCCTACTCTGCGCAGCCGCAGGTGGACGTAAACTGGTACCACAACGATCTCGGTCCGTTCGATTTCCGCGTGTATGGCCAGGCGGTTAACTTTGTTAATACCAACAAAAATAACCCTGAGTCGACGCGTCTGCATCTGGAGCCGACCTTAAGCCTGCCGCTTTCGAATGGCTGGAGCAGTCTTAATACCGAAGTCAAAATGTTGGCGACCCACTACCAGCAGACCAATGTCGACACCTATAACACCCGTAACGGCACCGATTACCGCGAGTCTGTTGACCGCGTCATGCCGCAGTTTAAGACTGACGGCAAGCTGGTGTTCGAACGTAATATGGACTGGGCGGCGGGCTACACCCAGACGCTGGAGCCACGTGCGCAGTACCTCTATGTGCCGTACCGCGATCAGAGCCATATCAATAACTACGACTCCTCCCTGTTGCAGTCAGACTACAGCGGCCTGTTCCGTGACCGTACCTATGGCGGTCTCGACCGCATCGCGTCGGCAAACCAGGTCACTACCGGTCTCACCACGCGTATTTTTGATGATGCGGCGGTTGAACGTTTTAACGTTTCTGTTGGTCAAATCTACTATTTCACCGAGTCCCGTACCGGTGATGACAACATCAAATGGGAGAAAGACAACAAAACCGGTTCGCTGGTGTGGGCAGGTGACACCTACTGGCGTATCTCCGACCGTTGGGGTCTGCGCGGCGGGGTTCAGTACGATACGCGTCTGAACAACATCGCCAACAGCAGCTCTGCGCTGGAGTACCGCCGGGATCAAGACCGTCTGCTACAGCTGAGCTACCGTTATGCAAGCCCGGAGTATATCCAGGCAACGCTGCCGAACTACGCGGCATCAGAGCAGTATAAAAACGGGATTTCGCAGGTGGGCACCGCCGCAAGCTGGCCGATTGCCGATCGCTGGTCTCTTGTTGGCGCGTACTATCTTGATACCAATACCAAAAAGCCTGCGGACCAGATGGTTGGCGTGCAGTACAACTCCTGCTGTTATGCGATTCGCCTCGGTTGGGAACGCAAACTTAACGGCTGGGAGAACGATCAGAGCAAGTATGAAAAAGTTATCGGTTTCAACATTGAGCTTCGCGGCCTGAGCTCCAACTATGGCCTGGGTACGCAAGAGATGCTGCGCTCGAACATCCTGCCGTACCGTAGCTCACTGTGATCTGTTTGATTTGCAACGTAATCCGCACTGCGGTTAATTGAAATGGAAAAGGTATGAAGAACTGGAAAACGCTGCTTCTCGGTATCGCTATGGTTGCGAATACCAGTTTTGCCGCGCCTCAGGTTGTCGATAAAGTCGCCGCCGTGGTGAATAACGGTGTCGTGCTCGAAAGTGACGTTGATGGTTTGATGCAGTCTGTCAAAGCGAATGCTGGCCAGGCGGGCCAACAGTTGCCGGATGACAAAACCCTGCGCCATCAGATCCTGGAGCGTCTGATCATGGATCAGATCATTTTGCAGATGGGCACGAAAATGGGCGTCAAAGTGACTGACGAACAGCTCGATGCCGCTATCGCGGATATTGCGAAACAGAACAACATGACGATGGATCAGATGCGCAGCCGTCTGGCCTACGATGGGATGAATTTCAGCACCTATCGTAATCAGATCCGCAAAGAGATGATCATCTCCGAAGTGCGTAACAGCGAAGTGCGTCGCCGCGTGACCGTGCTGCCGCAGGAAGTGGAGTCGCTGGCGCAGCAGGTTGGCAACCAGAACGATGCCAGCACCGAGCTGAACCTGAGCCACATCCTGATCCCGCTGTCAGAAAACCCGACCTCCGCACAGGTTAACGAAGCAGAAGCCCAGGCGCGCTCGATCATCGAGCAGGCGCGTAACGGCGCTGACTTTGGCAAGCTGGCAATCACCTACTCTGCTGACCAGCAGGCGCTGAAAGGCGGCCAGATGGGCTGGGGCCGTATTCAGGAGCTGCCGAGCGTCTTCGCTCAGGCGCTGAGCACGGCGAAAAAAGGCGACGTGCTGGGCCCAATTCGCTCCGGTGTTGGTTTCCACATTCTTAAAGTGAACGATCTGCGCGGTCAGTCGAAGAGCATCTCCGTGACCGAAGTGCATGCCCGTCACATTCTGCTGAAGCCGTCGCCGATCATGACCGATGACCAGGCGCGTACCAAGCTGGAAGAGATTGCAGCCGACATCAAGGGCGGTCGCACCACCTTCGCTAATGCGGCGAAAGAGTTCTCTCAGGATCCGGGTTCAGCCAACCAGGGCGGCGACCTCGGCTGGGCTGCAGCGGATATCTACGATCCCGCTTTCCGCGATGCGCTGATGAAGCTCAAACGCGGCCAGATGAGCGGCCCGGTGCACTCCTCCTTCGGCTGGCACCTGATCGAAATGCTCGATTCGCGCAACGTCGACAAAACCGATGCCGCGCAGAAAGATCGCGCCTACCGGATGCTGATGAACCGCAAGTTCTCTGAAGAGGCGGCAACCTGGATGCAGGAACAACGCGCCAGCGCTTACGTCAAAATTCTGAGCAACTGATGAACACGCAGCGCATCGTTATCACTCCCGGCGAACCTGCCGGGATTGGCCCGGATCTGGTGGTGCAGCTCGCCCAGCGCGACTGGCCGGTTGAACTGGTAATCTGCGGCGATGCGACGCTGTTAACTGACCGGGCAGCCCTGCTCGGTCTGCCGCTTACGCTTCGGGAGTACACTCCCGGACACGCAGCGGTGCCGCAACAGGCCGGAACCCTTACCCTGCTGCCCGTTGCGCTTAACGCGCCGGTTGTCGCCGGCCGTCTTAATCCGCAAAACGGTGCTTACGTCGTCTCTACCCTTGCCCGCGCCTGTGATGGTTGCCTGAACGGTGAGTTCGCCGCGCTGGTTACCGGCCCGGTGCATAAAGGGGTGATCAACGATTCAGGTACGCCCTTTACCGGGCACACGGAGTTTTTCGAGCAGCGCGCTCACGCCGACAAAGTGGTAATGATGCTGGCAACGGAGACGCTGCGCGTGGCGCTGGCGACGACGCATCTGCCGCTCAGAGAGGTGGCGGATGCCATCACGCCCGATCTGCTGCGTGAAGTTATCACCATCCTGCACGGCGATTTACGGCAGAAGTTTGGCATCGCCTCTCCGCATATTCTGGTCTGCGGCCTCAACCCCCACGCGGGCGAAGGTGGCCATATGGGCACGGAAGAGATCGATACCATCATTCCGGTGCTGGAAGCGATGCGTCGCGAAGGCATGAACTTGAGCGGTCCGCTCCCGGCAGACACGCTGTTTCAGCCGAAATACCTCGATAACGCCGACGCGGTGCTGGCGATGTACCACGATCAAGGCCTGCCCGTGCTAAAATACCAGGGCTTTGGCCGCGGGGTGAATATTACCCTCGGTTTACCTTTTATTCGCACCTCCGTCGACCACGGTACCGCCCTAGAACTGGCGGGACAGGGAACCGCGGAGGTCGGCAGTTTTATTACGGCGCTTAATCTCGCCATCAAGATGATTGTTAATACTCAATGAATACTCGCGTCCATCAGGGCCACTTAGCCCGCAAGCGCTTCGGGCAAAACTTCCTCCACGACCAGTTCGTGATCGACAGCATCGTTTCCGCCATCAACCCGCAAAAGGGTCAGGCCATGGTCGAAATCGGCCCGGGTCTTGGCGCGCTGACCGAACCGGTCGGCGACCGTCTGGATAAAATGACGGTTATCGAGCTTGACCGCGATCTGGCGGCTCGTCTGCAAACGCATCCGTTCCTCGCACCAAAGCTGACGATTTATCAGCAGGATGCGATGACCATGAACTTCGGCGAGCTGTCGCAAACCCTCGGCCAGCCGCTGCGCGTTTTCGGCAACCTGCCCTACAACATCTCGACACCGTTGATGTTTCATCTGTTTAGCTATACTGATGCCATTGCCGACATGCACTTTATGTTGCAAAAAGAGGTGGTAAACCGCCTGGTTGCAGGGCCGAACAGTAAAGCGTATGGACGACTGAGCGTAATGGCGCAGTACTATTGCCAGGTGATCCCGGTGCTCGAAGTGCCGCCGACCGCCTTCGCGCCGCCGCCAAAAGTCGATTCCGCCGTGGTGCGCCTGGTGCCGCATACCACTATGCCGCACCCGGTAAAAGAGGTTCGCACCCTGAGCCGCATTACTACCGAAGCGTTCAACCAGCGCCGTAAGACCATTCGTAACAGTCTCGGCAATGTGTTTACCGTCGACGTGCTTTCATCGTTGGGTATCGATCCGACGATGCGCGCAGAAAATATCTCTGTTGCGCAGTATTGTCAGTTAGCCAACTACCTGACGGATAATGCGCCGCCGAAGGAGAGTTAACCCATGATCAATTCGCCCCGCGTCTCTGTGCAGGTTCAAAGCCTCTATATCGAGTCACAGTCGCAACCCGACCATGAACGCTATGTCTTTGCTTACACCGTCACCATCCGGAACCTGGGGCGAAGCGCCGTCCAGTTGCTCAGTCGCTACTGGTTGATCACCAATGGAAATGGCCGCGAAACGGAAGTGCAGGGCGAAGGTGTGGTCGGCGAGCAGCCCCATATCGAGCCAGGCGGCGAATTTCAGTACACCAGCGGCGCGGTGATCGAAACGCCGCTGGGCACCATGCAGGGCCATTACGATATGGTCGATGCGCAGGGCAACCCCTTCCGCGTCGCTATCCCGGTCTTCCGACTCGCCGTTCCAATAGTGATCCATTAATCAATGTCTACATACTTTATTGGCGACGTTCACGGTTGCTTTGATGAACTGATCGCGCTGTTAAACCAGGTGCAGTTTTCACCGGAAAAAGACACCGTATGGCTGACCGGCGACCTCGTGGCGCGCGGCCCTGGCTCGCTCGACGTGCTGCGTTACGTCAAATCCCTTGGCGACAGCGCGCGCGTTGTGCTCGGCAATCACGATCTGCATCTGCTGGCGGTCTTTGCCGGTATCAGCCGCAATAAGCCGAAAGATCGGCTTAACCTGCTGCTGGAAGCACCCGACGCCGACGAGCTGATTAACTGGCTGCGTCGCCAGCCGCTGCTGCAAATCGATGAAGAGAAAAAGGTGGTGATGGCCCACGCCGGGATCACGCCACAGTGGGATCTCGACACGGCGAAAAGCTGCGCCCGCGATGTCGAAGCGGTGCTGGCGAGCGACTCCTATCCGCTATTCCTCGATGCGATGTATGGCGATCTGCCAAACCACTGGTCGCCGGAGCTGAGCGGCCTTGCACGTTTACGCTTTATCACCAACGCATTTACGCGGATGCGTTACTGCTTCCCGAACGGGCAGCTGGATATGTACTGCAAAGATACGCCGCAGAACGCGCCGGCACCGCTGAAACCCTGGTTCTCAATTCCGGGTCCGGTCGCGCAGGAGTACAGCATCGTCTTCGGTCACTGGGCATCGCTGGAAGGCGAAGGCACCCCGGAGGGGATTTACGGCCTGGATACCGGCTGCTGCTGGGGCGGGGATCTCACCTGCCTGCGCTGGGAAGATAAGCAGATCTTCACCCAGCCATCGAATCGCCAGATGGATCTGGGTGATGGGGAAGCCATCGCCTCCTGAAATGAAAATCCCCGGCATGCCGGGGATTTTGCTATTAGCGACGCTCGAGAATTTCGAAGCAGTAGCTGTGTGAATTCTGCGCGTCCGCGTCGTGGAATTCACTGAAGACCGAGTCCCACTCGTCCGGATCGTAATCCGGGAAATGGGTATCGCCCTCCACTTCCGCATCAATGTGCGTCAGATAGAGGCGCTGCGCTTTCGGCAGGAACTGCTCATACACGCGGCCGCCACCGATCACCATGATCTCCTGCGCATCGCCGCACGCCGCCAGCGCATCCTCAACGGATTTCACCCACTCAACGCGATCGTCGGTGCCAGGCTGGCTGCTGATGACAATGTTTTTACGCCCCGGCAGCGGGCGACCGATGGATTCCCATGTCAGGCGGCCCATCACAACAGGTTTATTCAAGGTGTTGCGCTTAAACCAGGCGAGATCGGCAGGGAGATCCCACGGCATGGCATTCTCCATACCGATGACGCGATCCACTGCTAACGCCGCAATCAGACTGATCATTCATTCATTTCCTGGATGCAAAAAATTGTCGCCACTATACGGAAAGCACAATCTTTCGTCGACGGTGTGCAAGGTAAAGAAGAAGAAAAATTTCTGTTCTGCTGGCGGTGACCCTGCACATCTTCGCACCGCCAGCTTTCCATGCCTGATCTATCAAGCCGTTAGCCGTCAAGCAGCCTTAACAGACCGCGCGATCAGGGCTCTGGTTTCACCGCGGGCTCATCTGCCGGATCGTCAGTGTGCCGCCCCTCTTCCGTCCCCTGCCAGCCATGGCGCTGCGTAACGGAGAGATGCGCACGGTCTTCGGCGATAATCTCCGTCAGCATGGCGCTGGTACGCTTAAACACCGCAACGCGCCCCTGGCCGCCATCTTCCGCATTCGCCATCTCTTCAATCATGTCGTGATTAAAGCGGCGGAAGCGATCGGCGCGCTCACGCGCCTCATAGGCACCCAGCCCCAGCCCTTCAAGGGCCTGACGGCCGGTTTTCAACGCCGCTTCGAAGGTCTCACGTTCAGGATCCTCAACGCCCATCTGACGCAGGCGAATGTAGTGATCGACATCGCGGGCGCGGGCAATAATGCGCAGGTGCGGGAAGTGCTCCTTCGCCAGCTCCGTTAAGTGCAGGCTGGCTTCGGGATCATCAATTGCGTTGATCAAGACTTCCGCCCGCGCCGCGCCTGCAGACTCCAGCAGATCGACGCGGGTCGCGTCACCGTAGAAGACCTTCATACCAAACTTACGCAGCGTCTCGATATGGTCGGGATCGTGATCGAGGATCACCATCTTCACGCCGCTGGAGAGCAGCAGACGCCCTGAGATCTGCCCGAAGCGGCCAAAGCCGGCAACGATTACCCGCGCCTCCTCTTCGTCAATGGCATCGGCTTCCTGCTCCCGATCGCCGCCGCCCGCTTCCAGACGCGCAAGCACCAGCAGCAGCAGCGGCGTTGCCGCCATCGACAGCGCCACGGTGAGGGTTAAGGCTTTCGCCCATTCACTATCCAGCACTTGCGCCGTCTGCGCGGCACCAAACACCACGAAGGCAAATTCACTCCCCTGCCCCAGCAGCGCCGCGAACCACCAGCGCTGTTTGCGCGGCACCGTTAAAGGACGCGCAATCAGCCACAGCACCGCGGTTTTGATCACCAGGAACCCGCCCAGCAGCAGCAGGATGCGCAGCGGATGACTCACCAACGTGCCGAAATCGATCGACATGCCGACGCCGATAAAGAAGAGCCCGAGCAGCAGCCCTTTAAACGGCTCGATATCGCTCTCCAGCGCGTGGCGATACTCGGAGCTGGCGAGCAGCACCCCGGCGAGGAAGGCGCCCATCGCCATCGATAAACCGGCCTCTTCCAGCAGCAAACCGAAACCGAAGACCAGCAGCAGCGCCACGGCGCAGAAGACTTCGCGCAGGCCGGAGCGGGCAACAAAACGCAGTGCCGGGCGCGCGACATAGCGCCCAATCAGCACCACCAGCGTCAGCGCCGCCACCACTTTTAACGCGGATAATAGAAAGGCGCTGAGGGTCATCGCTCCGCCACTGGCGGCCAGTAGCGGGATCATCGCCACCAGCGGAATCGCGGCGATATCCTGGAACAGCAGCACTGAAAAGGCGCTGCGCCCCATCTGCGAGGCGGTCAGGTTCCGTTCATTCATCGCCTGCATGGCAATAGCGGTTGATGAGAGTCCCAGCGTCAGGCCAATCAGCAGCGCCACCGGCCACGGCAGCCCGAGCAGCAGGCAGAAGCCGCCGAGCAGCAGGCCACAGCTGCCCATCTGCAACGCGCCGCCGCCAAACACCGAGGCGCGCAATTTCCATAACCGCTGCGGATCCAGCTCGAGCCCGATAATAAACAGCATTAATACCACGCCGATTTCGGCAAAATGCAGAATAGACTCCGCATCGGTGACCAGCCGTAACCCCCACGGGCCGATAATCCCGCCAGCAATCAGGTAACCAAGCACTGAACCGAGCCCGAGGCGCATGGCGATTGGCACCACCAGCGCCGCCGCGCCCAGGTAGATCAGCGCCTGAATCATTGAGTGACTATCCACGCTGTACCTCCAGCCATGTCTGCAAACGCTGTTTATATTGCCGTGCCTGCGCCTGCAGGGTTTCGTCATCGCAGACAAAAGTGCGGTGAATGGCAAAAGGCGGCAGCCAGGTTAGCCCGCAATAGAGCGCCGTGGCCTGCAAAGGCTGAGCCAGCACTTCAAAACCAGGATGCTCACCCAGATCAAAATGGTGCTCGCCGCCGCCGGTAGTCACCGCCCACATAATGCTTTTGCCACGCAACGCGGTGCCGCCGTGACCATATGCCCAGCCGTGGGCCAGCACTTTATCGATCCAGAGTTTGAGTAAAGGCGTGACGCTATACCACTGCATCGGGTGCTGCCAGATGATGAGATCGGCACGTGCCAGCGCCTGCTGCTCGGCGGCAATGTCGATATTGAAATCGGGATAGAGGTCGTAAAGGGAACGGATCTCCACCTCATCCATTGTCCTGACCTGCTCAAGCATCTGCTTATTAGCATGGGAGTGTTGCGGATAGGGGTGGGCGTAAATAATAAGGATCATCGATTACCTGTTTCACTGACAATTTTCAAAGAGTGTAGACAGTTAATCGATTGGCTAACAGTGGCAATCTGTAGGGAAATTCAGAGGGGGGTCGTGCGGCGGCGAGTGCCACCGCACGCTAAGCGCGGCGGATTAGTTATCCAGCTCGCTCATACCTTTAACCTGGTCACGGTTGATCTGCTGCGTTTTACCGGTTTCGGCATTTTTAATGGAGACCATACCGGTATCTTTGTCTACCTGCGGCTTGCCGTCGGTAACGATGGTTTTGCCATCGGTCGTCTCTACAGCCTGGTTTGAAGAACAACCGGCAACGGTAAACAGCGCAGCGGCAGTCATTACGGATGTGAGCAGAAGTTTAGTTTTCATGGTTCTCTCCCTGTTTTGCAGTCAATTTTAGGCTTCTTGGGAGTAAGTGTAGGGTAACTTGCTGAGGGATGAGGAAAATACAGAACACTCTGAAGGTGGGTAAATGCAGGTAGGATCGCGTAGGCCTGATAAGCGAAGCGCCATCAGGCATTATTGCCGGATGGCGGCGACGCCTTATCCGGCCTACAAATAGTGCGAATAAAAAATTCGGGCCGGTAAACCGGCCCGCTCTGTTACTTGTTGATCTGCGCGTGCATCTCCTGCACGGAGGTCACCTTCTCGGTGGCGTCGGCATTCAGCGCCATTGCGGTGGCGAAGCCGCCGTTCAGGGTGGTGTCGTAATGCACCTTGTACTGCAGCGCGCTGCGGCGAATCAGTTTTGAATCCTCAATCGCCTGGCGGCCTGCGGTGGTGTTAATGATGTAGGTATATTCGCCATTCTTAATACGATCCTGAATGTGCGGACGCCCTTCATGCACCTTATTCACCAGGCGCGGGTTGATGCCTGCTTCGCCGAGCACAATCGCTGTGCCGTGGGTAGCATCCAGCTCGAAACCCTGCTTCAGCAGCTTGGCGGCGAGGTCAACAACGCGCTCTTTATCCCCTTCGCGCACCGACAGCAGCGCACGGCCACGCTTCTGCATGGTGGAGTTGCTGCCGAGCTGCGCTTTGGCGAACGCTTCAGCAAAGGTGCGACCGACGCCCATCACTTCCCCGGTCGAGCGCATTTCCGGCCCTAACAGCGGGTCAACGCCCGGGAATTTGTTGAACGGCAGCACTACCTCTTTCACCGAGTAGTACGGCGGGATAATTTCGCTGGTGTGGCCCTGCGCAGCCAGAGTCTGACCGGTCATCACGCGCGCCGCCACTTTCGCCAGCGGAACACCCGTCGCTTTTGAAACAAACGGTACGGTACGCGCCGCACGCGGGTTCACTTCAATCAGGTAGACGTCGTTATCTTTCACTGCGAACTGCACGTTCATCAGACCGCGCACCTGCAACTCAAACGCCAGTTTCTGCACCTGCTGGCGCATCACATCCTGAATCTCCTGGCTCAGCGTATAAGCTGGCAGTGAACAGGCGGAGTCACCGGAGTGAACACCTGCCTGCTCGATATGCTCCATGATGCCGCCAATCAGCACGCTTTCGCCGTCGCAAATCGCGTCGACGTCCACTTCTACTGCGTCATCGAGGAACTTATCCAGCAGCACCGGCGCATCGTTCGAGACGCTGACTGCGGTCATAAAGTAGCGACGCAGGTCGACTTCGTCGTAGACAATCTCCATTGCGCGGCCGCCCAGCACATAGGAGGGACGCACCACCAGCGGATAGGTGATCTCTTTGGCTTTCTCAACCGCCTGCTCCAGCGCCGTGACCGTGGCGTTAGCCGGTTGCAGCAGCTTCAGGCGCTCTACCGCCTGCTGGAAACGCTCGCGGTCTTCCGCGCGGTCGATTGCGTCCGGGCTGGTGCCGATAATCGGTACGCCCGCTGCTTCCAGTTCGCGCGCCAGTTTCAGCGGCGTCTGCCCGCCGTACTGGACGATCACGCCCTTCGGCTTCTCGATACGCACGATTTCCAGCACATCTTCCAGCGTTACCGGCTCGAAGTAGAGGCGGTCGGAGGTATCGTAATCGGTGGAGACGGTCTCCGGGTTACAGTTGACCATAATGGTCTCGTAACCATCTTCGCGCAGCGCCAGCGAGGCGTGGACGCAGCAGTAGTCAAACTCAATACCCTGGCCGATACGGTTTGGACCACCGCCGAGCACCATGATTTTTTCGCGATCCTGGTTCGGGTTCGCTTCGCACTCCTCTTCATAAGTGGAGTACATATAGGCGGTGTCGGTAGCGAACTCCGCGGCGCAGGTATCAACGCGTTTGTAGACCGGGTGCAGGTTGTACTGGTCGCGCAGCTTGCGGATCTCCGCTTCGCGCACGCCAACCAGCGTTGCCAGGCGAGCATCGGCAAAGCCTTTGCGTTTCAGCTGGCGCAGGAAGTCGGCGTTCAGGCCGTTAATGCCCTGCGCGGCGACCTGCTCTTCCAGACGCACCAGCTCCTCAATCTGCACCAGGAACCAGCGGTCGATATTGGTCAGGTTGAAGACGCCATCAACCGAAAGGCCAGCGCGGAAAGCGTCAGCGATGTACCAGATACGATCCGCGCCCGCGTCTTTCAGTTCGCGGCGGATTTTGGTCAGCGCTTCCGGATCCTCAAGGCTTACTTTCGGGTCGAAGCCGGTGGCGCCCACTTCGAGGCCGCGCAGCGCTTTTTGCAGCGACTCCTGCTGGGTGCGGCCAATCGCCATCACTTCACCAACGGATTTCATCTGCGTGGTCAGGCGGTCGTTAGCACCGACAAATTTTTCGAAGTTGAAGCGCGGAATCTTGGTCACGACATAGTCGATAGAGGGTTCGAACGACGCCGGGGTACGCCCGCCGGTAATATCGTTCATCAGCTCATCCAGCGTGTAACCTACCGCCAGTTTCGCCGCCACTTTTGCAATCGGGAAGCCGGTCGCTTTTGAAGCCAGCGCTGAAGAGCGTGACACGCGCGGGTTCATCTCGATAACAATCAGACGACCGTTTTTCGGGTTGACCGCGAACTGCACGTTGGAGCCGCCGGTCTCCACACCGATTTCACGCAGTACCGCCATCGAGGCGTTACGCATGATTTGGTACTCTTTGTCGGTCAGGGTCTGCGCCGGGGCCACGGTGATGGAGTCACCGGTATGGATGCCCATGGCGTCGAAGTTTTCAATCGAGCAGACGATGATGCAGTTGTCATTCTTATCGCGCACCACCTCCATCTCATACTCTTTCCAGCCAATCAGCGACTCATCAATCAGCAGCTCTTTGGTCGGAGAGAGGTCGAGGCCGCGGGCGCAAATCTCTTCAAACTCTTCGCGGTTATAGGCGATGCCGCCGCCGGTGCCGCCCATGGTAAAGGAGGGGCGGATAATGCACGGGTAGCCGACGTCAGCCGCCACGGCCAGCGCTTCGTCCATGGTGTGCGCAATGCCGGAACGCGCAGTATCGAGGCCGATTTTCTTCATCGCAATATCGAAACGGCGGCGATCTTCCGCTTTATCAATCGCATCTGCGGTAGCGCCAATCATCGTCACGCCGAACTCTTCCAGCACGCCCTGACGCTCAAGCTCCAGCGCGCAGTTGAGCGCGGTCTGGCCGCCCATTGTCGGCAGCACCGCGTCCGGGCGCTCTTTCTCGATGATTTTGCGCACCACTTCCCAGTGGATTGGCTCGATATAGGTGGCGTCCGCCATTTCCGGGTCGGTCATGATGGTTGCCGGGTTGGAGTTCACCAGGATTACGCGGTAACCCTCTTCGCGCAGCGCTTTACATGCCTGCGCGCCGGAGTAGTCGAATTCACACGCCTGGCCGATAACAATCGGGCCAGCGCCAAGGATCAGGATGCTTTTTAGGTCTGTACGTTTTGGCATGGCTCTTTTTCTCCTGATTATTTGGCGGTATGACGATACTGCTCAATCAATTCAATAAAGTGGTCAAACAGCGGCGCGGCGTCGTGCGGGCCTGGGCTGGCTTCCGGGTGGCCCTGGAAGCTGAAGGCCGGCTTATCGGTGCGGTGAATGCCCTGCAGCGTGCCGTCGAACAGCGATTTGTGCGTAACGCGCAGGTTAGCAGGCATAGAAGCCTCGTCGACGGCAAAGCCGTGGTTCTGCGCGGTGATCATCACCGTATTGTTGTCGATATCTTTTACCGGGTGGTTGCCGCCGTGGTGACCAAACTTCATCTTCACGGTTTTCGCACCGCTCGCCAGCGCCAGCAGCTGGTGTCCGAGGCAGATGCCGAACACCGGAATGTCGGTTTCCAGGAACGCTTTAATCGCGTCGATGGCGTAATCGCACGGTGCCGGGTCGCCGGGGCCGTTAGAGAGGAAGATGCCGTCCGGATTCATTTTCAGTACTTCTGCGGCCGGGGTTTGCGCCGGGACTACCGTCAGGCGGCAGCCGCGATCCACCAGCATGCGCAGAATGTTGCGTTTCGCGCCGTAATCATAGGCCACAACGTGGTAAGGCAGTTCGCTCTCTTGTTTCGCTTCCGGCAGCTCGTCCGCCAGCGTCCAGCTGCCCTGCGTCCAGCTATAGCTCTCCTGAGTCGTTACCTCTTTCGCCAGATCCATCCCGTTCAGCCCCGGGAAGGCTTTCGCTTTCTCCAGCGCCACGGTCTCGTCGAGGTTTTCGCCCGCGATAATGCAGCCGTTCTGTGCGCCTTTTTCGCGCAGCAGGCGGGTCAGCTTACGGGTATCGATATCGGCAATCGCCACGATGTTATGGCGTTTCAGGTAGGAAGAGAGATCTTCAGTGCTGCGGTAGTTGCTGGCAATCAGCGGCAGGTCGCGAATCACCAGACCCTGCGCATGCACCTGAGAGGACTCTTCGTCAGCCGCGTTGGTGCCGACATTGCCAATATGAGGATAAGTAAGAGTGACGATTTGGCGGGAATAGGAAGGATCAGTGAGGATTTCTTGATAACCGGTCATTGAAGTATTGAAAACGACTTCCCCAACCGCCGTGCCCGTTGCCCCTATGGCCCGACCGTAAAACTGGGTTCCGTCTTCCAGAACCAATAGCGCTGACTTAATCAAAACACCCTCCAGAGAATATTCACTCACTTTATTTGCATATTAATTCATATCAGGATGATGAATCAATGCAAATTTGCTGGCCGTGGATTTTTGGCAAACGGCGGCATTCTGGAGAGATGCGGGATAAAAGTCAACTTATGAGGCCTATTTTTCTTTCTCTTTTACGCCACTGCCTGCTTTTACAGGGTTTAAGAGATAAAAAAAGAAGATAAGCGGAGTCGGGAAAACGCTTGCGTGGGAAGAAAATTGTATCTGAGTGGTCGCCGGAGTGAAAAACCAGACCAAATGGTCAAAATTTACATTTTAGAAACAAAAAATCACTCATAAAGTGTGTAATTTAGCGGCTTGAAAGCAAAAATCATTTATAGATGACAAAATAAAAGGGCAATAAATTATTGCCCTTTGCAATCAATCCATTATGACTGCAACAACCACATCACGAAGGGTAAAAACGCTTACAGATTGTTGAGATCGAGGACATCACGCATATCAAAAAGACCGCTTTCTTTGTCTTTTAGCCATGAAGCGGAACGCACCGCGCCATTAGCGAAGGTCATGCGGCTTGACGCTTTATGCGTAATCTCGACACGTTCGCCAATATCGGCGAACATCGCCGTATGTTCGCCGACGATATCCCCGGCGCGAACCGTAGCAAAGCCAATGGTGCCAGGAACACGCTCACCGGTATGGCCTTCACGCGAATAAACCGCGCACTCTTTTAACTCTTTATTCAGTGAGCTGGCGATCGCTTCACCCATCGCCAGCGCCGTGCCTGACGGTGCATCCACTTTATAGCGGTGGTGCGCTTCGATAATTTCAATGTCGGTATAGTCGCCCATCACCTTCGCCGCTTTCTCCAGTAGCTTCAGCATGACGTTTACGCCAACGCTAAAGTTGGCGGCAAAGACGATGGCAATCTCCTGCGCCGCATCGCTGATGGCCTGCTTGCCCGCGTCATCAAAACCGGTGGTGCCGATCACCATGGCTTTATGGTGCTGACGGCAAAACGCAAGATGGTGCAGCGTCCCTTCCGGGCGGGTGAAATCGATAAAGACATCGAAATCATCTTTCACTGCCTCAAGGCTGCTCTGCACCGTGACACCGCTTTTACCTGCGCCTGCGAGTTCGCCCGCATCGCTTCCCAGCAGAGATGAACCTTCCCGCTCCAGCGCTGCACCAAGGGACACGCCCTCCATAGCCAGCGCCGCCTGAATCAGCTGTCGGCCCATACGACCGCCAGCGCCCGCGATGGCTACGCGGATTGCTGCATCATGCATAGTTGTGCTCTTTTGTTAATTAAATGCGTAAAAATCGTTTCCAGATTAACCAGCCCATCGCTGAGCCACCAGCCGAAAACGTCGATAATTAGAAATTAATGATATACACCAGCAAATATCAGTAAAAGGCATGACAAGAGCCTGGCTTCGTTATTAAGGTGCCAGCGCCAGCACCCCGGCGAACCATGTACGAAAACCCTCAACATCCATATCCAGCGCTACCTGCGCATTAGCGGGCATCCCCAGCTTGCCGTCGATATCCACCACCGTCGCGCCCGTAGTGAACTGCCCCTGCGTCTCAACCGCCACAAAGCAGGGTTTGAGGGTAAAGAGATCCGGGCGAACCAGGTAAGCGATAGCGCAGAGATCGTGCATGCGCTGCCCGGTCGCCATGCTGCCGCTGCGGTAGTGGCTGAAAAGCGCATGCAACATTTTGCCGGTGCGGTTAAGGGTGGGAAGCGTGGCCAGAAACGCGGGCGAAAGGGTCGCGTGGTTGGTGACATCCAGGCCGCACATGACGATATCCAGCCCGCTGGCAAAAACGCGCGCCGCGGCGTCGGGATCGACGGCGATATTAAATTCGGCGCTCGGCGTAAAGTTACCGCGCCCGGCAGAGCCGCCCATCATCACCAGCCGACGGATGTTGAACTGGCACTCCGGGTAGTGGGTAAGCAGCAGCGCGATATTGGTCAGCGGGCCGATGGTCACTAGCGTAATGGGTTCAGGCGAGGCCAGCAGCATGTCGCGGATCGCCTGAAAAGCCGGGATCGCCAGCGGCTGGCGTGCATGTTCAATAAAGTCGTAGCCATCCAGCCCCGATTCGCCATGCACATTTGCCGCGCTGTAGAGCGGGCGCAGCAAAGGCGTAGCGGCTCCCTGTGCCAACGGGACATCTGCGTTCCAGAAGTGAAGCAATTGCAGCGCGTTGCGGGTGGTTTTCTCCAGCGAAACATTACCGGCAACGGTTGTGATCAGTTTCAGATCGCACTCAGGTGCGAACAGCGCGGCGGCAATCGCCACGGCGTCGTCAATACCGGGATCGGTGTCGAGAATGATTGGCAGACCCATAGCCCCTCCACGAAAAATGGTCAAAAAAAATGCCAGACTCAGTCTGGCATCTTCGCATAACCCTCGGGAAAAAGGTTACTCGACTTCGCGAACCTCGACCCGCAGCTCTTTTGGCACTTCGAAGACGATATTCTCTTCGCGTCCTTCAAGCGGGATGGCGTCGCCGCCGCCCAGCTCCTGCAGGCGGGTAATCACGTTCTGCACCAGAATATCCGGCGCGGACGCGCCAGCGGTAACACCGACACAGGCAATGCCCTGAACCCAGCGCTCCTGGATATCAGAGGCATCATCAATCAGATAGGCCGCTTTGCCCATCCGCTGCGCCAGCTCGGCGAGCCGGTTGGAGTTGGAGGAGTTTTTCGACCCGACTACCAGCACCACCTCCGCCTGTTCAGCCAGTGCGCGCACCGCTTCCTGACGGTTGGTGGTGGCGTAGCAGATATCATCTTTACGCGGCCCGACGATCTGCGGGAAACGCACGCGCAGGGCGTCAATGACATCAGAGGTATCGTCGACGGAGAGCGTGGTCTGGGTCATGAAGGAGAGTTTGCCCGGATCTTTGATCTCAAGCGTCGCCACATCATCCGGCGACTCAACCAGGTACATGCCCCCTTTCGGGTTGCTGTACTGACCCATGGTGCCTTCCACTTCCGGGTGACCGGCGTGTCCAATCAGGATCGCCTCTTCGCCACGACGGCTGGCGCGTGCCACTTCCATATGCACTTTCGTGACCAGCGGACAGGTGGCGTCGAAGACCGTTAAATCACGGCTTTTCGCTTCGTTGCGCACCGCTTGTGAAACGCCGTGCGCCGAGAAGATCAGGATCGCGCCGTCCGGCACTTCGCTTATCTGCTCAATAAAGATGGCACCGCGCTCGCGCAGGCTGTCGACCACGTAGCGGTTGTGCACCACTTCGTGACGCACATAAATCGGCGCGCCGTAGATGGCCAGCGCGTTTTCAACAATGCTGATAGCGCGGTCAACGCCAGCGCAAAAACCGCGCGGGTTAGCCAACAGGATCTGCATCTGTCTCCTCCAGTGCCGGATCGACTTCCAGCACATCGATATCAAAGTGGACGGTTCTGCCCGCCAGCGGATGGTTGAAATCGACGGTAATCGAGTCGCCGTTGATTTCGCGGATCACGCCCGGCATTTCGCTGCCATCCATTGCGGTAAAGAGCATAATCGCGCCGATTTCAGGCTCGCCGGCGTCCATAAATTCACGGCGCGAGAAGTACTGGATCAGATCCGGGCTCGGTGTGCCGAAGGCGGCATCTGGCTCAAGGGAAAAGACCTTTTTCTCCCCGGCCTTCAGGCCAAGCAGATGTTGCTCCAGCCCTTCGGAAAGGGAACCGTCGCCAAGGCGAAACAGCGCCGGCTTACCGTTGTTGCGAGTGGATTCGGCAAGTGAACCATCTTCGAGCTTGAGCGTGAAGTGCACCAGCACTGCGCTGTCGCTCTGTACGGATTTAGACATGCAGGTTGCTCTTATGTGATAGCGAATGTAGGACCCGGGCTATATTGCATGCCGGATGGCGCTACGCTTATCCGGCTTAATAACCGGGCCTACAACGCTTTATGGCTTACGCCTGTTTTTTCACTGCGGCGGAGGGTAAAAACCCTTCCAGCACGATCAGCGCCGCGCCGATACAGATTGCGGTATCGGCAAGGTTAAAGGTAGCAAAATGCCAGTCGCCCACATAAAAATCGATCATATCGACGACAAAGCCATGCCACAGACGGTCGAACAAGTTACCGAGCGCGCCGCCAATAATCAGCGCATAGGCGATGTTATTCAGCTTTTGCGACGCTTTAGCGCGGTACATCAGCACCGCCAGCACCACGCAGATACCGATAGCGATACCCGCGAAGAACCAGCGTTGCCAGCCGCCACTGTCGGCGAGGAAGCTGAACGCCGCCCCATAGTTACGCGCATAGTGCAGGTTTAGCGACGGGAACAGAGAAACCGTCTCCCCCAGAGCGAAGTTCTGGAGGATCAGGTATTTACTGCCCAGATCGATAATCAGCACCGCCACGACCAGCCATAGCCAGCGCAGCCCTGTTGAAAAGATCGGTTTACTCATCAGGCAAACTTACGTTTTTCGCCGTCACCGGCGACGTTGCTAACACAGCGTCCGCAAATTTCTGCGTGTTCCGCCACCTGACCGACATCATGGGTGTAATGCCAGCAACGCGGGCACTTCTCACCATCGGCTTTACTCAGCGCTACTTTCAGCCCTTTGAGCAGTTCGCTCTGCTGTGCATCCGCAGACGCGCTGGCATAATCCTCAACCTGCGCGCCGGAGGTCAACAGGACAAATCGCAATTCATCGCCCAGCGCCGTCAGTTTCGCCGCCAGCTCCGGCTGCGCGAACAGCGTCACCGTCGCTTCAAGGGAGCCGCCCACTTTCTTATCGGCACGCGCCTGCTCGATCACCTTGTTGACTTCGCCACGCACTTTCAGCAGCTCGGCCCAGTAGGCGTCGTTCATCGCTTCGCTGTCCGCGAGGCCAAACAGGCCTTCGTACCACTCGCCGGTGAAGACATACTTCTCGCGATCGCCCGGCAGGTAGCCCCAGATCTCATCCGCAGTGAAGGACATGATCGGTGCCATCCAGCGCACCAGCGCTTCACAGATGTGATAGAGGGCACTCTGGCAGCTGAGACGCGCACGGCTATCCGCTTTCGCGGTGTACTGGCGGTCTTTAATGATGTCTAGATAGAAGGAGCCCATCTCCACGGAGCAGAAGCGCATCAGGCGCTGCACCACTTCATGGAAGTCGTAGGATTCGTAAGCTTTCAGGATATCTTCCTGCGCCGCTTTCGCGCAGCCGACAGCCCAGCGATCCAGCACCACCATATCTTCCGGTTTCACCATATCTTTCGCCGGATCGAAACCGTTAAGGTTCGCCAGCAGGAAGCGCGCGGTGTTACGGATACGACGATAGCTATCGGCTGCACGCTTGAGGATCTCGTCAGAAACGGCGATTTCACCGGTGTAATCCGTTGATGCCACCCACAGACGCAGAATATCCGCGCCGAGTTTGTTCATCACATCCTGCGGCGAAACGGTGTTGCCGATCGATTTCGACATCTTGCGGCCCTGGCCATCAACGGTGAAACCGTGGGTCAGCACCTGACGATAAGGCGCTTTGCCCTTCATCGCTGTCGAGATCATCAGGGAGGACATAAACCAGCCGCGATGCTGATCCGAACCTTCCAGATACATGTCTGCTGCGTTGCCTGCAAACTCCGGGCGAACGTCGACGACGGAAGCATGGGTTGAACCGGAGTCAAACCAGACATCCAGCGTATCCGGCACTTTGACATAGCTGTCGGCGTCATCGCCGAGGATGTCGCGCGGGTCGAGATCCCACCAGGCCTGAATGCCGTCAACTTCAACGCGTTTTGCTACCTCTTCCATCAGCTCCAGCGTACGCGGGTGCAGCTCTTCGCTATCTTTATGAACGAACAGCGACATCGGCACACCCCAGGTACGCTGACGGGAGATACACCAGTCAGGACGGTTAGCGACCATCGATTCGATACGCGCCTGGCCCCAGTCCGGGATCCACTGCACGCCTTTGATCTCCTGCAGCGACTGCGTGCGCAGCCCTTTTTGATCCATGCTGACGAACCACTGCGGCGTAGCGCGGAAGATGATCGGCGACTTGTGACGCCAGCAGCACGGATAGCTGTGCTGCATCTTCTCGACGTGCAGCAGCGCGCCTTTCTCGGTCAGCAGCGCCACGATGATGTCATTTGCTTTGAAGACGTTAATGCCGTCCAGCGTCGGGTAGGTGCCCGGCAGATAGCGACCGTCCGGGCCAACCGGGTTGGCAATTTCCAGACCGTACTTCTGGCTGATGGTGTAGTCGTCCGGGCCGTGACCACCGGCGGTATGCACCGCGCCGGTACCCGCTTCCAGCGTCACGTGATCGCCAAGGATCGCCGGCACGTCGAAATCGAGGAACGGGTGTTTGAAGCGCATCAGCTCAAGCTCAGCGCCGTTGACCGTAGCCAGCACGCGATAATCGCTGATGCCGGTGCGTTTCATCACGCTCTCAACCAGATCTTTTGCCAGGATCACCGCCTGACCGTCAACCTGCACCAGCGCGTACTCAAACTCCGGAGAGAGGGAGATAGCGCGGTTAGCAGGAAGGGTCCACGGCGTGGTGGTCCAGATAACCAGCGA
This sequence comes from Kosakonia sp. S42, assembly GCF_016624785.1. Lineage (NCBI taxonomy): Bacteria > Pseudomonadati > Pseudomonadota > Gammaproteobacteria > Enterobacterales > Enterobacteriaceae > Kosakonia > Kosakonia sp. S42. The sequence goes on along the minus strand of NZ_JACVTW010000003.1, from coordinate 171,054 downwards.
AACCGGGCCGTTAACAGAATCAACGCCGAATTTCGCTTTCACCGACTGCTGATCGACGGCCTGGAAGGCGACGTCGATAGAAGGTGAGGTTTTGTCGTAATACTCAACTTCCGCTTCCGCCAGCGCAGAACGGCAGTCGACGCACCAGTGCACCGGTTTAGCCCCTTTCAGCAGGTGGCCGTTACCGATGATTTTGCCCAGCGCGCGGATGATATTGGCTTCGGTTTTGAAGTCCATGGTCAGGTAAGGGTGCGACCAGTCGCCGAGCACGCCCAGACGGATAAAGTCTTTGCGCTGCCCGTCTACCTGCGTGGCGGCATATTCACGGCACTTGGCGCGGAACTCGGCGGCGGTAAACTTCTCGCCCGGTTTGCCGTACTCCTGCTCGACTTTCAGTTCGATCGGCAGACCGTGGCAATCCCAACCCGGAACGTAAGGCGAGTCATAACCTGCGAGCCCTTTGGACTTCACAATAATGTCTTTCAGAATCTTGTTAACCGAGTGACCAATATGAATGCTGCCATTCGCATATGGAGGGCCATCATGCAGAATGAAGGTTTTTTTGCCTTTTTTCGCCGCACGGATGATGCCGTAGAGGTCATCATCAGTCCAACGCGCCAGCATTCCCGGTTCGCGTTTGGCGAGATCGCCACGCATTGGGAACCCTGTTTCCGGCAAATTCAGGGTAGATTTATAGTCACTCATTAGATTCTCGGTTCCGTATTTCGGTTTGATTAATACCACCAGGCCTTAAGAAGCCGGTTTAGATAGCCCAAAAAACTCACGGGCCGCTACCTCATCTCGGGCGATTTGCGCCTTCAGTTCATCGAGGGAAGCAAAGCGCTGTTCGTTACGTATTTTTTTACGCAGTACTACGTCTATATGGCGACCATAAAGGTCCATTGCAACATCCAGCAGGTGCACTTCCAGCTGCTGGCGAATACCTGCCACCGTCGGACGGGTACCAATATTGGCAACGCCCGGCAACAGCGTGTCGCCGAGGCCCGCCACTTCAACCGCGTAGACCCCTTTTACCGGGGAGACCTGGCGGCGCAGCGGCACATTCGCCGTCGGAAAACCGATGGTACGCCCCAGCGCATCGCCGTGGACAACGCGCCCGGAGATGCTGAACGGGCGGCCAAGCAGATTCTCGGCAAGCGCCAGGTCGTCGTTCGCCAGCGCCTGGCGAATCGCGGTGCTGCTCACCCGCACGCCGCCTTCGCAGAAGGTTTGCGTACTGGTGACGTCAAAGCCATATTTCTCGCCGGCCTTCTGTAATAACAAGAAATCCCCCTGGCGACCAGCGCCAAAACGGAAATCGTCACCGACTGCGAGAAATTTCACACCGAGGCGGTCGACCAGCAGGTCGCTGACAAAGGTTTGTGCGGTCAGCGCCGCAAAACGCCTGTCGAAGCGCAGGCAGAGAACATACTCCACGCCGCACTCGGCCAGCCAGCGAAGCTTCTCGCGCAGACGCGTCAGCCGCGCGGGGGATTTTTCCCCGGCGAACAGCTCCAGCGGCTGCGGTTCAAAAATCATCACCACCACCGGCAGGCCGCGCGCGCGCCCTTCTGCGCCCAGCCCCTGTAGCAACGCCTGATGACCGCGATGTACGCCGTCGAAATTACCAATAGTCAGCACACACCCGTGCGGTGCATGACTGAGGTTATGTATGCCGCGTATCAGCTTCATGTCTGGCTCAAAACAGTGAAAATCGTCGGATTATACCTTGTACAGCGGGCAACGTTAACCGGCGATTGCCTTATCGCGTCAGAAAGGAGAGGCTTTTCATCAGGCTGCCGCTGGCTGTGGTGAGAATCTGCCGTTATGCACGATTTTTTCTGGTGGAAAAGCTGTATTCGCGACACGCAAGCTGTTAGAATCCTGCGCCATCACTACGTAACGAGCGTCGTTGCTTAACGGCGCTTATTTGCACAAATCCATTGACAAAAGAAGGCTAAAAGGGCATATTCCCCGGCCTTTGAATTGTCCATAAAGATCATATTTGGGAGTTGGACCTTGGCTAATATCAAATCAGCTAAGAAGCGCGCCGTTCAGTCTGAAAAGGCTCGCAAGCACAACGCTAGCCGTCGCTCAATGATGCGTACTTTCGTTAAGAAAGTATACGCAGCTATTGAAGCTGGCGACAAAGCCGCTGCGCAGAATGCATTTAACGAAATGCAACCGATCGTGGATCGTCAGGCCGCTAAAGGTCTGATCCACAAAAACAAAGCAGCGCGTCATAAGGCTAACCTGACCGCGCGTATCAACAGCCTGGCTTAATCGCTTCGCTGATCGCTTTGTAAAAAAAACCCGCTTCGGCGGGTTTTTTCATTTCTGGCGGAGCGCGAAAAGCGCCGAGTAGTCGCGATTGCAGATGCGCTGCACCGCCGGATGCTGGATCATCCGTTCAGCAAAAATCGCGTGATACTCCTCCTGCACGTTGTCGAGCCGGCCGATCTCCACCATGCGCGCATCGGCATAGAAGTCGTCGCCATACGAGGTCGGCGCAACAAAAATGGCGTCATGTTTCGCGCCAAAGGCCTTCATCAGCGCAGCATCATCAAACTCGCCGAGGATCTCCACCTGCAGGTTCTGCACATGAAACCAGTTCATTAACTTGCGGCCGAGCATTGAGCGGCGACCGGGAATTAATAACCGACGCGTTTCAAGGCAGGCGGGAAACGGCAGATCGGGCACCGGGCCGCTGCTCCAGAAGCTGACGCTGCATTCGCCAATCTTCACCGAGAAGAGCCCCTCCTGCTGCGCAGAGTCGATGGGGCAGTCCGAGATAATCATATCGAGCTTATGCTGGCTTAACTGCTCCAGCAGCAGCTCGTGCGTCGATTCAAAACAGCGCAGGTGAATCGGCTCGCCCTCCTGCACGGCGGCATCAAGGATACCGCTCACCAGCCGCTTTGAGAGCGCATCCGCCACGCCGACATCAAACAGCAGGTTCGCCTCTTTGCGGTAGTTGATGATATCGAGCATCTCCTGGCTTAAGGCGAACATCTTATCCGCATAGCGAAACACCAGCTGACCCAGTTCGGTAGCTTCCAGCCCGCGCCCTTTACGTTTAAAGAGCTTGCCCTGTAGCCGCTCCTCCAGCGCTTTGATCTGCCCGGTGATCGTCTGCGGCGTTAAATAAAGCGCCTCCGCCGCGCCAACGACGGAGCCTTCCCGGTAGACATGCCAGAAGTAGTACAGATGGTTGTAATTGATATATGACATGGCGCTTTACCTTTTGGTGACTACGCCGTGCGGATAAGGCGCGTACGCAGCAGGCAGTAACCCGCCACGGCCGAGATAACCGAGCCGGTGAGAATGCCCAGTTTGCTCCAGGCGATCATATCGGCATGCGCATCACCAAAGGCGAGTGACGAGATAAAGATCGACATGGTAAAGCCGATACCGCACAGCACACCGACCGCCATAATCTGTTTGAACACCGCGCCATGCGGCAGCTTCGCCAGTTTCAAACGCAGCGCCAGCCAGCAGAAGAGCGAAATACCGAGCGGTTTACCGATCACCAGGCCAGCAATAATCCCCAGCGGCAGTACATCCGTCAGGCCGGAGAGCGACATACCGGTAAGAGGAACCCCGGCATTGGCAAAAGCAAACAGCGGCAGAATAAGCCAGGCGACCCACGGGCTAATCGCATCACTCAGCTGATGTAACGGCGATACGCCATTCTCTTTTTTCAACGGCACAAAGAAACCGACGATAACGCCCGCAAGCGTGGCATGTACCCCGGATTTCAGCACCGCCGTCCACAGCACGACGCCCACTAACATATAGAGACCGATGCGGCGCACATTGAGTGCATTCATGATTGCCAGCACGGCGATAGCGGTGGCGGCAACGCCCAGCGCCAGAGTCGAGAGATCGCTGGTGTAGAAGAGTGCGATAATCACAATCGCGCCGAGATCGTCAATGATCGCCAGCGCCATCAGAAACACCTTCAGTACCGGCGGGACGCGATTACCTAACAGCGCCAGCACGCCAAGGGCAAAGGCAATATCGGTCGCGGTAGGAATGGCCCAACCGTGGCTTGCCAGCGGGTTATGACCATTAAACAGCAGGAAGATCAGCGCGGGTGCAACCATTCCACCCAGCGCGGCAATCACCGGGAATACCGCCTGCTGACGGCTGGCGAGCGTCCCCTCTACCAGTTCATACTTCACTTCCAGACCGACCATCAGGAAAAAGATCGCCATCAGCGCATCGTTAATCCACAACAGCATGTCTTTATTGATCTCAAGCGAGCCGACTTTCAGCTGGACTGGGGTCTGTAAAAACGAGCTGTAAATCTCCTGCGTCGCGCCGAGGTTCGCGCAGAGCATGGCCAGCGCGGCGGCACAAATCAGCACGATGCCACCTGAGGCATCGCTATTTAAAAAACGGTGCAAAAACTTCATCGGATTCTCCCACTCCCTGTAACGTCGTGGCGGCTATCTTACTCCTCGTCACTCTTCGTTAAAAACAGATTATTATTGCTTATCAACTCTGTTTTCCCGAGGTATGCGAGCGGGCAAAAAAAAACCCGGCAGCGCCGGGTTGATAAAGAGAGGTGATGCGAAACGCTTAGCGCGTCAGATCGTCGAAGAATTTTTTCACGCCGTCGAAGAAGCTTTTGGAGCGCGGGCTGTTATTTTCCCCGGTCGGGCCACCAAAACTATCCTGCAGATCCTGCAGCAGCTGTTTCTGCTTCTCGTTCAGGCCGACCGGCGTCTCTACGACCACGCGGCACAGCAGATCGCCCTGCGCGCCACCGCGCACGGATTTCACGCCTTTACCGCGCATGCGGAACAGCTTGCCGGTCTGGGTTTCGCTCGGCACTTTCAGCTTCACGCGACCATCCAGCGTCGGCACTTCGATTTCGCCGCCCAGCGCCGCCATGGCAAAGTTGATCGGCACTTCGCAGTAGAGGTTATTGCCTTCACGCTCGAAGATCGGGTGCTGTTTCACCTGCACCTGAACGTAGAGATCGCCTGCCGGCGCGCCGTGCTCGCCCGCTTCGCCTTCGCCGCTCAGACGAATACGATCGCCGGTATCCACCCCTGCCGGGATCTTCACGGAGAGGGTTTTGGATTTCTCAACGCGACCGTGGCCGTGACATTTGTTGCACGGATCTTTAATCAGCGTACCGCGGCCCTGACAGTGCGGACAGGTCTGCTGTACGGCAAAGAAGCCCTGGCGCATCTGCACCTGGCCGGAGCCATGACAGGTCGGACAGGTCTGCGGCTGGGTACCCGCTTTTGCGCCGCTGCCGTGGCAGATGTCGCACTCTTCCAGCGTCGGGATACGGATCTCTTTCGTGACGCCGCGTACCGCTTCTTCCAGCGTCAGCTCCATGGTGTAACGCAGATCGGAACCACGCGCCGCGCGCTGACGGCCACGACCGCCGCCGAAGATGTCGCCAAAGACATCGCCAAAGATGTCGCTGAAGTCGGCACCGCCGCCAAAGCCGCCGCCGCCGTATCCACCGCCGCCGCCGCCCTGCTCAAAGGCCGCATGACCGTACTGATCGTACGCCGCGCGTTTCTGGGGATCGGTCAGGACCTTATAGGCTTCGTTGATCTCTTTGAATTTACTTTCGGCCTCTTTATCGCCCTGGTTGCGGTCCGGGTGAAATTTCATGGCCAGGCGTCGGTACGCCTTTTTGATCTCAGACTCTTCGGCCGTTTTCGACACGCCGAGAATCTCGTAATAATCTTGCTTCGCCATCGGTTTATCTGCCCCTTAACATACGAGCACGGGCGTGGAGAAAACTCCGACGCCCGTGCTGGTTATCTACCCTGCATAAGGGCGATTACTTTTTGTCTTTAACTTCTTCGAACTCGGCGTCAACCACGTCGTCATCTTTCGCCGCGTTGGCGTTGTTCGCAGAAGCATCAGCGCCGCCCGCCTGCTGCTGTGCGTGCTGCTGCTGGGCGATTTCCATCAATTTCTGGGAAACCTGTGCCAGCGCCTGCATTTTCGCGTCGATGGCCGCTTTGTCTTCGCCTTTCAGCGCGGTTTCCAGCTCGCTCAGCGCGGACTCGATTGCAGTTTTGTCTTCAGCTGGCAGTTGGTCGCCTGCTTCTTCAACCTGCTTACGGGTGCTGTGCAGCAGATGATCGCCCTGGTTACGGGTCTGTACCAGCTCTTCGAACTTACGGTCAGACTCGGCGTTCGCTTCCGCGTCACGCACCATTTTCTGGATTTCATCCTCGTTCAGACCAGAAGAAGCCTTGATGGTGATCTTCTGCTCACGGTTGGTATTCTTGTCTTTCGCAGAGACGTGCAGAATACCATCGGCGTCGATATCGAAGGTGACTTCGATCTGCGGCATGCCGCGCGGTGCCGGGTTGATACCGTCGAGGTTGAACTGGCCCAGCGATTTGTTATCGGAGGCGCGTTTACGTTCACCCTGCAGCACGTGGATGGTTACCGCAGACTGGTTGTCTTCCGCAGTAGAGAACACCTGGCTGTGCTTGGTCGGGATAGTGGTGTTTTTGTTGATCAGCGGAGTCATCACGCCGCCCATGGTTTCGATACCCAGCGACAGCGGGGTAACGTCCAGCAGCAGAACGTCTTTAACTTCACCGGTCAGAACGCCGCCCTGAACCGCAGCACCGATAGCAACTGCTTCATCCGGGTTCACATCTTTACGCGGATCTTTGCCGAAGAACTCAGCCACTTTTTTCTGCACCATCGGCATACGGGTCTGGCCACCGACCAGAATCACGTCGTTGATGTCAGAAACGGAGAGGCCCGCATCCTGCAGCGCAACTTTCAGCGGCTCGATAGAACGGCTTACCAGGTCTTCGACCAGGCTTTCCAGTTTCGCGCGAGTCACTTTGATGTTCATGTGTTTCGGACCGGTCGCGTCTGCGGTGATGTACGGCAGGTTCACGTCGGTCTGCTGTGCAGAAGAGAGCTCGATTTTCGCCTTCTCTGCCGCTTCTTTCAGGCGCTGCATTGCCAGCGGATCGTTGCGCAGATCGATACCCTGATCTTTCTTGAACTCTTCCACCAGGTAGTTGATCAGACGGCTGTCGAAGTCTTCACCACCGAGGTGGGTGTCACCGTTGGTCGCCAGTACTTCGAAGGTTTTTTCGCCGTCAACATCGTCGATTTCGATGATGGAGATATCGAAGGTACCGCCGCCCAGGTCGTATACCGCGATAGTACGGTTGCCGGTCTCTTTATCCAGACCGTAAGCCAGCGCAGCCGCTGTCGGTTCGTTGATAATACGTTTTACTTCCAGGCCCGCGATACGGCCAGCGTCTTTGGTCGCCTGACGCTGCGCATCGTTAAAGTAAGCCGGAACGGTGATAACCGCTTCAGTTACCGGTTCACCCAGGTAATCTTCCGCCGTTTTCTTCATTTTTTTCAGCACTTCAGCAGAGATCTGCGGCGGTGCCATTTTGTTGCCTTTCACATCAATCCAGGCGTCGCCGTTGTCGGCTGCCATGATTTTGTAAGGCATGATAGATACGTCACGCTGGACTTCTTCGTCCTGGAAGCGACGGCCAATCAGGCGCTTGATCGCAAACAGCGTGTTTTGCGGGTTCGTCACTGCCTGACGTTTAGCCGGCTGACCTACCAGAGTCTCGCCATCCTGTGTGTACGCAATTACGGAAGGCGTGGTGCGATCGCCCTCAGCGTTCTCAAGCACGCGCGCCTGAGCCCCATCCATGATGGCTACACAAGAGTTGGTTGTCCCAAGGTCGATACCAATAATTTTACCCATCTAAACGTCTCCACTAAAAATTCGTCATCAGCTGGTTGTGAACCTGTAATAAGGGCAAACCTCACGGTTTCAACTGCCCTGTATTGATTTTTTTGCAAGCCCACAAAATGCGGTTGACTACAAGATGGGGTCGCCGCGCCGCGCATCAAGGGGGAGACAATAAAAAAATATTTAATTTCCACCTGTTCAGATCATAGACAGGCCGGATGGCGCTATTTATGATGCCGCGCCCCGCTTGCAGAAAACTCCCGCGGGGTAATTATTTCTCCCCTTTATCAATTGATTCTTTTGAGGAATTATGGGCAACACTAAGTTGGCTAATCCGGCTCCGCTGGGCTTAATGGGCTTCGGCATGACCACTATTCTGCTTAACCTGCACAATATTGGTCTATTCCCGATGGATGTCATTATCCTGGCCATGGGCATTTTCTATGGTGGTATCGCACAAATTTTTGCCGGCCTGCTTGAGTATAAAAAAGGCAACACCTTCGGCTTAACGGCTTTTACCTCTTACGGTTCTTTCTGGTTGACGCTGGTAGCAATTCTGCTGTTCCCGAAAATGGGGCTGACAGAGGCGACCAACGGCCACTTCCTCGGCGTCTATTTAGCCATCTGGGGCGTCTTTACCCTGTTTATGTTCTTCGGCACGCTGAAGAGCGCGCGCATGTTGCAGTTTGTCTTCCTGAGCCTGACGGTGCTGTTTGCGCTGCTGGCAGTGGGACATCTGGCGGATAACGAAAACATCGTTCATATCGCGGGCTGGATTGGCCTCGTCTGCGGTGCCAGCGCGATCTACCTTGCGATGGGTGAAGTGCTGAACGAACAGTTTGGCCGCACCGTGCTGCCGATTGGCGAAAAGCACTGATTCGTTCAAGTGCCAGCAATAAAAAACGGAGCCTGAAGGCTCCGTTTTTTTATAAGGATTCGAGCGGGGTGTCGGCCACACTATCGGCATGATGCAGATCCTGGCGCAGCCAAACGCCCAGGCCAAACCCCATCAAGGAGAGCGCCAGCACGTACCAGGCCGGTGCCATCGGCGAGACGCTCATCAGCATCGTCACCGCAATCGGCGTCAGCCCGCCGAAGATGGCATAGGAGACGTTGTAAGAGAAAGAGATGCCGGTAAAACGCACCTCCGCCGGAAAGGCGCGCACCATCACATAAGGCACTGCGCCCACAACGCCCACGCACAGCCCAACCAGGCCATACAGCAGAAAGAGTTGTTCCGGGTGGCTGCCAACGCGGTGATAGAAGAGCCAGCTCGAAGCGGCGAGCAGCAGGCTGCCGACGATAAAGGTGCGGCTGGCACCAAAGCGATCGACTAACAGCCCCGCCGCCAGACAACCAAAGCAGAGCATGACCGTAGCGATGCTGTTTGCCTGTAAGGTCAGGGCGGGCGCGAAGCCAAACTGCTTTTGCAGCCAGACCGGTGACATCAGAATGACGACCACAATCCCGGCAGAGAGCAGCCAGGTCAGCAGCATTGAGACCACTACTGCCTTTTTGTGCTTCAGCACCACCGCTTTAACCGGCAGCTCCTGCGCCAGCGCTTTGCGCTGCTGCATCTCCAGGAAAATGGGGGTTTCACGCAGCCAACGGCGTAAATACATTGCCACCAGCCCGAACGCGCCGCCAAGCAGGAAGGGGATACGCCAGCCGCCGTCGTGGATCGCCTGCTGCGTCATGCTGGTATTGACCAGCGTGGCAACCACCGATCCCAGCAGGATGCCAACCGTTAAGCCCGCCGTCAGCGTGCCGCAGGCAATACCAATGCGGCGCGCCGGGACATGCTCAGCAACAAACACCCATGCGCCAGGCACTTCGCCACCAATCGCTGCGCCCTGTAACACGCGCATAAACAGTAGCAGCAGCGGCGCGACTATGCCCATTGAGGCATAGGTCGGCAGCAGGCCAATCGCCAGCGTTGGCAGCGCCATCAGCAGAATGCTGAGGGTGAACATCTTCTTGCGCCCGACCAGATCGCCGAAGTGCGCCATCACAATGCCGCCCAGCGGGCGCGCCAGATAACCGGCGGCAAAAATACCAAAGGTCTGCACCTGACGCAGCCACTCGGGGATATCGGCCGGGAAGAAGAGTTCCCCGACCACGGCGGCGAAAAAGACGAAGATGATGAAATCGTAAAACTCCAGCGCCCCGCCGAGGGCGGCGAGGGTCAGGGTTTTATAATCCTGTTTGTTCAGAGGGCGTGTGTAATGTGACATAGCGAACCGTTGATAAGAGTGAACGATTATATTTTTACGAGTTATGTAAACTAAAAATGACTATACCGTAAAAATATCAATACGCCACTGCCGGGATCGCATATGTCAGAAAAGCGCTGCTTTCAGGATAAAGTTTCGCGCCTTGCGCTTTTAGGACGAAAAGCTGCTACGACCTGCGGATCCGTTTCCACATAGGGGCCATCAAGAAGCTGTACACAATACGGTACACTGGCAAAAATCCCTGCAACTTTCACTTCACCGTTCTCGCTTTTCAGCCCTTCAAGGGTCTCTTTAATCGATTTCGGCTGGCCCGGCAGGTTGAGGATCAGCGCCTGTTTACGGATCACGCCCACCTGGCGCGAAAGAATGGCCGTCGGCACAAAATTGAGGCTGATCTGGCGCATCTGCTCGCCAAAGCCCGGCATCTCGCGATCGGCAACGGCGAGGGTGGCATCGGGGGTTACATCGCGTCGCGCCGGGCCGGTTCCACCAGTGGTCAACACCAGATGACAGCTCATCTCATCCACCAGCTCACAGAGGGTCTGCTCGATGATGGTCTGCTCATCAGGGATAAGGCGCGTTTCGATATGAAACGGGGTGGTTAAGGCCGATGCCAGCCACGCTTCGAGCGCGGGTAAGCCTTTGTCTTCATAAACGCCGCTGGAGGCGCGATCGGAAACCGAAACTAAACCAATGCGTAGTGTGTCCATAATTATTCCGTTGCATAAAACCGTTTACGGAATGATACACGCTGAGGGGAGAGGCAAACAGAGTAGAGAGAAGAAGCGTGACCGGGAGCCCGGCCACGCCTGATGATTACAGCAGATCGCCGATCATTTTTTCCAGTTTTTCCTGGTCAACGGCAAACTTGCGGATACCGTCCGCCAGTTTATCAACCGCCATCGGATCCTGGTTGTGCTGCCACAGGAATTCCGCTTCGCTGATGCGCTCCGGACGCGCTTTTACTTCGCCGGTGTACGACAGTTTGCGCTCCAGCGCGCCTTCGCTTTCTGAAAGCTCTTTCAGCAGCGCCGGGGCGATGGTCAGACGGTCGCAGCCAGCCAGCTCAATGATTTCGCCGGTGTTACGGAAGCTTGCGCCCATCACCACGGTTTCATACCCGTGCTCTTTGTAGTACTGGTAGATTTCGCTCACGGAAACCACGCCCGGATCTTCTGCCGGAGCGTACTCTTTCTTGTCGGTATTAGCTTTGTACCAGTCAAGAATACGACCTACGAACGGAGAGATCAGGTAGACGCCCGCTTCGGCACAGGCACGCGCCTGGGCGAAGGAGAAGAGCAGCGTCAGGTTACAGTTGATGCCCTCTTTTTCCAGCTGTTCTGCTGCGCGAATGCCCTGCCAGGTGGAAGCCAGCTTGATCAGGATACGATCGTTGCTGATGCCCGCATCGTTATACATTTTGATCAGGCGTTTGGCTTTGGCGATGGAGCCTTCGGTGTCGTAAGAGAGGCGCGCGTCAACTTCAGTAGAGATACGGCCCGGGATCAGTTTGAGGATTTCCAGACCGATGTTAACGGCCAGGCGGTCAGACGCATCAACCACTTGCTGCGCGCGATCGCTGCTCTGGCTGCGCGCCCATGTCACAGCTTCGTCAATCAGTTTACGGTATTCCGGGATTTGGGCTGCCCCAAGGATCAGAGAAGGGTTGGTTGTAGCATCCTGCGGCTGATAGAGCTTCATTGCCGCGATATCTCCGGTATCAGCCACGACTGTTGTGTACTGACGCAGGGAGGTCAATTTATCCGTCATGATAATGTTTCTCTTTAAACGATACCCTGAATAAATCACGTCGAGACCGATGACGCCTTTATGGCTTGTCGGGCGCAAAGGCTGCCAGCGCACCTGAACGAGAAGTATGACGAGTATACTTGTTAGGGGGATGTAACCGGTCTGGCAAGATGATAACACGACGCCCTGTCAGCGCAACCGCAGACAATGCAGGTGGCATTGTATGATAAACTCCCTGATTAATTGCCTGCGAAGGGATAAGCCCGTTGTAAACGCGCCATTGCAGGTTACCTTCCCCGGCATCGACAAGAGGGTCGTTAATGCCAGAATTCTTCTCTTTTATCAGTGAGATCCTGTGGGGTTCGCTGATGGTATACCTGCTGGCAGCGGCGGGTATCTGGTTTGCATTTCGCAGCCTGTTTGTTCCCTTTCGTTTTTTCCGCGACTTTGGCAAAAGTCTGAAAAGCGGCCGCAGCGTGCCGCCCGGAGCCCTCACCTCGTGGCAGGCGCTCTGCCTGAGCCTGGCGACGCGCTTAGGCAGCGGCAACCTGGCGGGCGTGGCATTCGCCCTCACCGCTGGCGGACCTGGCGCGATCTTCTGGATGTGGATCGCGGCGCTTATCAGCATGGCGACCAGTTTCGCCGAGTGCGCGCTGGCCCAGCTCTATAAAGAGCGTGATGCCAATAATCAACTGCGCGGCGGCCCGGCCTGGTATATGGCGCGCGGCCTTGGCATGCGCTGGATGGGCGTGCTCTTCTCCGTTTTCCTGCTCCTCGCTTATGGGCTGGTGTTTAACACCATTCAATCCAGCGTGGTGACGCGCGCCGTTCACTTCGCCTGGCAGGTGCCGGGCACGCTGACCGGTCTGGTGCTGGCGGTGGGCTGCCTGCTGTTTATGACCCGTGGTCTGGCGGTGCTTTCCCGTCTGATGCAGTGGATGGTGCCGCTGATTGCGCTGGCATGGATTGTGGTGAGCTTCAGCATCAGCCTCTGGCATGCCAGCCTGTTACCGGAGGTCTTCGAAACCATTTTTAAAAGTGCCTTCGGCTGGCAAGAGGCGGCGACCGGCACAATGGCCTGGACACTGAGCCAGGCGATGACCAGCGGGTTTCAGCGCAGTGTTTCAACTAACGAAGCGGGAATGGGCTCCTCGCCGAATGCCGCGGCGATGGCAGCCTCCTCCCCGCCCCATCCGGTTGCGCAGGGCATTGTGCAGATGATTGGTGTGCTGACGGATACCTTTCTGGTCTGCACCGCCAGCGCGATGATGCTGCTGCTGGCAGGTAACGGGCCGGCAGAGAGCAGCCTTGTCGGCATCCAGTTGATGCAACAGGCGATGGTCTCTCTTGCTGGCGGCTGGAGCGCCGGGTTTATCGCGCTGGTGGTGCTGCTGTTCGCCTTTACCTCAATCCTTGCAAACTACCTCTATGCCGAGAACAACCTGATCTTTTTAGGCCGCAACAGCCGGGGCAACCTGCTGCTGCTGCGGGGCGTCGTGGTGGTAATGGTGCTGTGCGGTTCCTTGGTCAGCGTACCGCTGATTTGGCATATTGCCGATGTGGTAATGGCGCTGATGGCGATGATTAACCTGACCGCCATCCTGCTGCTGTCGCCAGTCGTTAAGCTGCTGGCGGGGGACTATCTGCGCCAGCGTAAACTCGGTGTCGAGCCGGTGTTTAACCCGCAGCGTTACCCGGAGATTCAGCGCCAGCTTGCGCCAGGCAGTTGGGACTCCCTGCCCCCTTCGTCTCGCTAATCGCAACTATCGATCAAGCCAGGTGATTTTTTTGTTAAAGTCAGCGGAAATTTCTCACACAGCAAGGAGTGAGCATGCTGATTTTGATTTCACCTGCCAAGACGCTCGATTACCAGAGCCCGCTGGCAACCGAGCGCTACACCCAGCCAGCACTGCTGGAGCACTCTCAACAGCTGATTAAGACCGCCCGCACGCTTTCCGCGCCGCAGATCAAAAAGCTGATGGGGATAAGCGACAAACTCGCCGACCTCAACGCCACCCGTTTTCACGACTGGCAGCCCAACTTCACGCCGGAAAACGCGCGCCAGGCGCTGCTCGCATTTAAAGGCGATGTTTATACCGGCCTGCAGGCTGAAACCTTCAGCGACGCGGATTTTGACTTCGCCCAGCGGCACCTGCGTATGTTATCCGGCCTGTATGGCGTGCTGCGTCCGCTCGATTTAATGCAGCCCTATCGTCTGGAGATGGGTATTCGTTTTGAGAATGAGAGAGGCAAAGATCTCTACCACTTCTGGGGCGATATCATCACCGATACGCTGAATGAGGCGCTCGCCGAACAGGGCGATGAGATTGTGGTTAACCTGGCGTCCGATGAGTATTTCCGCGCCGTGAAGCCGAAGAAGCTCAATGCGCGCATCATCAAACCGGTGTTCCTCGACGAGAAAAACGGCACCTTTAAGGTCATCAGTTTCTACGCCAAGAAAGCGCGTGGCCTGATGAGCCGCTACATCATTGAGCAGCGTCTGACGAAGCCGGAGCAGCTAACGGGCTTTGACCGCGAAGGGTACTTCTTTGATGAGGTGGCCTCGACGCCAGACGAGCTGGTGTTTAAGCGCCACGAACAGTAAGCGGAAAAGCGTCCCCCACCTGCAGGTGGAGGACGCTTAAGATTACGCTTTTTGCATCATCAGCTGGCGTAACGCCGCAAAATCCGCAGGCAGGGAGTGGGAGAGCAGCGGCAGATCCGCACGGTCCGCCAGCTCTTTCGGCAGCGGCAGCGTTTCGCCAAGGATAGCTTCCACGCTCTCTTTGAACTTCGCCGGATGCGCAGTGCCGAGGAACAGGCCATATTCCCCCGGATGGAGCTGATCGCGCAGGGCGCGGTAAGCAATTGCGGCGTGAGGCTCTGAGACGTAGCCCTTCTCTTTCAGCTCAACGATCGTCGCTTTGGTGGTTTCATCATCCACTGCCGCGTAACCCAGCTCGTTCAGACGCCAGATTTTACGGCGGAACAGCTCCTCCACGCGCGGCCAGTTGTTCGGCTGGCTGACATCCATCGCGTTTGACAGCGTCGCCTGCGTCGCTTTTGGCTGCCACTCGCCCTCTTTCAGAAAACGCGGCACGGTGTCATTGGCGTTGGTGGCGGCGATAAAACGCTTCACCGGCAGGCCGAGTGACTTCGCCAGCAGCCCGGCAGTCAGATCGCCAAAGTTGCCGCTTGGTACCGACACCACCAGCTGATTGCGCGCCTCTTGCGGCAGCTGCGCCACCGCTTCGAAGTAGTAGCACACCTGCGCCAGCAGGCGGCTGATGTTAATCGAGTTGGCGGAGTTAAGGCCCAGCGCGCTTTTCAGCCCTTCATCGTCAAAAGCCTGTTTGACCAGCGCCTGGCAGGCGTCGAAGTCAGCATCAATGGCCACCGTTTCGATATTCCCACCCAGCGTACAGAAGAGCTTCTCCTGCAGCGGACTGATTTTGCCCTGCGGGTAGAGGATCACCACGCGAACATTCTTCATGCCGTAGAAGGCATGAGCAACGGCCGCGCCGGTGTCGCCAGAGGTCGCAGTCAGAATGGTGACCGGCTTATCGCCGCTGATGGCGCTCAGCATCTGCGCCATAAAGCGCCCGCCGAAATCTTTAAACGCCAGCGTCGGCCCGTGGAACAGCTCCAGGCAGCCGATATCGTTTTCAACCGGTTTTACCGGGGCCGGAAAGGCAAACGCAGCACGCACGCGGGCTTCCAGCGCTTCCTGCGGGATCTCATCGCCGATAAAAGCGGAGAGGATCTTCGCGCTGCGGCTGACGAAATCCTGCTCCAGCATCTCGTCGATTTCCGTCAGGTTGAATTCCGGCAGATCGTGCGGGAAGAAGAGCCCCTGATTCTTGCCAAGCCCTTGTGTGACGGCCTGCGCGAAGCTGACCTGCTCATTGTGATCTTTTAAGTTGTAGAGTTTCATTGGTTATCCCACTACCCTTGCGCCCGCCGTGTCCAGCCGGCAAATATGAACGAAGCCTTCCTGATTTTGCAGATAGTGTTTGCCGAGCCAGTCGGCCACGCGCTGCGCGGTATCCGGCTTGTCGCACAACGCAAACAGCGTTGGGCCAGAACCAGAGATGCCGCAGGCCTGCGCGCCGATATCCGCCACCGCCTGACGCGCCTGCTCAAAGCCTGGCAGCAACTTCATGCGATAGGGTTCGGCAATCACATCTTTCATCAATTTCGCCGCCAGCGCGGGCTGGCGGGAGTAACAGGCATGAATAAATCCAGCCAGGTGACGCCCGTGAGCAATACACTCCTGACGGCGATACTGCGCCGGTAAAATGGCGCGCGCTTCTGCCGTCGAGACTTTAATGCCCGGGTAGGCAAGCACCCATAACCACTCATCAAAGCATGGCACCTGCTGGCTGATAATGCCGCCTTCCTCGATCATCAACTGCATGCCGCCGAGATAACAAGGCGCGACGTTGTCGTAATGCACGCTGCCGGAGATGCGCCCTTCCAGCTCGCCCATCAGCGCCAGCATGCGCGTCTCATCAAGCGGCTTACCGCAGAACTCGTTCATCGCCACCAGCGCCGCCACGACCGAACAGGCGCTGGAGCCGAGACCGGAGCCGATCGGCATGTTTTTTTCCAGCGTCATCGCCACCGGCACCTGCTTGCCAATCTCCTGGCAGAAGAGCTCCCAGCATTGATAGACGATATTCTCCCGCGCTTCGCTCGGTAACTTACTGGCGAAACGCCCTCTGTTTTGCAGACTAAAGTGGTCAGCGGCTTCCACCGACACCGTGTCGCCTAACAGCGTGCCATCGACCGGCGTTACCGCCGCGCCGAGGACATCAAACCCTACGCTCATATTGGCGCTAGACGCCGGCGCATACACCTTCACCATCTCAGACCCCTAACTTCCACGAAAGCGTACGCAGCAGGTCGGCAAACACGCCCGCCGCCGTAACATCATTACCCGCGCCGTAACCGCGCAGCACCAGCGGCAACGGCTGATAATAGTGGCTGTAAAACGCCAGCGCGTTCTCGCCATTTTTCACCTTATACAACGGATCGTTGCCGTCGACTTCGGCAATCTTCACCCGGCAGGTGCCATCCTCTTCAATGTTGCCAACATAACGCAGCACATTGCTGGCGTCACGGGCCTTCGCCACGCGGCTGGCAAACTCATCATCCAGCGACGGCAGACGCGCCATAAAGCTGTCGACATCGCCAGAATCATCGAAGCTTGCTGGCAGAACCGGCTCGATCACGATATCCGTCAGTTCCAGCTCGCGCCCGGTTTCACGGGCCAGGATCAACAATTTACGTGCGACATCCATGCCGGAGAGATCGTCACGCGGATCCGGCTCGGTGTAGCCCATCTCACGCGCCACTTTTGTTGCTTCCGACAGGCTCATCCCTTCGTCGAGCTTACCGAAAATAAAGGATAAAGAGCCGGAGAGAATGCCGGAGAAACGTTGCAGTTCATCACCGGCGTTAAGCAGGTTTTGCAGGTTTTCAATCACCGGCAGACCCGCGCCAACGTTGGTGTCATAGAGGAATTTGCGGCGCGATTTCTCTGCGGCGCGGCGCAGCTGATGGTAGTAATCCATCGACGAGGTGTTCGCTTTTTTGTTCGGCGTGACGACGTGGAAACCTTCGCGCAGGAAGTCGGCATACTGATCGGCGACCGCCTGGTTGGAGGTGCAATCGACGATCACCGGGTTCAGCAGGTGATACTCCTTCACCAGACGAATCAGTCGGCCAAGGTTAAACGGCTCCTTCGCGTCGGCAAGTTCTGCCTGCCAGTTATCCAGGTTCAGCCCATGAACATTGGTCAGCAGCGCTCTTGAGTTAGCGACGCCGCAGACGCGCAGATCGATATGCTTACTCTTCAGCCACGTCTGCTGGCGCTTCAGCTGTTCCAGCAATGCGCCGCCAACGCCCCCGACGCCGATCACAAAGACTTCAATCACCTGATCGGTGTTGAACAACATCTGGTGAGTGACGCGAACACCGGTGGTGGCATCATCATTACTGACCACAACAGAGATGGAACGCTCAGAGGAACCCTGGGCAATTGCCACGATATTGATATTGGCGCGCGCCAGTGCGGCAAAGAATTTCGCCGAGATGCCGCGTAAGGTGCGCATGCCGTCGCCGACAACAGAGATGATCGCCAGGCGCTCCATCACCGCGAGCGGCTCCAGCAGCCCCTCTTTCAGTTCCAGATAGAACTCTTCATTCATCGCACGCTGCGCACGGGCGCAGTCGGACTGCGGCACGCAGAAGCTGATGCTGTATTCGGATGAAGATTGGGTGATAAGCACCACGGAGATGCCGTTGCGCGACATGGTAGCGAAGACGCGGGCGGCCATGCCCACCATCCCTTTCATTCCCGGACCGGAAACGCTGAACATCGCCATATTGTTAAGATTCGAGATGCCCTTAACCGGCAATGAATCGTCATCCGAGGTGGCGCCAATCAGCGTACCTGGTGCTTGCGGGTTGCCGGTGTTTTTAATCAGGCATGGGATCTGGAACTGGGCGATGGGGGTAATGGTGCGGGGGTGAAGAACTTTAGCGCCGAAGTAGGAGAGCTCCATGGCTTCCTGATAGGACATCGACTTCAGCAGCCTGGCGTCCGGCACCTGGCGCGGGTCGCAGGTATATACGCCGTCAACATCCGTCCAGATTTCACAACAGTCGGCGCGTAAACATGCGGCCAGCACGGCGGCGGAGTAATCGGAGCCGTTACGCCCAAGCACCACCAGTTCGCCCTTCTCATTGCCCGCGGTGAAACCGGCCATCAGCACCATATGATCCTGCGGAATACGGCTCGCTTCGATACGGCGCGTGGATTCAGCGATATCGACCGTCGATTCGAGATAGTGCCCGACCGCGAGCAGTTTTTCGACCGGATCGATAACCGTCACTTTGTGACCGCGTGCTTCCAGCAGCCCGGCCATAATCGCGATAGAGAGCTTTTCACCCCGGCAGATAAGCGCAGCATTGATGCTGTCCGGGCACTGGCCCAGCAGGCTGATGCCGTGCAGAACATGTTTGATCTGCGCGAACTCGGCATCGACCACGGTTTTGAGTTGTGCGAGCGGAAAGCCGGGCTGCGCATCTGAAAGCCCCTGCAGCAGCTCGGAGAAAATACGCTCCGCATCGCTAATGTTGGGAATGGCATCCTGTCCGGAGATGGTTTTTTCAATCATCGCGACAAGATGGTTAGTAATTTTTGCGGGAGCAGAGAGTACGGTTGCGACTTGCCCCTGCCTGGCATTACTTTCCAAAATATCGGCAACACGCAGAAAACGCTCCGCATTTGCCACTGATGTACCGCCGAACTTCAACACTCTCATGCTTTACCCCTTGATTTTTGCTCGAAAAAAAAGCCCGCACTGTTCAGGTGCGGGCTTTTTTCAGTATTTCCTGTACGCGTCAGCCCGCACCGTTACCTGTGGTAATGGTGATGGTTGTAATAGTGGTAATCGTGCAGATGCGTGCCATGGATGTTGTGCTCTGTATTATTATCTGTCTGTGCTGTATGCCTATATTGGTTAAAGTATCTGCCTGCTTAAGTCAATTTATTTTTTATTTATGCAGAATTTATTCAATTCCCGTCTGCGCTAAAAGCGGAGCCGTTTACAGCCCGATCAGGGCGATGAGAAATCGATATCGCAGCATCTTCAGCTATAAAAGAATCTTATTACAGCGCGTTACTCGATAAGCTTTTTTTCGATATCGTGAAGCAAACGGTGCAACATGGCGGTGTCGCGCTGCTCAAGTAAGCCAAGCCGCTGGTCCAGCCAGTCGACCATTTTCATATCGTCAACCACGTCTAATTTTTTGAGTAAATTATGTGCCCGTAAACGCAGTGCACTTAACTGGTTATTATCAACCTGAGAAATGGTTTGCGGCGCACTTTGCATTAACGCAGATAATTGATAGCAAAATACCATTACCGCCTGGCCGAGATTAAGCGAAGGGTAATCTGCCGCCATCGGCACGCCGGTTAAAATATCCGCCAGCGCCAGTTCATCATTGGTCAGCCCGGAATCCTCGCGCCCAAAAACCAACGCCGCGCCGCTAAGCCAGGCGCTTTTTTCCTCTAATAACGGCACGAGCTGCTCAGGCGTCGCGTAATAGTGAAATTTCGCCCGGCTACGCGCAGTGGTGGCAATGGTGAAAGGAATATCGGTCAGCGCGTCGGCGAGCGTCGCGTAATGTTTCGCGTTATCCAGGATCTCTCCTGAACCGTGCGCAACACGCCGTGCGGCTTCCTGTAAATGGGCATCGCTGTCGACAATACGTAAATCAGTAAAGCCCATCGTTTTCATGGCACGCGCCGCTGCGCCAACGTTTTCCGCTCGCGCGGGGGAGACAAGAACAATTGCCAGTTGCATCGAAACCTTCTTTTTTCATGCCCGCTGAAAAAATGTGACATCAATCAACATATTACGCGGAGCGAATTTACAATTACATAACACTAATCGCCGATCTGACCCGTCTCTACGCTTAAAAAAAGCTAAACTGTTTATCAGCAATATTACCTGTTAAGATGTTAACAGAACGGGCATATCCCTCTGTTTCTTCTTGGCATTTTAATACAGAAATGTCTGCCTGTGTTGGATTCAGGCTATTTATCAATTAGCGCACGCAACTACTTGGTTTATTGAAAATTTGTAATAGAAGCTAGCAGCTGGCTATCAGAATTTCGCTAAAGTGTTAACGTGCTACAATTGAACTTGATATATGTCAACGAAGCGTAGTTTTATTGGGTGTCATTTGCGTCTTAGCCTGTTATGTTGCTGTTAAAATGGTTAGGATGACAGCCGTTTTTGACACTGTCGGGTTCAGAGGGAAAGTGCCCACGACCAAGCTAATGATGTTGTTGACGTTGATGGAAAGTGCATCAAGAACGCAATTACGTACTTTAGTCATGTTATGCCGTCATGTTAATTTTCGACATGCACCAGGCTGGTCAGGGACTTTTGTACTTCCTGTTTCGATTTAGTTGGCAATTTAGGTAGCAAACATGCAGATCCCGCACATTCTTATTGTTGAAGACGAGTTGGTAACACGCAACACGTTGAAAAGCATTTTCGAAGCAGAAGGCTACGATGTCTTTGAAGCGACTGATGGCGCTGAAATGCATCAGATCCTTTCTGAACACGATGTAAACCTGGTGATTATGGATATCAATCTGCCGGGTAAAAATGGTCTTTTACTGGCGCGTGAGCTGCGTGAGCAAGCAAATGTCGCGCTGATGTTTCTGACCGGTCGCGACAACGAGGTCGATAAGATCCTCGGTCTTGAAATTGGCGCTGACGATTACATCACTAAACCTTTTAACCCGCGTGAATTGACTATCCGCGCGCGCAACCTGCTGTCCCGTACCATGAATCTCGGTACCATCAGCGAAGAGCGCCGCAGCGTCGATAGCTACAAATTCAATGGCTGGGAGCTGGATATCAACAGTCGTTCGCTGATTAGCCCGAACGGCGAGCAGTATAAGCTGCCGCGCAGTGAGTTCCGCGCGATGCTGCACTTCTGCGAAAACCCGGGCAAGATTCAGTCGCGTGCTGAGCTGCTGAAAAAAATGACCGGGCGTGAGTTGAAACCGCACGATCGTACCGTGGATGTCACCATCCGCCGTATCCGTAAGCACTTTGAATCAACGCCGGATACGCCAGAAATTATCGCCACTATTCATGGCGAAGGTTACCGCTTCTGCGGCGATCTGCAGGAATAAACGAACGCAAACGAAAAAGCGGCGCACAGTGCGCCGCTTTTTTTATTTCCAGATCCTTAACTCATCTTCCGTCGCAGGCTCTGCTGCGATCCGTTTTATCCCTGCCGCCGAGAGCGCATACCAGTCAAATTTACGCGTCAGGAACATCACCGCGGTCAGCGCCACAAACAGCACGCCGGTTCCCAGTAAGAGCGCATTATCCTCAGAGTTGAGCAGCCCCCACATCACCGCATCAAGCAGCAGTAGCGCGGCGGTAAAGCCCAGACTGGCACGCCAACTTTTCATTACGCCCTGCAGATAGAAGCCGTTCAACAGCGCACCGAGCAGGCTGGCAATAATCCACGCGACGGTAAATCCGGTGTGTTCAGAGAGCGCCAGTAATACCAGATAAAACATCACCAGCGACAGACCAACCAGCAGATATTGCATCGGGTGCATCTGCCGCGCGGTGAGGCTTTCAAACACGAAGAAGGCGAGGAAAGTCAGCACGATCAGCAAGATGGCATACTTTATCGCTCTGTCGGTCAGTTGATACTGATCCGCCTGGGTGACGATATTGACGCTGAACGCCGGCAGTTCCCAATTGTTCTTACTGGAGAGCACGGTCATATCGCGCACTTTACTGTCCAGATTGTTGGCAAACCAGCTACTCTGCCAGTGCGCCTGGAATCCGCTCTCGCTCACTTCACGTTTTTCCGGCAGGAAATCGCCCATAAACCCCGGGTGCGGCCAGTCGCCCTTCAGCGCCATCTCGCTATTACGGCCAAGCGGCACCACGGAAAATTCACCGGTTCCACTCAGATTGAACGACATCGCCAGCTTGAGCGGTTTTTGCAGGCTCTCCATCGCCAGCGGCATATGCACGCCCTGCAGATCGCTCGTCAACCCGGTCCCCGGCTCGACGCGCAGCGCTTCGCCATTCACGCTTGTGCTGCGCACCAGGCCAATGCCGCGTGAGTCGCTCACCGCCAGCACGATAAACGGTTCGCCAAGCGTCACATTTTCACTCGGTTTGATATCCAGCCGCTTCGGGTCGAACTCGGCGTTAATATCAATGTTGTTGTGCCAGATCTGCCCGTCATAGATACCGATTTTGCGTGTTTCAACCTGCTGATTGCCGTTGACCATCAGCGATTCCGGCAACCATAAACGGATGAAACTCTGCTTGCGGCGTATCTCTTTCGGCGGTTCGTTTTCGCCGCTGCTCTCCAGCGACACGGTGGTTTCCGTTACCGGGATGGCGATCAGCGGGCCGATCAGTTTTTGCGAGCCGGCGCTGCTCTGGCGCAGCGTATCGGTCACGTCATGTCGATAATCGGCGCGCTCGCCAATCAGGCTGCTGAGCATTGTCAGCGGGATAAGTAATACACACAGGCAACTTGCCAGCGTAACCATTTTCCAGAACAGGGGGGATTTCAACATAGCCTTCTCCTTAGTGATGCGCGCAGCATAACGAGGCTATGTGTGAAGCATTTGAAGTTATGTGAAGTGAGGGTGAAGTGTCAGACGGGCTTCGCAACCGCCTTCCTCACGGTTGGAAACGGTGATAGCGCCGTGATGCAAGCGCGCGACCTCCTGGACAAAGGCCAGCCCTAATCCGCTGCTCTTCTGCCCATTTCCGCGCGGCAGGGAGTAGAAGCGCTCAAAGATGCGCGGCAGCGCATAATCAGGAATACCGGCACCGCTGTCGCTCACCGTGATGACTATCTTGTCGGCTTCCTCTGCGGCGCGCAGCACAATATTGCCACCAGCAGGTGTAAAGTCGATGGCATTATCCAGCAGGTTTCCCACCGCCTGCGCCAGCAGCTCTTTATCACCCGCCACCACCGCATCGTTGGCTTCAAAAACAAGGTTTAGCGCCTTTGCCGCTGCCACCGCGCTTCGCTCCTCCTGCAATTGCTGAAAGAGCGCACTCATCTCAACAGGCGCAAAGGCGATCTCCAGACGGTTCTCCAGCTTCGCCTGATGCAGCAACTTCTCAACCAGGCGCTGCATACGGCTATTCTGCGCGAGAATATTCTCCGTGAAGCGGGTCGCGACTGGCTGGGGAGGATGTTCACGCAGGATCTCCGCCGCGCCGCGGATCGCCGCCAGCGGGCTTTTCAGCTCATGGGTCAGGGCATAAACATACTGCTCAATATAGTTTTTCCCCTCCAGCTTGACGCGCATGCTCTCCAGCGCCTGCGCCAGTTTGCGCAGTTCACTGCTGCCCAGTTCAGGCAATGGCACCGGGCGGTCTTCGGTTACCGAATCCGCATAACGAGCGAGCTTGCCGATCGCGCGGTTGATCCACCAGACCATTGCCCCGCCAATCAGCAGCGCAATGCCAAGCAGCGCGCCGCCGGCCCACAAAATGCGCCGTTCGCTGCGTTTTATCACCGGATCCATGGCACTGTTGGGCTTACCAACGCTCACCACGCCAATGATCCGCCCCGCATCCATCACAGGCGCAGCGACATACATCACCGTACTTTGCGGATCGCCCGCAAACAAGGGTGAGCTACGCGCGCCATACTGCCCGCGCAGCGTCAACCAGACATCATTCCAGCGCGAATAGTCCTCGCCCAGCGCCTTGCCCGTCGAATCAAATACCACGCGCCCGCTGGCGTCAGTCATATAGACATGGTACTCGTTGCGCACTTTGTGAATGCCGTTGATATGGGCGTTAATCGGGTGCTGATGAAGGGTGGAAAAGGCCTGCGCCAGTCGCCCATCCTGCGCATGCCCGCTGAGCAAATCCTCGCGGGCAAACTCTGCCAGCAATGTCGCGGTATCAATCAGCGTGCCTTCGGTGGCGCGACGCACGCCGGGTTTGATCTCCTGCACGAAGATAAACAGCACAAACCAGGCGGCCACTGCCACAATCAGGAAGTAGCCCAGCAGCAGGCGCATGCCGATACGCATCAGCGCAGCCCCAGGCTGTAACCCATGCCGCGATGGGTATTGATTGGCGTCAGTTGAGGATTGATTGCGCGCAGCTTGGCGCGCAGCGTTTTGATATGGGTGTCGACGGTACGATCGAAGCTCTCTTGCCCATCGCACCACACCTGGTCCATCAACTGCTGGCGCGAGAAGATCCTGCCCGGCGCCTGCAATAGTGTTTTCATTAACAGGAATTCATACCGCGTCAGATTCAGCGTTTCGCCGCACCAGAGGATAATCGCCGCGGTTTCATCCAGTTCAAACTCGCCGACGCGGATACGGTCGCTATGCAGCGACGCTTTCTGCAACCTACGCAACACGGTGCGCACGCGGGCGCACACTTCGCGCGGCGAGAAGGGTTTGGCGATATAGTCATCCGCGCCCATCTCCAGCCCCAGCAGTTTGTCGACCTCTTCGCTGCGCGCGGTCAGAAACAGTACCGGCAGCGCGGGTGCGCGCGCCAGCAGACGCCGGCACAGCTCAAAGCCGCTGATATCCGGCAGGCCAACATCAAGGATGACCAATTCGGGCAACCGCTGCGCCGCTGCATCCAGTACCGGTAATCCCCGCTCAAACGCGGTGACGGCAAACCCATCCTGTTGCAGCATATAGAGTAAGGTTTCAGCGATGCTGGCTTCATCTTCCACCAGCCAAATCAGCGGTTGCGGCATAGACACGTTGCTTATTTACCCCACGGCATGATCGGCACCGCGCTGATGGCGTTCTTCGGTGAACCTTCGACCACTTTATCGGAATAGGCTAAATAGGTCAGCGCGTTACGTTTGGAATCGTAGAAACGAACCACCTGTAACTTTTTGAAAACTAACGAGGTGCGCTTCTGGAACACGACGTCGCCCTGCGCTTTGCCGTTCTTAATCTTATCGCTCAGCTCAACCGGCCCTACCTGCTGGCAAGAGATTGCCGCATCGGAGGTATCCTCTGCTAAACCAAGACCGCCTTTGATACCGCCGGTTTTCGCCCGGCTGATATAACAGGTAACGTTTTTCACATCGGGATCGTCGAACGCTTCCACCACGATTTTGTGATCAGGGCCGAAAATCTTGAATACCGTATCCACCGATCCAATCTGCTCCGCCTGTGCGGAAGCTAGCGAGGTCGACAGGAGAGCAGGAATAACAAACTTTGTATATTTCATATTGTTACCATTTTTGAATATTACGTTACGCAACTATTCAGTTTTCATATGAGAAACTGTTTGCAGATCACCCATTTACAAAATTTATGATTAAAATCAGTCACAATGCGCGGGTCAGCGCAAAAAAAACACTGCATGCTAAACCCCTTAAAACCCGCTATTATCCCTCCCCTGATATCAAGCGTTCACCGCTGCTGTGCTATGGAAGAGGATATTTTATGGATCAGGCTGGCATCATTCGCGACTTACTTGCCTGGCTGGAAGGCCATCTCGATCAGCCGCTGTCGTTAGATAATGTGGCGGCAAAAGCGGGTTATTCCAAGTGGCATTTGCAAAGGATGTTCAAGGATGTCACAGGCCACGCTATCGGCGCCTATATTCGTGCCCGCCGTTTGTCGAAATCCGCCGTTGCGCTGCGTCTTACCGCCCGCCCGATTCTTGATATCGCGCTACAGTATCGCTTCGATTCCCAACAAACGTTCACCCGCGCGTTTAAAAAACAGTTTGCCGTTACCCCAGCGCTCTATCGCCGTTCACCGGACTGGAACTCGTTTGGCATCCGGCCGCCGCTGCGTCTGGGCGAGTTCGCCTTACCGACGCACAGCTTTGTCACGCTGCCGCCGATGAAGCTTATCGGCACTACGCAAAGCTACACCTGCGCGCTGGAGGAGATCTCCGATTTTCGTAACCAGATGCGTATCCAGTTCTGGCGCGAGTTTTTAAGCAATGCACCTACCATCCCGGATGAGTTGTACGGCCTGCACGAGCCGCGGCCAAGCCAGGAAAAAGATGACGAGCAGGAAGTCTTTTACACCACCGCCCTGCCGCCGGAGCAGGCGAATGGTTACCTGAGCAACGCTCAGCCGGTCGCGCTGGAAGGGGGAGACTATGTTGCCTTCTCCTATGATGGCGCACCGGAAGGGTTGCAGGAGTTTATCCTGACCGTCTACGGCACCTGCATGCCGATGCTGCAGCTGACGCGCCGTAAAGGCCAGGATATCGAGCACTTCTACCCGCAGCGTAACGCCACCAACGATCGTGAACCGCCGACGCACATTCGCTGCGAGTATCTGATCCCTATCCGCCGTTAACGCTGCATCTCATCGAGCGCAGGGGCGTCCAGATGTGAGACGTCGCCTGCGGTTTCCACCACCCAGCCTGACGCCAGCCATGGGCTCTGCTGATAGTCGATGCGGGAGATGGAGCAGTTGCGCAGGCGCAAACGGCGCTCGGCGTAGGCCGGCAGGCCAAGAATCGTGCTCACCAGACACCCCAGCGCCATGCCGTGGCTCACCAGCAACGGACGGCTGCCTTCTGGCAGTTCGAGACAGGCTGCCAGCGCGGCGTGCATACGCTCGCTCAGCTCCTGCATCGACTCCCCTTCAGGAATGCGGCCATCTGCGGTGCCGTTGACCAGTTGACGACGCCAGCCCTCTTCCTCTTCGGTTAAAGAGTCGAGGGGGCGTCTCTCCAGCACGCCCATATTGAGCTCGCGCAGGCGCGGTTCCAGCGTCACGTCGCAGCCGCAAATGTCCGCGATAATCTCCGCCGTGCGGCGCGTACGCCCCAGGTCGCTGGTGATAATGTGGGTGATGCCCAGTGCTTTCGCGCGTTCCGCCACCTGACGGGCCTGTGTTTCGCCTTTGTCGGTTAACGGACTGTCAGACTGGCCTTGAATACGACGCTCGGCGTTCCAAAGGGTTTCACCGTGGCGAACAAGGTATACCTGTAACATGTATTGTTATCCATTATACTGCGATGAATTTATTTCTCTGAGGAAGGCTCAAGTCCGCATGGGAAAAGCAGTTTCCTCTCGGACATGCCTTAGATGATTATGCACCAAGTTGTCTGCGCTACCACCAATCCCGCCAAAATTCGGGCGATTCTGCACGCTTTTAACCAGATTTTCGGCGAAGGATGCTGCCATATTGACGCTATTTCCGTCGAGAGCGGCGTCCCGGAACAACCCTTCGGCAGTGAAGAAACGCGAGCTGGCGCACGAAACCGCGTACGGAACGCGCGCGCGGCACGGCCAAAAGCAGATTTTTGGGTGGCGATCGAAGCGGGTATTGATGAAGGGAGCACCTTCAGTTGGGTGGTAATTGAGAATGGCAAGTTAACCGGCGAATCCCGTTCGGCAACGCTGCCGCTGCCGGAGGTGATTCTGCGCGATGTGAACGCTGGCGAAGCGCTGGGGCCGGTGATGTCACGCTATACCGGCATTGATGAGATTGGCCGCAAAGAGGGAGCCATCGGCGTCTTTACCGCCGGGGCGCTGACCCGCGAAAGCGTCTATCACCAGGCGGTGATTTTAGCGCTTAGCCCGTTCCATAACGCCGTTTATCGTTGAGCGTTAAGTAACGCTTTTTCCAGCCACAGACGCAAATCCGTCGGCGCGGCTTTCAGACTGTTGGAGCCGCGCGTGATGGTCGCAATGCCCGCGCCAAGCTCGTTTTTCAGCTCGCGCTGGCTCATCTCGCCGCGCAATAGCTCTTCGATAATACGCACCCGCGTGCCCAGCGCTTCGCGCTCGTCCGGCGTAAGCATCAGGTTAAGCAACGGGATATGCAGTTCGTTGTCGTACGCCTGCCTGAGCAGATCAACAAAGCGTTGCCACTCCTGCTCGCGCTGTTCGGCCATCGCCGCTGAATAGGGGGATTGCTGAGTCATAGTTTGTCGCCGTGTTAGGGATTTTTATGCTGCGTACTCGTGCATGAGTACGCAGCATAGCATAAACCACACTAATCAGTAACGGCGCTGCCATTCAGCGTCACTGAGGATGGTCGCTTTCTCGTCCTGCAGGAAGTAACGGTAGTAGGCATCATAAGCCAGCACGTTTTTCACATAACCGCGGGTTTCCGAGAAAGGAATGCTCTCGATAAACGCCACCGCATCCAGCTTGCCGCCGCTGTTATTCAGCCAGCTACGCACCCTTCCCGGCCCGGCGTTATAAGCCGCCGAGGCGAAAATACGGTTATCGCCAAACTGCTGGTAGACATACTGTAGGTAGCTGGTGCCGATCTTGATGTTAGTTTCCGGATCGAAGAGCTGGCTGGAGTTACTGTAGCCCGGGATCGAAAACATCTTCACGGTGTGCGTGGCGGTGGCAGGCATAATTTGCATCAGCCCACTCGCGCCGACCGGCGAGCGCGCCGTCGGGTTCCACGCACTCTCCTGGCGAGAGATAGCCATCGCATAGCTCGGCGAAATCTGCTTATCGCCGGTATAGCGCGTATAGAGATCGCGATACGCCAGCGGGAAGCGCTCCTCTAACTGATCCCACAGCTTGCCGCTGATCGTCGCCTGCACGCTCAGATCCCACCACTGCTGCTCAAAAGCATAGCGCGCCAGCTGCGCCTGCTGTTGCTGGCTGCGGCTGGAGACCAGATTCGCCCACTCGCCGCGCGCGGTGTTATCCATCTTCCAGTACATCAACTCGCGCACGCGCGCCATCTCTGTACTCTGCAACAGGGTCGGATCGACGTTGCCATCAGCCTTATCTATCTTCAACTGATACGCTTCGCCCAGACGCTGCGCGGCAGCCATCGGGTAGAAGCCGCGCTGCTGCATCAGCGCATGGAGGATCTCTTTGGCGTCGTTTTCACGCCCGCGCTCCAGCAGCAGATCGGCCTGCCAGTAGCGCCACTCATCTTTCTCTTTCGCCTCCATCGGCAGGCGCGAAAGCCAGGTGTTCAGCCCGCGGCGGTCGCCATTGCTGAGCGCCATACGAACACGCCGCTCCAGCAGTGAAACGGATTGCGAACGCATAATCGTATCGTCGCGCCAGCGCGCCTGCTCGCTGGTCACATCATTGCCCATCAGCCGCCACGCGACCGTCTCGCGCAGCTGCTGCGTCTGCTCTTCGTTGAGTTTTTGCGCCTGCGCCAGTAACGGGATCATCAGCCGGGCATTCTCCACATCCTGGCGCGCCACGCTTTCAAACGCTTCAGCCGCCATCTGGCGCGTAAAGTCCGTCGCTCCGGTGGTGGTAGCGAAACTCATCACCGTCATCGGATCGTTGGCCAGCGTCACAATCGCCGACGAGATGGTCTGGTAATCGGGCGGCATCTGGTTCGCCAGCAGCGTAACAAGCCGCGTATTGCCAGCTTTCATCGCCAGGCGGATCCGCTCCAGGTAAGCGAGCGGATCTTGTTTGCCCGACGCGCGCCAGGCGCCAAACAGCTGATCGCAGGCGTTGGGCTGGCTTTTACCGCTCAGCCAGAGATCTTTCGCGCCCGCCCAGGCTTCATCCGCCTGGCCGCTGTTCCATTTAGCGAAGTAGTAGTTGCACTGCGCCTCGGTGGTCGTGGGTTTGTCCGGGCTAAAGGCCAACAAACCCTGCCAGTCCTGACGCCGCGCCAGCTCGTTCACAAAGCGGTTTTTCAACGTCCGCGCGGCGGGCAGCGTCGGATACTGCTGCACAAACTGGGTGACAGTGAGCGCCGGTTCGCTCATCAAATCGTCGGTGATCTGCCGGTATTGCAGGTAGGGGTAAAGGGGATAGGTTTGCAGCGTCGGCATTAGCTGCTGCACAACGTCCATCTGGTTGTTGTCCCAGGCGCTTTTGATTTGCGCATACCGATCGCGTTGTTCATCCAGTGAGTCCGCCCGCGCCGCATTGCTGAAGGACAGCAAACACACGCAGGCCGCCGCTAACCGCCAGGCGGCATGTTTAGCTCTCTGCACAGCTCTTTCCTCTTATCTGTCACATTTTTACAGCATCATGCCGCATACAGGGGTTAATGCTAACCGGGCATGCCGTAACGCGCCACGTTACGCACACTTTTTTACCTTTCTGGTGTGATTTAACAGTGTGAGCGTCGCTGGCTGGGATTAGCGCGCGAAAACGGCTACACTCCGCTGTTAAATGCACTACTCATAACAAAGAGGCGAAGTCCACCGTGGCTCAATTCGTATATACCATGCACCGTGTCGGCAAAGTTGTTCCGCCGAAACGTCATATTCTGAAAAATATCTCCCTCAGTTTCTTCCCTGGCGCAAAGATCGGCGTGCTCGGCCTTAACGGTGCCGGTAAATCGACGCTGCTGCGCATCATGGCCGGTATTGATACCGACATCGAAGGGGAAGCGCGCGCGCAACCGGGTATTAAAATCGGTTACCTGCCGCAGGAGCCGCAGCTCAATCCTGAGCAGACGGTTCGTGAATCGGTTGAAGAAGCCCTTTCTGAAGTGGTTAACGCGCTGAAACGTCTGGATGAAGTTTACGCACTCTACGCTGAGCCGGAGGCGGATTTCGACAAGCTCGCCGCCGAACAGGGCAAGCTGGAAGAGATTATCCAGGCGCACGACGGTCACAACCTGAACGTGCAGCTTGAGCGCGCCGCCGATGCGCTACGTCTGCCGGAGTGGGATGCGAAAATCGCCACTCTCTCCGGGGGTGAACGCCGCCGCGTCGCGCTGTGCCGTCTGCTGCTGGAAAAGCCGGACATGCTGCTGCTCGACGAACCAACCAACCACCTGGATGCCGAATCCGTTGCCTGGCTGGAACGCTTCCTGCACGACTTCGAAGGTACCGTAGTGGCGATTACCCACGACCGTTACTTCCTCGATAACGTTGCGGGCTGGATCCTGGAGCTTGACCGCGGTGAAGGTATTCCGTGGGAAGGCAACTACTCCTCGTGGCTGGAGCAGAAAGATCAGCGTCTGGCGCAGGAAGCCTCTCAGGAAGCGGCTCGCCGTAAATCCATTGAGAAAGAGCTGGAGTGGGTTCGCCAGGGCGCGAAAGGCCGTCAGTCGAAGGGCAAAGCCCGTCTGGCACGCTTTGAAGAACTTAACAGCACCGAGTACCAGAAACGTAACGAAACCAACGAACTCTTTATTCCGCCAGGCGCGCGTCTGGGCGATAAAGTGGTTGAAGTCAGCAACCTGTGCAAAGCCTATGGCGACCGCCAGCTGATCGATAACCTCTCCTTCTCCGTACCGAAGGGAGCCATCGTCGGCATTATCGGCCCGAACGGCGCCGGTAAATCGACGCTGTTCCGCATGATGTCCGGTCAGGAGCAGCCTGATGCCGGCACTATCACGCTTGGTGAAACGGTGAAACTGGCCTCTGTTGACCAGTTCCGTGACGCGATGGATAACAACAAGACCGTCTGGGAAGAGGTCTCCGGCGGGCTGGATATCATGCGTATCGGCAACACCGAGATGCCAAGCCGCGCCTACGTTGGCCGCTTTAACTTTAAAGGCACCGACCAGGGCAAACGCGTTGGCGAACTCTCCGGTGGTGAGCGCGGTCGTCTGCACCTGGCGAAGCTGCTGCAGGTTGGTGGCAACATGCTGCTGCTCGATGAACCAACCAACGACCTGGATATCGAAACCCTGCGCGCACTGGAAAACGCCCTGCTGGAGTTCCCGGGCTGCGCGATGGTTATCTCGCATGACCGCTGGTTCCTTGACCGTATCGCCACCCACATTCTGGATTACCAGGATGAGGGTAAAGTGGAGTTCTTCGAAGGTAACTTCACCGAATACGAAGAGTACAAGAAACGCACGCTGGGCGCCGATGCGCTGGAGCCGAAGCGTATCAAGTACAAACGTATTACCAAGTAATAAGCAGAGCGAATGGGGAGACCCATTCGCTTTTTTTCCCGCAAACCCTCAGCAAATTCCTCTTCTTTCCCGCACTAAAAAAGTATTTTTGTTTTTCTGTTATTCAGGACGAATAAGCCACCTCGTTATATTCGCCATGGAAATAAAATAAAAATAAACCGCATCAGACGACGCTAATCCAAAGCAGATATCACTGCGCAATGTCTATCGGCAGAATATCTGTTTTAGCTTTCGCTAAAAAAGCCGCATCTTGAATAACGCTACACCCAGTCGCTACCATTTTGCTTCCTCGTAACAGGCAGTAAACGGAGCCCTCTTATGCACATCATTACAGACGATCGCTTCCTGGCGTGCGGGCTGCGGGCGCTGTTTGAGCAGGGAATCTTTAATCTTGCCGAAGAGGACGTTATCGTCGATTTCGATAATCACTTTCTGATTATTACTACGCTACCGACATTAAAAACGATTATGTCTGGCGACCAATCTTTTGAGCATTTTTTATTACAGCCCTTTTTTAAAATCGAAAAGCGCATCGCTATAAAAGCGTTACCGCTTCAGCTGAAATACCGCCCCTGGCGGCAGCGTAAATACACCCCGCCATCACCGCCCCTCACGCGCAAAGAGCGGGCACTGCTGACGTATGTGATGAACAGCGAGTATCAAAACGGGATTTTTGATTATGGCGAGCTGGGCAGCAAAACCCTGAGTACCCACAAATACAATCTGCTGCGCAAAGTGAATCTGCGCTCAATTGCCGCGCTGGCGCAGGTGCATATGCGCTGGAAAACGCTCTCTCATCTGCGCTGTTTCTGGCCGGAGAGCGCATGCGCCAGACCGGCCAGAGAGCGCGCGCTACGCGCCCATCAGCTGTTTTACCAGGTCAACACACTGCAGGAAGCGTGAGTCGTAATCGGCCTCTTCAACGCGAACATAGTCGATATTATTCGCTTCCAGCATCGAGACCAGCAGATCCTGAAACTCACGGCGATCGACAGAGCTGCCGAGGCTGCGCAAGCCGTCGTTGATCCACGGCGTGTTGTTTTCCAGCAGGATCACCAGATCGAAGCGATACTCATCGATCAGCGCCTGCACAAAGGGGTGCTCGCGCCCCTCATACTTTTTACAGAAGGCCTGCGTGGTGACAAAGTCGGTATCGATAAAGGCGACTTTATTGGCATACTTCACCGCAAAATCAATATATTGCGCATGACCGAGGGCGATTTTGTCGTAGTCAGAATATTGCAGCGCAATCTCATCCCCGCCGAGATGGGAGAAGACGTAATCGCGACCAAACTCCCAGGCGCTGGTGGTGTTGAAGATATTGGCAAGCTTGTTCACCAGCGTCGACTTCCCGCTCGACTCACCGCCAAGGATCGCCACTGTGCGCACAAAGAAGGGCTTCACTTCCGTCGGAATGTACTCCCAGTAGCGGAACGGGTTTTCACGAATTTGTGAGCCGCTAATGTTCATAAAGGTGCGCTCGGGATCGACCAGCACCGCTTCCGTGCCGAGATGCTGCAAATATTGCGGCGCATCCGCGGCCTCAGAGGTGTAGATCCAGTTCGGCGTAATGCCCTTTTCCGCCATAAAGGCTTTGATGCCATTGCTCCAGACGTCCCAACCGTGAGGATAGGGCTCCATCCCCTCTTCGTTGAACGCATGGATGCGGATATTTTTCTGGTACTTAAAGGTTTGCAGCAGCCAGCGCAGACGGTCGCTCACCGTTGGCTGCTGCGACATCGCGCTTTCTTCAAACAGCGCGCGGTCGCGGGTTTCGTCATACCCGAGGATGATATGCAGCTCGTCAACCTGGCTACAGGCGCGCTGGATCAGGTAGATATGGCCAGTGTGCAGCGGATAGAACTTGCCGAACACCACGCCGATATTTTTCTCGCGACGCGGGAAATCCAGCCCGAGGAAACGGTGCAGCGCCTCCAGCTTTTGCGCGCTGGGGCTTTTGATTTTGGCATTCAGCAGCTGGCTTAAGTAGCCTTTGGTCATGCCGCTGGCATCCGCGACCTGCTGCAACGTGCAGCCCTTCTGGCGAATGGCGGTTTTTAAGTAGTCGAATGACGACATCGTTGCCTCCTGCAAAAGTGATAAGCCAATTATAAGTCGTCAAAGACGCTTAGCGCATCGGCGAGCTTCTTCACGCCAAAGATCTGCATGCCTTCCGGCACCTTTTTCGGCACGTTTGCCGCCGGAACAATCGCCCGGCGAAAACCGTGCTTCGCCGCTTCCGAGATACGCTCCTGGCCGCTCGGCACCGGGCGGATCTCACCGGCCAGCCCGACTTCGCCGAACACCACCAAATCCTGCGGCAGCGGGCGATCGCGCAGGCTGGAGACCATCGCCAGCAGCAGCGCTAAGTCGGCGCTGGTTTCCGTCACTTTCACCCCGCCGACCACATTGACAAACACATCCTGGTCCGCCATCTGCAAACCGCCGTGGCGGTGCAGCACGGCCAGTAAAATCGCCAGCCGGTTCTGCTCAAGCCCTACCGCCACGCGGCGCGGGTTCGACATCATGGAGTGATCGACCAGCGCCTGGATCTCCACCAGCAGCGGGCGCGTTCCTTCCCAGACCACCATCACCGAACTGCCGGAGGTTACTTCATCCCCGCGGCTAAGGAAGATGGCCGACGGGTTGCTCACTTCGCGCAGCCCCTGCTCCGTCATGGCGAAAACGCCCAGTTCATTCACCGCGCCGAAGCGGTTTTTATGGCTGCGCAGCGTGCGGAAGCGGGAGTCGGCATCGCCGTCGAGCAGTACCGAACAGTCAATACAGTGCTCCAGCACTTTCGGCCCCGCCAGCGAACCATCTTTCGTCACGTGGCCGACCATTACAATCGCTACGTCGCGGGTTTTGGCAAAGCGGGTGAGATAGGCCGCGGTTTCGCGCACCTGCGCGACGCTGCCGGGCGAGGACTGGATATCCGCCATGTGCATTACCTGGATGGAGTCGATCACCATCAGGCGCGGCTTCTCCTCTTCAGCAATCATGCAGATCTGCTCAATGCTGGTCTCGGAGAGCATATTCAGGTTAGTGGTCGGCAGCCCTAAACGGTGGGCGCGCATCGCCACCTGCTGCAGTGACTCTTCGCCGGTAACATAAAGGGTTTTCATCTGCTCGGAGAGCTTGCAGAGCGTCTGTAACAGCAGCGTCGATTTCCCCGCACCCGGGTTACCGCCAATCAGAATGGCGCTGCCGGGCACCACGCCGCCGCCGAGGACGCGGTCAAACTCTTTAAAACCGGTGGAGAAGCGCGGCAGCGCTTCGAGGCTAATGTCGGAGAGCTTTTGCACCTTCGACACGCCCGCGCTGCCCGCATAGCCGGAGAGGCGCTCGTTGCGCGCAACGGTTGGCGAAGCGGCCACGCGCACTTCGGTAATGGTGTTCCAGGCGTGACAGGCGCTGCATTGCCCCTGCCAGCGCGGATAATCAGCGCCGCACTCATTACAGACAAACGCACGTTTTGGAGCTTTCGCCACATTCACCTCTACTTCTTATTAATACTGCCGGAAAGGATACAAAATACGCCCATCAGGTCGGCGTGACGAATGGTCACTTCCGCCTTCTCATTCACGGTTGGTTTGGCGTGAAACGCGATGCCAAGGCCGGCGGATTTGATCATCGGAAGATCGTTGGCGCCATCGCCAATCGCCACGGTCTGATCCGGGGCGATCTCATACTCTTCCGCCAGCAGCTTCAGCGTTTTCGCTTTGTACTGCGCATCGACGATATCCCCCAGCACCTGGCCGGTAAATTTACCGTCGACGATCTCCAGCTGATTCGCCACCGCCGCCGTCAGATGCAGCTTGTCGCGCAGGTAGTCGGCAAAGAAGGTAAAGCCGCCGGAGGCAATCGCCACCTTCCAGCCGAGGGTTTCCAGTTTTAACACCAGTTGCACCAGACCCGGCATCAGCGGCAGATTTTCGCGCACCTGATGCAGGATAGCAGCATCCGCGCCTTTTAAGGTCGCCACGCGGCTGCGCAGGCTGGCGGTGAAATCGAGTTCACCGCGCATCGCGCGCTCGGTCACTTCAGCCACCTGTTCGCCGGTGCCGGCCAGTTTGGCGATCTCATCAATGCACTCAATCTGGATCGCGGTGGAGTCCATATCCATCACCAGCAGCCCTGGCGAGCGCAGGTGCGGGATTTTACCGAGCGGCGCGACGTCCATGCCCTCATCGTGCGCCAGGCGCGTCGCGCGCGGCGTCAGCGAGCCTGCCAGGCGAATCACCTGATACTCATCCACGCTCCAGGCGGAAACAATCACCATCGCGGCACCCAGCTTGCGCTGATAGGTGGTCAGACGCTGCTTATCAAGGCTCCGGCTATAGAGCAACCAGCCGCTGCGACCAGCGTGATAATCCAGAGGCATCACCTCATCACCACTGAGAGAGAGCGGCAATCCCGGCCACTGAGAAACATCATCGGGCAGGTCGCACCAGGTCAGACTGTTAGGCATTAAAGCTCCTGTAAAAACGTTCGCGCCAGAAAGCACCGGAGGGGAAAATAACGCAAGAGGCTACCTTGTAATCAACGCTTCTGGCAACATTAAGCATCAAATTTACAACAGGTGACACATGAGTCGCGCAAAACTTAAATTTCGGCTGCATCGCGCCGTGATTGTCCTTATCTGTCTGGCGCTGTTGGTCGCGCTGATGCAGGGTGCTTCCTGGTTCAGCCAGAAGCATCAGCGCCAGCGAAATCCGCAGTTTGAAGAGCTGGCAAGAACCCTGGCGCGTCAGGTGACGATCAATCTCACCCCGCTGATGCGCACCGAAACGCCCGATGAAAAACGTATAGCCGCCATCTTAGGCCCGCTGACGGAAGAGAGCCGCATTCTCGATGCTGGCGTCTACGATGCACAGGGCGACCTGGTGGCGCGCGCCGGTGAAGGTATTGAGGTACGTGACCGACTGGCGCTGGATGGCAAAAAGGCGGGTGCCTACTTCAATCAGCAGATCGTTGAGCCAATCCAGGGCAAAAGCGGCCCGCTGGGTTATCTGCGCCTGACGCTGGATACCCACACGCTGGCGACGGAAGCTAAACAGGTGGATAACACCACCAATATTCTGCGTCTGATGCTGCTGCTCTCCCTGGCCATCGGCGTAGTGCTGACGCGCACCCTGTTGCAGGGCAAACGCACCCGCTGGCAACAGTCCCCCTTCCTGCTGACGGCCAATAAAGCGGTGCCGGAAGAGGATGAGCAGGAAAAGCGAGAGTAGCCGCCGCGGCTTCCCGTACGCCCCCTGATTTTTTAGCAAGGATATCGCCTATGTCGACGCTTCGTCTTCTTATCTCCGACTCTTACGATCCCTGGTTTAACCTGGCGGTTGAAGAGTCGATCTTCCGCCAGATGCCCGCCACGCAGCGGGTGCTGTTTCTCTGGCGTAACGCCGATACGGTAGTGATTGGCCGGGCGCAGAATCCGTGGAAGGAGTGCAATACTCGCCGCATGGAAGAGGACAACGTGCGGCTGGCAAGGCGCAGCAGCGGCGGCGGCGCGGTGTTCCACGATCTCGGCAACACCTGTTTTACCTTTATGGCCGGCAAGCCGGAGTATGACAAAACCGTCTCCACCACCATTGTGCTCAATGCGCTACAGGCGCTGGGCATTAACGCGGAAGCCTCCGGGCGCAACGACCTGGTGGTCAAAACCGCCGAAGGGGATCGTAAAATCTCCGGCTCAGCCTATCGCGAAACGCCGGATCGCGGCTTTCACCACGGCACCCTGCTGCTCAACGCCGATCTCAGCCGTCTGGCGAACTATCTCAACCCGGATAAGAAGAAGTTGCAGGCCAAAGGCATCACCTCTGTGCGCGGTCGGGTGGCGAATCTGGTCGATCTGCTGCCGGGTATCACTCATGAGCAGATTTGCGCCGCCGTCACCGAGGCCTTCTTTGAGCACTATGGCGAACGTGTCGAGGCAGAGGTTATCTCGCCGGACAAAACGCCGGACCTGCCGAACTTTGCCGAAACTTTTGCCCGCCAGAGCAGCTGGGAGTGGAACTTTGGCCAGGCCCCGGCCTTCAGCCATTTGCTGGATGAGCGGTTTACCTGGGGCGGCGTGGAGCTGCACTTCGATGTCGAAAAGGGGCATATCACCCGCGCGCAGATCTTTACCGACAGCCTGAACCCGGCACCGCTGGAAGCGCTGGCGGCACGTTTGCAGGGCTGCCTCTATCGCGCCGATATGCTGGCACAGGCGTGCGACGCGCTACTGGTAGATTTCCCGCAGCAGCAACAGGAGCTGCGCGAACTGTCGGCGTGGATTGTACAGGCAGTGCGATAGAGCAGTATGCCTGGCGCTGTGCGTATCGGGTGTGAATAGATACGTGAATAGATTCTCAATCACTATTCTATTGATTTAAAAAGAAAAGCATGCAGATATGCAGTAAAAGATGAATAGATAGTAAGGGGTAAAATGCCGGGCAAGCTTACCGCCGCCCGGCAGGCAAAATTACGCGTTGTCGCCCAGCAGGACGGATTCCAGCGCGATTTTGATCATGTCGTTGAACGTGGTTTGACGCTCATCGGAGGTGGTCTGCTCGTGGGTGCGGATATGGTCGGAAACGGTGCAGATTGTCAGCGCTTTCGCACCGAACTCTGCCGCAACGCCATAGATACCCGCCGCTTCCATCTCCACGCCGAGGATACCGTACTTCTCCATCACGTCGAACATCTCGCCATCCGGGGAGTAGAAGAGATCGGCAGAGAAGAGGTTACCTACGCGCGCATCAACGCCAAGGTTTTTCGCCGCGTCAACCGCGTTACGCACCATGTCGAAATCCGCGATCGCTGCGAAGTCGTGATCCTTGAAACGCATACGGTTCACTTTGGAGTCGGTGCAGGCACCCATACCGATGACGATGTCACGCAGTTTCACATCCATACGCACGGCACCGCAGGAGCCGACGCGGATGATCTTTTTGACGCCAAAATCGGTGATCAGCTCTTTGGTGTAGATGGAGCAGGATGGAATACCCATACCGTGACCCATTACAGAGATTTTGCGGCCTTTGTAGGTGCCGGTGTAGCCCAGCATGCCGCGCACGTTGTTCACTTCACGATAATCTTCGAGAAACGTTTCGGCGATGTGCTTTGCACGCAGCGGGTCGCCCGGCATCAGTACGACGTCCGCGAAATCGCCCATTTCTGCATTGATATGTGGGGTTGCCATCGTTGCTTCCTTTGACTTGTTAGAAAATGGAGGGCGGGAAAGACCCCGCCCAAAAACATCAGAACATGGCTTTGCCATACTCCATATCAGAGACGCCGAAGTAGCGGGCGATCGTCTGACCAATATCAGCGAAGGTCTCGCGGTGTCCCAGCGAGCCTGCTTTTACTTTCGGGCCGTAGATCAGAACCGGAATGTGTTCGCGGGTATGATCGGTGCCTTTCCAGGTCGGATCGCAGCCGTGGTCGGCGGTAAGGATCAGGATATCATCTTCACCCACCAGCTCCATCAGCTCCGGCAGACGGCGGTCGAACAGCTCCAGCCCGCCCGCATAACCGGCGACATCGCGGCGGTGGCCCCAGGAGGAGTCAAAATCGACGAAGTTGGTAAAGACAATGGTCTTATCACCCGCCTCTTTCATCTCGGTAATCGTGGCATCAAACAGCGCGTCGAGGCCGGTAGCCTTCACTTTTTTGGTGATACCGCAGTTGGCGTAGATATCGGCGATTTTACCGACGGAGACCACCTGCCCATCCTTCTCTTCAACCAGTTTTTGCAGCACCGTCGCGGACGGCGGCTCAACGGCCAAATCGTGACGGTTGCCGGTACGCTGGAAGTTACCCGCTTTGTCGCCCACAAACGGACGCGCAATTACGCGGCCAATGTTGTAGCCGCCTTCGGTCAGCTCTTCGCGGGCAATTTCGCACAGCTCATAGAGCTTATCGAGACCAAAGGTCTCTTCGTGGCAGGCAATCTGGAACACCGAGTCGGCAGAGGTATAGAAAATCGGCTTGCCGGTTTTCATATGCTCTTCGCCGAGCTGGTCAAGAATGACCGTCCCGGAGGAGTGGCAGTTGCCGAGATAACCCGGCAGGTTAGCGCGCTCGACCAGCTTATCCAACAGCTCCTGCGGGAAGCTGTTTTCGGTATCGCTGAAGTAGCCCCAGTCGAAAAGTACTGGTACACCGGCGATTTCCCAGTGGCCTGACGGCGTATCTTTCCCGGAAGAGAGTTCATGCGCCCAGGCATACGCGCCAATAATCTCGGCGTTGCCGTCCATACCGGCCGGGATCTCGCCGGTTGCGCCTTCGTGGGCTTTCGCAAGCCCGAGGCGAGTGAGATTCGGTAGATTAAGCGGACCTTTGCGCCCGGTATCTGCTTCACCTTTCGCACAGGCTTCAGCGATGTGGCCGAGAGTGTCGGAACCCGCGTCGCCGAAGCGATCCGCGTCTTCTGTCGCGCCGATGCCGAAAGAGTCCAGCACCATGATAAATGCACGTTTCATATGTTCTCCGTACCTTGTGCTTTGAAAAAAAGCGATCAGATCAGTATACCGCTATTCAGTTATGCGGCGATAGACCGTAGGTGTCTCTTTTGGTGCGCGGTCGCTCACACTTATTGCCGCTTTCACCACCTGCGCGGCGCTCTGCCAGCTGGCTTCATCTTTGGCGTGAATAATGGCAAGCGGGCGTTGGCCGTCAACCTGTTCACCGAGGCGCACCATATCGGTTAAGCCAACGCTGTAATCAATGGTATCGGACGCCTGGCGACGACCGCCGCCCAGCGAGACCACCGCCATACCCAGCTCGCGGGTATCCATTGCGCTGATAAACCCTTCATCGTCGGCGTAAACCGCTTTGCTCAGGGTCGCTGTCGGTAAATAGCGATCGTAGTTCTCAACAAAATCATGCGGGCCTTTCTGCGCGGCGACCATGCGCCCGAAAATCTCGGCCGCTTTTCCGTTATCCAGCACCGCCTGCAATTTCGCGCGCGCGTCAGCGTCATCTTTTGCCAGTTTGCCGGAGATGAGCATTTCGGCGCTGAGGGCCATTGTCACCTCAAACAGACGCGGATTACGGTATTCGCCCGTCAGGAACTGCACCGCTTCGCGCACTTCCACCGCGTTACCGGCGCTGGAGGCCAGCACCTGATTCATATCGGTCAGCAGCGCGGTCGTGCGCACGCCTGCACCGTTGGCAACGCCCACAATCGCTTCCGCCAGCTGTTCGGAACGCTCATAGGTCGGCATAAACGCCCCGCTGCCCACCTTCACATCCATCACCAGCGCATCAAGCCCTTCCGCCAGTTTTTTGGCGAGGATCGAAGCGGTAATCAGCGGAATGGAGTCAACGGTGGCGGTGATATCGCGGGTGGCGTAGAAGCGCTTATCTGCCGGTGCCAGCGAGTTGGTCTGGCCGATAATCGCCACGCCAACCTCTTTGATGATGTCGCGAAAACGCTGGTCGGAGGGGAAAATATCAAAGCCCGGAATCGCTTCCAGCTTATCGAGCGTGCCGCCCGTATGGCCGAGGCCGCGCCCGGAGATCATCGGGATATAGCCGCCGCAGGCCGCCACCATCGGGCCGAGCATCAACGATGTCACATCGCCAACGCCGCCGGTAGAGTGCTTATCCACCACCGGGCCATTAAGATCGAGGCTTTTCCAGTCAAGCACGGTACCGGAATCACGCATCGCCATGGTCAGCGAGACACGCTCCGGCATGCTCATATCATGGAAGAAAATGGTCATCGCCAGCGCGGCGATTTGCCCTTCAGAAACGGTGTTATCGCGAATTCCGTTGATAAAGAAACGGATTTCTTCATCACTCAGCGCGATGCCATCGCGTTTTTTACGAATAATTTCTTGAGCGAGAAACAAGGTAACCCCCTGAGGATAGAGAGGGCCGGGCAACGGATTCAGCCCGGCAATATGGCTAATGATGGCGCAGCGCCATCAGGCAATCATCAGTAAGCGCTGCCGCTTTTGCCGTCGCCGTGGCCGAGCGCTTTCAGCAGGCTCGCCAGCAGGCTGGACGCGCCAAAACGGTAGTGACGCGCATCGGCCCAGTCGGCACCAAACAGCTGATCGGCAATCGCCAGGTACTGCTGCGCATCTTCCGCCGTGCGCACGCCGCCCGCCGGTTTAAAACCAACGTTTTTTTCCACGCCCATATCGCGGATCACTTCCAGCATGATGCGCGCGCTCTCAGGCGTGGCGTTGACCGGCACTTTACCGGTGGACGTTTTAATAAAATCAGCCCCGGCGTTGATGGAGATTTCAGAGGCTTTGCGAATTAATGCTTCCTCTTTCAGTTCACCGGTTTCGATGATCACTTTCAGCAGCACATTCGCCGCTGCACAAGCCTCTTTACACGCTTTCACCAGATCGAAACCGATCTGCTCGTTACCGGCAATCAGCGCACGGTAAGGGAAAACGACGTCCACTTCATCCGCGCCGTAGGCGATGGCCGCGCGGGTTTCCGCCAGCGCAATCCCGATATCGTCATTACCGTGCGGGAAGTTGGTGACGGTGGCGATACGGATCTCCGGCGTTCCCTGCTCGTTCAGGGTTTTACGCGCAATCGGGATAAAACGCGGATAGATGCAGATCGCGGCAGTATTGCCGACCGGGGTTTTCGCCTGATGGCACAGCGCAATGACTTTCTCATTGGTGTCGTCATCATTCAGGGTGGTCAGGTCCATCAGTTTCAGCGCGCGCAGGCTGCTGGCAGTTAAATCAGTCATATTCTCTCCGACGGCATAATGCCGGTTTCAGTTCGGTTTTGTGAGTATTCTAACATTCACCCACAATTACACTTCGACACGCATCACAGTTAGCAAAAAGTTTGTTCATGCTTGCATAACCATAACGCGACATTGATCAAATTATTCTGGTACAGAAAGGCAACCACGCGTGGAGGCAGCCGCAGCAAGCCCACGCCATTTGAATGTGAGAATTTTAACACAGGAGAGTGTGCGTGCCGATGAAAAAGCGTTACAGCCGCGAATCAGGCAGAGCGAAGAGCCGTTGGGTATTGTGAAACAGCGCGTTAGCAATCACATCCGGCGCTTCCGGACGCAGCTCACAGAGGGTTGCAAAAACGTTTGCAGCCCGCTCCGGGCGGTTGGGCTGCCCCTGAAAACCGTTGAGCGGCATATCGGGCGCGTCGGTTTCAAGCAGCAGCGAGGCGAGCGGCAGTTGTGCCATCACATCACGGGTTTTACTGGCGCGCGGATAAGTAATCGTGCCGCCAACGCCAATGCAGTAGCCAAGATCGATAAAGCGCTGCGCCTGTTGCAGACTACCCGCAAAGCCGTGCACCACGCCAGTTCGCGGCAGGTTATGCTTTTTCAGCTGCATCGCCAGCTTGTCATGGGTGCGGCGGGAGTGAATAAGAACCGGCAAATCATAGCGCTTCGCCATTTTTAGCTGCGCATCCAGCAGTTCTTGCTGGCGCTCAAACTGCGGATTATCGCGATAAAGGTCGAGGCCGATTTCGCCGATGGCGATCACCTTCTCAGGCCGGGTGGCGAGCAGCGCATCCAGCTCTTCCAGACTCTGCTGTGTATGCTCCTCCACCACAATCGGGTGCAGGCCCAGCGCGGCATAGAGGGCGTGATGCTGCTGCGCCAGGTTGCAGACGCGGTCAAAATAGCGGGCGGCGATGGCGGGCACAATAATGCGCTCAACGCCCGCCTCTGCCGCGCGGGCGATACTGGCCGCCTCATCGCCTTTGAAGGGTGCAAAATCGAAATGGCAGTGGGTATCGATAAAGCGAAAACTCACGCGCTGTCCTCGTTATTGAGCGAAATATCATTGGCCTCCGGCGCGGTCACCAGCGGCAGATCAAGCGCGTCGTTCGCCACCTCGGCGGGCGGCACCACGCGCGTTGTCGGCGCAACCACCGGCGTATAGCGCAGCAGCGGCGGCGTCTCGGCCAGCAATTTGCCCACCGTCGCCAGGAAGTAGCGCCCGCATAAGCGGCCAATTTTATAATCTTCCCGTAGCGCCGGTAAACGGCTGCCGAGCGCCATGCTTTTTAACAGCTTCGGCGGGTAGATCTCGATGATGCGCAGCTTGCCCGGCGGCGTTTCGATAAACTGCTGCGTGGCGAGATAACTCTTCTCATGATGCTGCACCAGGTTGACCAGCGACTGCAGGCTGCTTTCG
Organism: Kosakonia sp. S42; assembly: GCF_016624785.1. Taxonomy (NCBI): domain Bacteria; kingdom Pseudomonadati; phylum Pseudomonadota; class Gammaproteobacteria; order Enterobacterales; family Enterobacteriaceae; genus Kosakonia; species Kosakonia sp. S42. Next base: position 126,837 of record NZ_JACVTW010000003.1, on the reverse strand, counting down.
CCAAGCCAGCGCTCCATACGCTTAAACCACTGCGGCGTGTAGTATATCTGTGACGGTACGGTGCGGATCACCACGATGGTATCGGCCCCGCGACGCGCGGCTTCCTGCACCGGGATGGCGTCGCTGACGCCACCGTCCAGATAGTTGACGCCGCTCAGCGCCACGCCGGTGCGATAAAAGCCTGGAATGGCACTTGAGGCACGGATCAGGTCGAGCCATGTCTGGTGATTAGGTAAAAAATACTCCGCCGAATAATCATCCTGCCGGCAGGCGCACATGTAAAAGGCTTTTCCGGCGTCGAAGGCGCGTACACCATGATCCATTGCCAGCGGCATTTCGGTCGCAGTGGCGTTAACCAGCCAGTCAAGATCGATAAGGTTGCCCCCGCGCACGAAGCGCAGCGGGTCGAAAAATTCCCGTCGCGTGGTGTAGCGCATAATCACTTTACGCGCGTAACCCGGTTGGTTGCAGACATACGCCGACAGGTTCTGCGCGCCGGCAGAGGTGCCAAAGAAGAGATCGAAAGGGTTGAAGTCGGCGCGCATAAACTCATCCAGCACGCCCGCGGTAAAGATGCCGCGCTGACCACCGCCTTCGCACACCAGTGCCAGACGCCCCGGTCGAAACGGTTTCAGCGCCAGCGGCGCAATATTGCCGAGCGTGATGGGAATATGTTGCCCCACTTCGTTTTCCTTTTAAGCAAATGTCACAACAAAGTAGCGCAATATTTAAGTCCCTGAAACAGCAAAGCCAGTCACGAGGACTGGCTTTAATGTAACCGAAGTTTAAGCGTGTTAAACGCTACGGGCGCCGACGACCCATGAACAGGCTGACCAGGAACAGAACGATACCAACGATGAAGACGATTTTCGCCGCACCGGCTGCTGTACCTGCCAAACCACCAAAGCCCAGAGCGGCGGCAATTAACGCGATAACCAGAAAAATAATGCCCCAACGAAACATAGAACTCTCCTTAACCATAGTTAATGTCGACCGCAAGCGATGGGCTCTCAGATGCCCATCCGCGATGTTTCCTGCTAAGTATCTATCGCGCCCGGACATCGCCAGGCGCGGATTTTTTCACGTACTCTTATTTAACTTTCAGGTCGTTCTTCACGCTTTTCACGCCATCAACTGCTTTGGCGATGCTTTCAGCGCGCTCACTTTGAGCCTTGGATTCCACCGTACCGGATAACTGAACAACGCCGTCAGTGGTTTCCACTTTCACCATACGGGACGGGACGTTTTCATCGGCCAGCAGCTTCGCTTTGATTTCGCTGGTGGTGGCGGTATCACCCGCGTAACCTTTTGCAGTGCTCTCTTTCGCATCGCGAACGTGCAGTTTGTCGCTTACAGAAGCCACACCCTCTACACCTTTCGCCACGGAAACCGCCTCTTCAGCCTGTTTCTGGCTTTCGACGAAACCGCTCAGGGTTACCACTTTTTTGTCCGTTTTCACGGAGATATCGGTGCTTTTAATGCTTTCATGATCGACCAGCGCTGCTTTAACTTTTGCAGTAATGGTACTGTCGTCCATGAATCCACCGACTTTATTCATAGAGCTATCAATTTTGTCCCCTGCACTGGACGCGGTGCTTTGCGCTTTATCAGTGGTGGTTTCCGCCGCCAGGGCAGAACCCGTGGTCAGAACAGAGCCCAGCGTAATAGCCAGCAGGGTTTTAGAAAGAGTCAGCTTTGTCATAGTCATCGATGTTATTCCTGTATGTTTGCCCACCATTTGGGCTGAAGCAGCAAGAAGCTGCCAACTGCTGCGGTGAAACTCACCGTATCAACGTCAATGGTTGCGATCACATTCCGGCAAATCGCTGCGCTGATGCAGTTGTTAATGTTATCTGGTGATTAGTTGAGTGGATAAAAGACCATTAAACACGCATTGAGCAGTACTTTCAGCCACACACCTTGTCATCACTTTGTTAAATATAGATCACTCTCGACAAAGATCCTGTTGGAGTGCGTAAAAAGCGAGCAACAGACAGAAAAAGCGAGGGTTTTAAGAACTTTCCGCAAGAAACGGCAGGGTAGAAAAGAGGCCGGAGCGCAGCGTCTGCCGCGCTCCGTAGAGGGATTAGTGTTCGCGGGTTTTGTGGAAGGTTACTTCCGGGTAACGCTCTTGTGTCAGGTTGAGGTTAACCATGGTCGGCGCAATGTAAGTCAGGTTATCGCCGCCATCGAGCGCCAGCTGGATCTCGTTCTTACGCTTAAACTCTTCGAACTTCTTCACGTCGCTGCTCTCCACCCAACGGGCAGTTGCCACGTTGACGGACTCATAGACCGCTTCGACGTTGTATTCGCTCTTCAGACGCGCTACTACCACATCAAACTGCAGCACGCCGACCGCGCCGACAATCAGATCGTTGTTGGCAATCGGGCGGAAGACCTGCACCGCACCCTCTTCTGAAAGCTGAACCAGACCTTTAAGCAGCTGTTTCTGCTTCAGCGGATCGCGCAGGCGAATACGGCGGAAGAGTTCCGGGGCAAAGTTCGGGATGCCGGTGAACTTCATCATTTCACCCTGCGTGAAGGTATCGCCAATCTGAATGGTGCCGTGGTTGTGCAGACCGATGATGTCGCCCGGGTAGGCTTCTTCAACGTGAGAGCGGTCGCCCGCCATAAAGGTCAGCGCATCGGAGATCACCACATCTTTTCCGGTACGCACCTGGCGCAGCTTCATCCCTTTTTCGTAGCGCCCGGAAACCACGCGCATAAAGGCAACGCGGTCGCGGTGCTTCGGATCCATGTTGGCCTGGATCTTAAAGACAAAGCCGGTGAACTTCTCGTCGTCCGCTTTCACTTCGCGCACGTCGGTTTTACGCGGCATCGGTGCTGGTGCCCATTCAACCAGGCCATCCAGCATATGATCGACGCCAAAGTTACCGAGCGCGGTACCGAAGAAGACCGGCGTCAGCGCGCCGCTCAGGAAAAGCTCCTGGTCGAACTCGTTGGAGGCACCCTGCACCAGCTCCAGCTCATCGCGCAGCTGCTGGGCCAGATCCTCGCCGACAGCGGCATCCAGCTCCGGGTTATCCAGCCCTTTGACGATGCGCACTTCCTGGATGGTGTGGCCTTTACCGGTCTGATACAGGTAGGTTTCATCTTTATAGAGATGGTAAACCCCTTTGAACAGCTTGCCACAGCCAATCGGCCAGGTGATCGGCGCGCAGGCGATCTTCAGCTCGCTCTCAACTTCATCCAGCAGCTCCATCGGATCGCGGATGTCACGGTCGAGTTTGTTCATAAAGGTGAGGATCGGCGTATCGCGCAGACGGGTCACTTCCATCAGCTTACGGGTACGATCTTCGACGCCCTTCGCCGCATCGATCACCATCAGACAGCAGTCAACGGCGGTTAGAGTGCGGTAGGTATCTTCGGAGAAGTCTTCGTGTCCCGGGGTGTCGAGCAGGTTGATCAGGTTCTCGCGGTACGGGAACTGCATCACGGAGGTGGTGATGGAGATACCACGCTGCTTCTCCATCTCCATCCAGTCAGATTTTGCATGTTGGTTGGAGCCACGGCCTTTTACAGTCCCGGCGGTCTGGATCGCCTGTCCGAACAGCAGCACCTTTTCGGTAATGGTAGTTTTACCGGCATCGGGGTGCGAGATGATAGCGAACGTGCGGCGCTTCGCCACCTCTTGGTAATAAGGAGACAACGTCATAATTGAGATCTTCTGTGTAATTGCGCGGCACTGAGCCCCGCGTTAAAGACGAAAAATGCGGCTATTGTACTCAACGGTTGAGTGCAGACAATCAATGTTTACACAGGAGTTGCTCCAGTTCGTTCAGGGACGTTACCGTCCAGGTCGGGTTGATACCTTCAGGCAGCGCGCGGTTGTGGGCATTGAGCCAGCAGGTCGAGAGCCCCGCGTTGATGCCGCCCAGAATATCCGACTCCGCCGTGTCGCCAACCATTAAGACGCGATCGCGGGATGGGTTACCCGCCTGCTTCAGTGCGTACTCAAAAATGCGCGGATCCGGTTTAGCCACGCCAACCTGTTCAGAAATCACTAACAGATCAAAATAGTCGCGCAGGCCGGTGCGTTCCAGGCGAATTTGCTGCAAGGCGGTAAAACCGTTGGTGATGATGCCGATTTTCACTTTGCCCTTCAGGCTGTTGAGCAGCGACACCGCGCCCGGCAGCGGCGCGCAGATTTCCGCCATCGCATTGAGAAACGCCTCGTTAAGCATGCCCGGCGGCACATCCAGCCGCTCGGACCAGCTCTGAAAACGCTGATGCTGCAACTGCAACGCGGTGATCGCGCCATTCTGGTAATCGACCCATAACGGCTTATTAACAGATTGATATTCTGCGAAATCCTGGTCGGTGAATGTCACGCTATAGTCAAGAAACATCCGTTGTAAGCCGCCAAACGAGTCGAAGGTGAAGAGCGTTTCGTCAGCGTCAAAGAGTATCCAGTCCCATTTCATTACATCACCTTTATTCAATTACAGAGGAAGCGCCATGATGATGGCATCCTCACGCCCGTGGGCCGTGGGATAGTAGTTGCGCCTGATAGTCGCTTCGTTAAAACCTAAACTCTCATACAGCGCGATGGCGGGCTGGTTAGAGGCGCGAACCTCCAGCCACAGCGTCAACACATCGCGCTTTTCCAGCTCGCTGATCAGATGTTCGAGCAGCTGGCGGCCCAGCCCCTGGCGCTGCCAGGCGGGATCGACGGCGATATTGAACAGCGTGGCTTCATCAAGCACCACCTGCGTGATGGCAAAAGCCGCCATCTCGTCACCCACCATCAGCCGATAGTTGAGGTAGCGCTCCCCCTGATTACTGGCGAGCGTTTTTTCGCTCCAGGGAAAGGCGTGCGCCCGGGTCTCTATTTCGTAAGCGCGGGGCAGATCAGTCGTGCAGAGGGAAGAAATCGTGTTCATGTTCGCAGATTTGTTGCCATAACGCGGCGCGTGCCGCAGGGTTTGCGCGTAGCTCATCAACAGCGGGCGTCGAGACTTGCACGCCCGACAGCGGCAGCGGCGCATCAATGCCCAGCAGCCAGCTGTTGCAATGGCTCTCCGGCGGCAGCATCGCCACGCGATCCGGGGTGAGTTGTAGCACCTGATCTGCCGTTACGGTCAGGGCACGCAGCACGTCGGTGACAAGCGGATCGTTTAATGCAGGCAGCGCCGGCGAGACCATTACCAGACGAATGTGCGCGGGCAGCGAAATGGCGATCTCGCCCTGTAACGCCGTCGGGCGGCGCAGGGTCCACTGGGTAATACCCAGTTGCTGTAATTGCCAGTCGCGTCGGGAAGTCATCGTGAAACACTCCTGTATCAGGCGCGCAAATATAACAAACTCGTCGAAAATGCGCCATCAACACGCGGCGTATAGGGATAAAGACGCAGCCAACAAAGAGGCAGCGCGCAGGATAACGTGTTACACAAAATCATTCGTGTTGCGTCGAGGCGGCAAGGATGAATATCCCCAGGAGCTTACAAAAGTAAGTGACTGGGGTATGAAGACGCAGCCAACAAAGAGGCAGCGCGAAGGATAACGTGTATAATCGCCGGCTCAGTTTAAAGAGGAACACGTAATGTCTGCTTTTACCCCGGCAAGTGAAGTCTTGCTGCGCCACAGTGATGATTTCGAATCTAACCATATTCTTTTTGCCGGTGATCTGCAGGATGACCTGCCCGCGCGTCTGGAGAGTGCCGGGAGCCGAGCCTGGACCCAACAGTTCCACCAGTGGCAAACTCTGAGCCAACAGATGGGCGAGCGCGCCAGTTTTAGCCTGGTGGCGGATAGCGCGATGATTGGCGAGAGCGATACGCTTATCTACTACTGGCCGAAAAATAAGCCGGAAGCGCTGTTCCAGCTGATGAATTTGCTCTCGCTGCTGCCGGTGGGAACGGATATTTTTGTTGTTGGCGAAAACCGCAGCGGCGTGCGCAGCGCCGAGCAGATGCTGGCAGAGTATTGCACGCTGAATAAAATCGACAGCGCGCGTCGCTGTGGGCTTTATCATGGCCGCCTCGATAAAAACCCTGCCTTTGATCCTGACGGCTTCTGGGGCGAGTACGCGCTGGACTCTCTGACGATTAAAACCATGCCGGGCGTCTTTAGCCGCGATGGGCTGGATGTTGGCAGCCAGTTGCTGCTCTCCACGCTGACGCCGCATACCAAAGGCAAAGTGCTGGATGTTGGCTGCGGCACGGGCGTGCTGGCAGCGGCGCTGGCAAGCCATTCGCCGAAAGTGCGTTTGACCCTGTGTGATGTTTCGGCCCCGGCGATCGAAGCCAGCCGCGCGACGCTTGCAGCGAACGGCCTTGAAGGCGAGGTTTTCGCCAGTAATGTCTTCTCTGAGGTGACCGGTCGCTTCGATATGATCATCTCCAATCCGCCGTTCCATGACGGGTTGCAGACCAGCCTGGAAGCGGCGCAAACGTTGATCCGTGGCGCGGTGCGACACCTCAACAGCGGCGGCGAGTTGCGCATTGTGGCGAACGCCTTCCTGCCCTATCCGGACGTGCTCGATCAGACCTTCGGCTTCCATGAAGTGATCGCGCAGACCGGACGCTTCAAGGTCTACCGCACCGTGATGACGCGCCAGGCGCTGAAAAAATAAGTCATCTTCCCGGCGGGCCTGCTCGCCGGGTGAATTTCCCCACCTGTTAGCCGACGCCCATTTTTGCAGCAATCGACGACTCTGCGCGCAATTAACTGTTGACGAAAAGTTGAAAACATCTAGAATGCGCCTCCGTGGTAACGATACTTCTGGTATCGATGGTATGCGAAGGTGGCGGAATTGGTAGACGCGCTAGCTTCAGGTGTTAGTGTCCTTACGGACGTGGGGGTTCAAGTCCCCCCCCTCGCACCATAAACCACGCAGATATCGCTCGCACTGTGCGAAGGTGGCGGAATTGGTAGACGCGCTAGCTTCAGGTGTTAGTGTTCTTACGGACGTGGGGGTTCAAGTCCCCCCCCTCGCACCATAAACCACGCAGATATCGCTCGCACTGTGCGAAGGTGGCGGAATTGGTAGACGCGCTAGCTTCAGGTGTTAGTGTCCTTACGGACGTGGGGGTTCAAGTCCCCCCCCTCGCACCAGATATCTTGCTCACCCCTCTTAATGCCCCTCTGTTTTTACACCATCATTTTCAAATTCAGCAGCATCAAAATGACACCGCCAATCAAAGCAATGCTTGATGGCAACAGAACGTAATGGCGTAATCGCTTGTGGTAAAGCATCACTGGCGTCAATAACAAACCCAGTAAAATTACCGCGCGCCAGCTGTTGACCGACAGGTCTGCCAGCACTAATGCGGCTACAATCATGCCCGGAAAAACGATCCCCCAACGACTTCCCAACGCGCGCTGCAGCATGGTTTCATCTCTTCAATTACGAATGATAACCAATATCATATGATATAATTTCTCATTTGTCAGCGAGGTCGTCGTGCCGGAAGATTCTGCATCTTCTAATGACAGCCATTGAGTAAGGTGATAAATTAAGCACCGCTTAAATAAAAATTCTTATTACTAATATTTCGCGATGACCATTTCATTGCGCAACGCTATTTTACGACTCATAACGCACTGAAAAACTGCGGATAAATACGACTTATAGGTATGACATCACAAACATGGCAATCTCTTTGTAATAAGAGATATCGATTGTCCCTACGTCTCTTTTTACTGCTTAACGCCATTTCAGCACTCTTTTCTATGCTGGTGCCGCTCTATAATCTGCACGCCGTTACGCTGCCGGTTGGGGCGATCTTCACGCTCAGCGCGGTGTTGCCCGCGTGGCATAAATTTTACCCCAGAAGCAAAATCAACATCACACTGATCTCACTCCTGTTTGGCTGTCTCTGGGCGTGGCATGTTGTTCTTAAAGCGAAACTGATAGGGGATGATGCTTCGGCCTATCTGTTAATCGCGCTGCTTAGCGTTCTGTTTATCGGCACTATCGCCTTCTCCAATAATATCATCGCCTTCCTGCTCCACTCTCTGCCGCTTTTTGTAACCAGCTTATGGCTGAATGAGTCTGAGAGCTGCATGCGCCTCATCTATAGCTTCTCTCTGCCCGTTATCGGGATTGCCATTCAGCATGCGATTCAGAAGCGTAACGATAGTTTTGCCCGCGCCCTGATGCAGCGGTTAATGCAGGAGCGCAAGACGCTTAACGACCTGAGCATGCTTGACCCGCTCACCGGTCTCTATAACCGCCGCGGATTGCAGCATAAGCTCGATAACCTGCTTGCCGTCGATGACAGCAGCCGTTTTGTTCTGCTGTTGGATATCGATCACTTCAAAGCCTATAACGACCATTATGGGCATATGATGGGCGACCAGGCGCTTATCCGCGTCTCTGCTGCGCTGCGCGACGCAGTGCGCTCGCGGGACATTGTGGCGCGCTTCGGTGGCGAAGAGTTTATGATTTTGTTGAATAACATCGACCAGGATCAGGCGCGGATGGCCGCAGAGCATATCCGCCAGCGGGTTTACGATCTGAAGATCCCCCATATGTTTAATGAAAGCGTCGCCACCAATGTCACCGTCAGTATCGGCATTGCGCCGTTGCAGAATAACGATATTGATGCCGCGCTGACGCAGGCGGATAAAGCGCTGTATGAAGCCAAGCATTTAGGCCGCAACAGTATTCTGGTCAGCGGAGACTTACAGCTCGCCTGACGTGCGCTGGCGCTAACTTTACGATAAACAACTTGCTATCGGTTTGGCCTCTGGATAGGATTGGCAATCATTATCATTTAGATTCCTTCTCCAGCTGGGGCTATGGCATACCGTACCGCATCGATTACGCAACATGTTATCTGGCAAAGCCCGCTTCATGATGAGCGCGACTCGCTGGCGACTGCCATGCGGGACGCCATTGCCAGCACGCGGGCCCATCTGCTCGATTTCCTGCGCCTTAATGAAGATGCGCCTCATCAGGCAATGACGCTGGCAGAGTGGTCGCGCCCGACGGCGCTAAGCTCGCTTATTGCCACCTACTCCGATCATATTTACCGTAACAACCCCACAGAGCCGCGTGAAAGCAAACCGCTGCTCTCGCTGTGGGCGCAATGGTATCTCGGGCTGATGGTGCCGCCGCTGTTGCTGACGCTGCTAACGCAAAAGAGCGCGCTGGATTTAGACCCCGATAACTTCCACGTTGAATTTCACGAAAGCGGGCGCGCCGCCTGCTTCTGGATCGATGTTCAGCAGGATCACAGCCTGACGCTGAAAAATGATGCCGAACGTATTGCCACACTGGTCACCCATACCATCCAGCCGGTAATAAAGGCGCTGGAAGCGACGGGCGACATCAACGGCAAACTTATCTGGAGCAACACCGGTTACCTGATTAACTGGTATCTGGGCGAGATGATGCCGCTTATCGGCGAAGCCCGGCTGGCCGCTCTGCGCCAGATCTGCTTTTTCGAAAAAGCGCTTGCCGACGGCAGCGACAACCCGCTATGGCGCACGGTCGTGCTGCGCGACGGCGCGCTGGTTCGCCGGACGTGCTGCCAGCGCTATCGCCTGCCGGATGTTCAGCAGTGCGGCGACTGCACGCTGAAATAGCGTTGTATGCTGGAATAGCAAAGGGGCGATGATTCGCCCCTTTTTTGTCTCAGGCAACCTGCCGATTTTCCTCTTCTGCGCGGCGCGCCTCTTCCGCCTCCTGCTCCAGCAGCTGCTTCTCATACACCTTGAAGAAGGGATAGTAGATAACCGCCGAGATCGCGGCGAGGAGCAGAACCAGCACGGCAGCGCGGAAATCCCAGCCTAGTGCCCACGCGGCACCAATCGGCGCGGGCGCGGTCCACGGTACAACTGAAATCACGCGGCCAATTAGATCCATCTTCATCACCGCCCAGGCAATGATCGCATTGAGCGTCGGTGCCAGCAGGAAGGGGATAAAGAACACCGGGTTCATCACAATCGGTGTGCCGAAAATCACCGGCTCATTAATGTTAAACAGGCTCGGCACAACGCTGAGACGGCCAATCGATCGTAGATGGACCGAGCGGCTACGCAGGTAGCAGAACACCAGCCCCATGGTTGCGCCCGACCCGCCAATCACAATAAAGAAGGTCCAGAACGCCTCCATAAAGATGTGCGGCAGCGGCGCGCTTTGCGCCAGCGCGCTCTGGTTGATACCCAGGTTGGTCAGCCAGAACATCTGCAGCATGCCGGAGACAATCGCTGCGCCGTGGATACCGGCAAACCAGAGCAGATGACCAATGATCACCGCCAGCAGGATCGCAGGCAGCGAGTCTGCCGCCGAGACTAGCGGTTTAAACAGCGCCATGATCGCCTGCGGGATGAGCATATTGAACTGAGACTGAATCAGCAGGCTGAGCGGATAGAGCGTCAGTACCACCACCAGCACCGGGATCAGCAGATCGAAGGAGTTCTTGATCATCGGCGGCACCTGGTCCGGCAAGCGGATGCCAATGTTGTGCGCCTTCAGAAAACGCATCATCTCCACGCAGTAGATTGCCACAAGGATCGCGGTGAAAATCCCGGTGCCGCCAAGGCTGTCCACCGGCAGCGTACCGCTGGTTTTCGGTGCGGCAACCAGTAAAAACGCCATCAGCGAGAGCATCGCGCACATAAAGGGATCAAGCTGATATGACTTCGCGTAGTGCTTGCCGAGGTTGTAGGCGATAGCGGCGCAAATGTAGATCGACATGATCCCCATGGTCATATCAAACGGCGTAAGGATCCGCCCTTCATACTGCTTCGCCAGATCCAGCCAGCCGCGGGCAAAACCCCACGTGGTATCCGGCGAAAAAGGGGGGTAAGCAAACACCAGTAAAAACGAACCGACGATCATAAAGGGCATCGCGGAGATAAAGCCGTCGCGGATGGCCATAACGTGGCGCTGGGAAGAGATACGCCCGGCTATCGGGCTGACATAGTTTTCAATAAACCGAAAGATAAGGTTAAACGCAGCATGGTTAGCAGACATCGTCGATCTCCTGTCAGAGTTGCAAGGTAATGGCAACAGCAGCGGTGCAGCCGTGCCGCGATCGGTTTCGGATGGTTGAAACCATGCTGATGAGCGGACCAGCATTACAACTGAGTAGGGTAGGTTTCATAAGAGGCTCTTTTTATTTTAGGGTCAGGGGGAGTGACAAAATGAGTATTAACCTGCCCTGAGAACACTGCAACTGGTTCATGTAACCGGTTTCTGCGATTGTGAAGGGGATCGAGAAACGTAATGTAAGCGGTTTGTCATGATGGATTATTTACAGAGATAACTCGCTTGTGACAGATTAGCTGCGGTCTTTCGCAGGAGAACATCATGAGTTTGCAGTCCGTGCGGCAATTCTTTGCCGATAACGCCCCTGATATCGATATTATTGAACTCAATCAAAGTACGGCAACCGTTGCGCTGGCGGCGGCGGCCCATCGTGTCGAGCCGGGCCAGATCGCCAAGACGCTGTCGTTGAAGGTGAAAAACGAGGTCATTCTGGTTGTCGCGAAAGGTGATGCCCGGCTTGATAATAAAAAACTGAAAAACACCTTCGGCGCAAAAGCGCGGATGTTGAGCAGTGATGAAGTGGTCACGATTACCGGTCATCCGGTCGGCGGCGTCTGCCCTTTTGGGCTGGAAACCCCGCTGGCGGTCTATTGCGATGTCTCGCTCAAACAGTACCCGGAAGTGTTACCGGCGGCGGGCGCGATTCACAGCGCGGTGCGTATCTCACCGGAGCGCATGGCGGCGCTGACCTCCGCAAAGTGGATTGACGTTTGCCTGTAGTGTTGCTGCGCCAGGCCCGGTCCTGGCGCTTACGCGCAATGAAGCGAGCGTTACATCAGCTCTGATGCCGCCCGGGTGCTGGGCGGAATCCAGGTCAAAATATCCGCAGCATCAAGTAAACCGACATCGGATGTCACGCCCAATTTTGTCATGGCATTAAATTTGTGCGCGCGGATGGTTTTCACATTGCGGTCCAGCTGCGAGGCGATCTCTGCAATGGAAAAGCCCCGCGTCATATAGTGCAAAATCTCCCTTTCGGTTGGGCTTAACATACGAAACTGGCTGACGTAGCCATGATTAATCATGTTCTCGTTAACCCGCCGGGTTTCGCCAAGCAGCGTGGTGAGTTGCTCAAGCAGCATCGGCAACTCTGATGATTTACTCAAGATGCCGTGCAGCCGCGACGGGGAGAGGTGCCCCACCAGCCGCGCTTCTCTGTCATCTCCCGCCAGCACGATGCGCTGAACGTCCGGGCAGGAGAGCGAGAGCAGATGCAGACACATCAGGCATTCGCGCCGCTCTTTACGCTGACCAAAAAGCGAATAGATGACCGAGAAATAGGCAGACTTTTTTAATGCCTGCCGAAAGGCAATATGATCCTTAAAAAAATGAAAAGAGTAGTTTGCAAAAACGGGCTCGCTGAATAAACTCTGCAACCCTTCCCGACTCATCATGCATTTTTCAATGATGGCTACATGTCCCGCTTGGCTAATGTTTTCCATTCATTATGGTCTCCATATGCTGATCCTAAATTCAGCTCTTTCATACCCTGATGGCTATTAATCCACGTGTACAAATCTGCATTACTGCGCAGTGATAATCGTCGCATTGCGCTATTTTTCTGCGCGCTGACGGTTTTGTTGCTTTTTTTGAGCAACATGGCGATTTGGTTTATTCCCCACCCCTTTCCAAGAAGGCGTAACACTTTCCTTTCCGAAAAGGTGAGTAATTTTCGCGGCGCTGGCGTCTCTGCACAGTGCTGCCGTACCGCAGAAAGTAGCGTAGGGCTCACTTTAGGAGCGTTTTCTTCTCCGCCGCGTAGCGCATTAACCACACTGTCGATAGGCTCAATATCGGCGAGTAGCATGGTTTGCGGCTGGATTAAAAAGTCCACCGCATCAGGATAAAATTCCGGGGAAATAAAGAAGAGCCAGCGCGTTTTATCGCATTGCGAGATCAAGGTGTAGTAGTGTTCACAGCGCTGCTGCGCAGACCGCAACCCACCGGAGAAATCAATGATAACCAAGCTGCTATCCGCTAACTGCGGCAGCGTGACCTCCTCTATCGTGGCGTAATGCGTTACCGGATACTCAGGAAAATGATGCTCAAATATGCTGCCAATACCGGCCCTAAGTACGGGAGCCTGGCTAATAATAATCCCGTGATTGCCGCCTGGTGATAGCATAAAAACCTCCGCTTCCATTTGCGCTCTCTATCAATCCTCGTAATGAGTATTTACTCAATCGGTACCAATAATGCGTAAATTAACAATAATGTTCCGAACCAGCCGTTATAAGAATTGTTGGAATTTATGATTAGCAATTTAATATAAATATTTAAAATCATAATATTGCCAACGTGCGTGACAACATAGCACAACGACTCTTCAAATACTTAGTGCCTTATTAAAAATAAAATAATTAAAAGAATATAATCAAATTGTATATGGTTAATAAAAGATCAATAACCTTAATAAATATTTAATCGCAGATGTAAACTAGGAATATTAACGCTTACCAGGATTATCCGTAATATGTCGCCGTAATTCACATGGCCCTTATAATAATATTCCTAGAAACATTGATGTGGTAAATAATCATAGCGAAATCATTATCCAGATTTATTGCACACTTCTTGATCTGCGTTAGCGCCAGCCTCCCCCGCTCCTGTGCTAAAAAGAGGTGTGCCGTTCCCCCTTTGCGAGCGGCGTGACCAGATAACCAGGGCAAGCATGCAAACAGACCACTCAACGCAGCGAACCATTACGCGCTTGTGTATTCAGTGCGGCCTTTTTTTGTTACAGCACGGCGCAGAGAGCGCGCTGGTGGAGGAGCTGTCGACGCGCCTGGGGAAAGCGCTTGGCATGGACACAGTCGAGAGCCTCATCTCCTCAAATGCCATCGTGTTAACCACCATTAAAGAGGGCCACTGTCTGACCTCAACGCGCAAAAGCAGCGATCGCGGTATCAACATGCATATGGTGACGGAAGTGCAACATATCGTCATTCTCGCCGAGCATAAGCTGCTGGATCTTCAGGATGTAGAGAAGCGCTTCACCCAGCTAAAACCGCTGCGCTATCCGCGCTGGCTGGTGACGCTGATGGTCGGTCTCTCCTGCGCCTGCTTCTGCAAACTCAATCGCGGCGGCTGGGACGGTGCGTTTATCACCTTCTGCGCCAGCAGCATCGCGATGTATGTCCGTCTGCTGCTGGCAGGAAGACATATGCATCCGCAAATCAACTTCTGCATTACCGCTTTTGTCGCCACCACCGTTTCCGGTCTGCTGCTCACCCTGCCCGTTTTTCTGCACTCCTCAACGGTAGCGATGGCCGCCAGCGTGCTGCTGCTGGTGCCAGGCTTTCCGCTTATTAACGCTGTGGCCGACATGTTTAAAGGGCATATTAATACCGGGCTGGCGCGCTGGGCGATTGCCAGCCTGTTAACACTCGCGACCTGTATCGGTGTGGTGATGGCGATGACACTCTGGGGGCTGCGCGGATGGATATAATCTCGTTCTTCTACGCACTGGCACAAGATATGCTGCTGGCCGCCATTCCGGCGGTGGGCTTTGCGATGGTGTTTAACGTCCCTCACCGCGCGCTGCGCTGGTGCGCACTGCTTGGCGCCATCGGCCACGGCTCGCGGTTTGCCATGATGCACTGGGGTTTTAATATCGAATGGTCGACGTTCGTCGCCTCAATGCTGGTAGGCTGCATCGGCATCCGCTGGTCGCGCTGGTATCTGGCGCACCCCAAGGTCTTTACAGTGGCGGCGGTTATTCCCATGTTTCCGGGCATTTCAGCCTACACTGCAATGATCTCGGCGGTAAAAATTAGCCACGTCGGCTACAGTGAAGCATTAATGATCCTGCTGTTGACCAACTTCCTGAAGGCCTGCTCGATCGTCGGTGCGCTGTCGATTGGATTATCGCTGCCGGGGTTATGGATCTACCGCCGTCGGCCGCGTGTTTGAGTCGCCTAAAAATATCTTGCAATTAAATCGCACACTACCTATATTTAAAAACATGAAGAAAAGCTCAACATCCACCGCGAATGAGCAGCTCGCGCTAGATAACCAGTTTTGTTTTGCACTCTACTCAACAAACCTGGCGCTGCATAAGCTTTATCGGCAGTTGTTAACGCCGATGAACCTGACCTATCCGCAGTATCTGGTCATGCTGGTGCTGTGGGAGAAAGATGATATTACCGTGTCGGAGATTGGCGAGCGTCTGTTCCTCGACTCCGCCACGCTGACGCCGCTGTTAAAACGTCTGCAAAGCGCCGGGCTGATCGATCGCCAGCGTTCGCGCCATGATGAACGCCAGGTGGTTATCACCCTGAGCGAAAGCGGCCGTGAGTTACAGCAGCAGGCAAAAGCCATCCCGGAAGCGATACGCTGCGCGGTGGCCTGCGATGATGCAACGCTGAATGACGTCAAAAAGCAGCTGGAGCAGTTTCGCCAACAGTTTCACCAGGCATAAATTCCCTTTCGGGGATTTATGCTGATATATAAATCGCACGCTATTTTATAGCAAACACTCAAGATGATAAGGAACCTGTCATGTCTTTAGAAAAAGTTGTTTACACTGCCAAAGCCAAAGCAACCGGAGGCCGTGACGGCCGCGCAACCTCTTCTGACGGCGTTCTCGACGTCAAACTGGGTGTGCCGAAAGAGATGGGCGGCGCGGGCGGTGAAGTAACCAACCCGGAGCAGCTGTTTGCCGCAGGCTACTCTGCCTGTTTCCTCGGCGCGATGAAGTTCGTGGCTGGCCGCGACAAAATCAGCATGCCGAAAGAGGCCTTTATTGAAGGTGAAGTGGGTATCGGCCCGTTGCCGACCGGTTTTGGTATTGAAGCCAAACTGAACATTCACCTGCCGGGGATGGACGCAGACGAAGCCAAAAAACTGGTCGACGCCGCGCACATCGTCTGCCCTTATTCTAATGCCACCCGTGGCAACATCGACGTTACGCTGAACATCATCGCGTAACGCATTTTTTAGCCAGCACGTTTGGGAAATGACAAAGCCGGGGCAACCCGGCTTTTTTCGTGCTGTGCTCCCCTTTCCGCGCGCTGTGTTACTATGTGCCTTTCTGTCGGCGGCCTATATTGCGCCCGCCACTCTTTCTGTCGTTACCCTGTTTGAGAACGTGTTATGTCTTCCAGAATCCTGACGTCGAATGTTATCGGCATTGATGAATTTATGCGTGATAACGCCGCGATACTGGCGCGCGCGGAAGGCGGTACCGTCGCCGTATTTGCAAATAACAGCCCTGCGTTTTACGCGCTCACCGCCGAGCGCCTTGAGCAGCTACTGGCGCTAGAAGCGCAGCTTTCGCGCCCGCCGAGCGACGTGTCGCTTGATGCGCAATTCTATGAAGAGCCTGCCGCCGCGCCGGTGAGCGTGCCAATGGGCAAATTCGCTATGTATCCGGGCTGGCAGCCAGACGCCGATTTTCAGCGCCTGGCCGCGCTGTGGGGCATCGCCCTCACCCAGCCAGCCACGCCGGAAGAGCTGGCGTCGTTTGTCGCTTACTGGCAGGCGGAAGGCAAAGTTTTCCACCACGTGCAGTGGCAGCAGAAGCTGGCGCGCAGCCTGCAAATCGGGCGCAGCAGCCAGAGCGGCGCGGCGAAGCGCGATATCAACACGCTCTCTGCACCGGACAACCACATTCCACCTGGCTTTCGAGGTTAGCGATGAAAAACGTTGGCGAATTGATGAAGCGGCTGCAAAAGATGATCCCGGCTCACGTCGAACCGGCGTTCAAAAACAGCGAAGAGTTGATGGCCTGGCAAAAGCAGCAGGGCGAACTGCGCTCAGCGGCGCTGGAGCGTGAAAACCGCGCCATGAAGATGCAGCGCACCTTTAACCGTTCCGGCATCCGCCCTCTGCATCAAAACTGCTCTTTTGACAATTATCGCGTCGAGACGGAAGGCCAGATGCGCGCCCTCAGCCAGGCGCGGCAGTATGTCGAAGAGTTTGATGGCAACATCGCCAGCTTTATCTTCTCCGGCAAACCGGGCACCGGCAAAAACCATCTCGCCGCCGCCATCTGCAACGAACTGCTGCTGCGCGGTAAGTCGGTGCTGATTATCACCGTGGCGGACATCATGTCGGCGATGAAAGAGACCTTCGGCAACCGCGAAAGCAGCGAAGAGCAGTTGCTGAACGATCTAAGCAGCGTCGATCTGCTGGTGATCGACGAAATCGGTATGCAGACCGAGTCGCGCTACGAAAAAGTGATCATCAACCAGATTGTCGATCGCCGCTCCTCTTCAAAGCGCCCGACCGGCATGCTGACTAACAGCAATATGGACGAAATGAATAAGCTGCTCGGCGAACGCGTGATGGATCGCATGCGTCTCGGCAACAGTTTGTGGGTCATCTTCAACTGGGACAGCTACCGCAGCCGCGTCACCGGTAAAGAGTACTAAAATCAGCGGCTTCAACGCCGCGTTATCCCCAATGCGGCGTTTTTACCCCTTTCACGCTGTGCGATAGCGATCACCTTTCCCGCTTTCTAAACCAATTCTGAATAAACCGCCGATAAGATGACACTACAATTGCAGGCAGGTGACATCGTCATTAAATTATATCCCCTGTTACAAATATTCATGACCAGTAATATCTCTGGCGCTTTTGAGGAATAACGGTTGTCCGGATTGCTCTCCCTTGTCCTGTTTATCGCCTCGGTGGCGATTTATGCTACGAAAGCGGGCCGTAATAAGTGGTGGTTTAGCGCCACGCTTCTCGTATTAGGCCTGTTTGTTCTATTAAACATTACCCTTTATGCCAGCAACTACTTTACCGGTGACGGCATTAACGATGCGGTGATCTACACCCTGACTAACAGCCTGACCGGCGCGGGTATCGGCAAATATCTGCTGCCCGGCGCAGGCTTAGTGCTGGCACTGGTTGCCGTTTTTTGTGCCCTCGGCTGGGTGCTGCGCCGTCGCCGCCATATGCCCCACCATTTTGGTTACAGCCTGCTGGCGCTGGCGCTGGCCTTAGGCTCGGTGGATGCCAGCCCGGCGTTTCGCCAGATAACGGAGTTAGTAAAATCGCAAACCCGCGAAAGCGATCCCGATTTTGGCGCCTGGTACAAAGTGCCTGCAAAGCAGATCCCCAACCCGCAGCTGAACCTGGTCTATATCTACGGCGAAAGCCTCGAGCGCACCTACTTTAATGAGGATGCATTTCCCGGACTGACGCCGGAGCTTGGCGCGCTGAAAGCCGAAAGCCTCGATTTTAGCCATACCGAACAGCTGCCCGGCACCGATTACACCATCGCCGGCATGGTCTCCTCGCAGTGCGGTATTCCGCTCTTTGCGCCGTTCGAGGGCAATGCCTCCGCGTCGGTCTCCAGCTTCTTCCCGCAAAACCTCTGCCTCGGCGATATTCTGAAAAACTCCGGATATGAGAACCACTTTATTCAGGGGGCGAACCTGCGTTTTGCCGGTAAAGATGTGTTCCTCAAATCCCACGGTTTTGACCATCTGATTGGCGCCGAGGAGCTGAAAAACCAGGCCGCGGATCCCAGTTACCGCAATGACTGGGGCTTTTACGACGATACGGTGCTGGATACCGTCTGGCAGCAGTATGAATCCCTCTCCCGCGCCGGTAAGCGCTTCTCCCTGTTTGCGCTGACGGTGGACACCCACCACCCGGACGGCTTTATCTCCCGCGGCTGCGAGCGCAAAAGCTACCGTTATGACGATAAGGTGAACCAGTCATTCAGCGCGGTGACCTGCAGCCAGCAGAATATCGCCAGACTGATTAACCGGATAAAAGCATCGCCGTGGTTTAAAGATACGGTGATTGTGGTCTCGTCCGATCATCTGGCGATGAACAACAGCGCCTGGAAATACCTGAACAAACAGGATCGCAGCAATCTCTTCTTCGTCCTGCGTGGCGACCAGCCGCAGCAGGATCTCTCCGGCATTAAGCGCAGCACGCTGGATAATGGCGCGACCGTGCTCGATATTCTCGGTGGCGACAACTTCCTCGGCCTCGGTCGCAGCAGCCTCTCCGGGCAGTCGCTCTCCGGCGTCTTCCTCAACATGAAGCAGAAGGTGCTGGCGTGGAAGCCAGATATCATCCGCCTGTGGAACTTCCCCAAAGAGATAAAGGATTTCACCATCGATGGTGAAAAACAGACCATCACCTTCTCCGGCAGCCAGTTCCGCCTGCCGCTGCTGGTGCGCGTGTCGGAGAAAATCGAGCCGTTGCCGGAGAGTGAATACTCCGCGCCGCTGCGTTTCCAGCTGGCGGATTTCGCGCCGCGCGACAACTTTGTCTGGGTCGATCGCTGCTACAAAATGGCGCGGCTCTGGGCTCCTGAGCTGGCGCTCTCAACCGACTGGTGCGTCTCGCAGGGTCAACTGGGCGGCGAACAGCAGGTGCAGCGCGTCGATAAACCGCAGTGGCACGGTAAAACGGCGTTTAAACAGACAGTTATCGATACTGCCCGCTACCAGAAGAGCGTCGATACGCTGAAGATCCTCGATGATGACATTCGCTATAAAGCCGACAGCTTTATCTTTAATGTCGCGGGCGCGCCGGAAGAGGTGAAACAGTTTAACGGCATCTCACGCCCGGAAAGCTGGGGACGCTGGTCAAATGCCCAGCTTGGCAAAGAGGTGGCCATTGAGTACCAGCAGCCGCTACCGGCGCAGTTCGATCTGGTGATCACCGCGAAAGCGTTTGGTGATAATGCCAATCGCCCGATTCCGGTGCGTGTCGGTAACGAAGAGCAGATGCTGACGCTAAGTCATGAGGTGAGCACCACCACGCTTCATTTCACCAATAGCGCGGGCAGTAACAAGCTGGTCATTGTGCCGCCGGATCCGCAGTCGACCAATGAAGGGAATATCCTCGGTCATGCGCCGCGTCAGCTGGGGATTGGTCTGGTAGAGATAAAAGTGGTGAAACGCGAAGGGTAAAAGCGCGCCCTGCAGAGCAGGGCGCAGCGGGAAATCAGAAGGTTTCCCAGTTTTCGCCAGAAGTGGTCGCTACCGCTTTACGCGGCAGCACCGCCGGCGCGGCTTTGTTACCACCGGCTGTTTTCGCAGCAGCACGCTGCTCGTTCATCAGGCGGAACACGGCAACCGCTTCAGTCAGACGGCTGGCCTGCTCTTCCAGCGCGGCAGCCGCCGCGGCAGACTCTTCCACCAGCGAGGCGTTCTGCTGTGTCACGCGATCCATCTCGGCGACGGCAAGGCCAACCTGGTCGATACCGCGGCTCTGCTCATCGGAAGCAGAGGCGATTTCGCCCATGATATCAGTCACGCGGGTAACGGCATTGACGATCTCATCCATCGTTTCACCGGCGCTCTCAACCAGCGTGGAACCCACTTCAACGCGACCAACAGAGTCTTCAATCAGACTCTTAATCTCACGCGCCGCCTGGGCACTACGCTGGGCAAGGTTACGCACTTCACCAGCAACCACGGCAAAACCACGGCCCTGTTCACCGGCACGCGCCGCTTCCACCGCGGCGTTGAGCGCCAGGATGTTGGTCTGGAAGGCAATCCCATCAATCACGCTGATGATGTCAGCGATTTTCTGCGAACTGGCGGTGATATCACGCATGGTCTGCACCACGTTATCCACCACTTTGCCGCCTTTCTGCGCCGTTTCCGACGCGCTCAGCGCGAGGTTGCTCGCCTGACGGGCGTTTTCGGCGTTCTGTTTCACCGTCGCAGTCAGCTCTTCCATGCTGGCAGCGGTCTCTTCCAGAGAAGCAGCCTGCTGTTCAGTACGTGAAGAGAGATCGTTGTTACCAACGGAGATTTCGCTGGCACCGCTGTAAATCGCGTTAGCGCCATTACGCACATCGCTGACGGTGCGCACCAGTTCACCCTGCATATGACGCAGGCTGTCAGCCAGCACGCCCATTTCGTTGGAGCCCTGCACTTCAATGCGCTGGCCCAGATCGCCACCGGCGATATGGCGAATATTGTCGATCAGGTGGTTCAGCGGTGCGATCAGCGCACGTTTGATGCCGACCCACACGGCGATGATCACCAGCAGCACCACCAGCAGCACGCTGATAATGATCCAGATGGCAGAACCGTAGGAGCTTTCACTGTCAGCCACGGCGGCGTCATACAGACGATCGTTCTGCTGCAAGTAGGAGGTGTACTGCTTCTCGAAGCCATCCTGGTAGCTCTGCGTCGGCTGATCGAAGAACTCGTTGATCTTGCCTGCGCCAAGCAACTGGATCAGTTCTGACAGCGCGTTGTGGTAGATATCGTAATTACGCTTGATCTCCGCCGCCGCCTCTTCGCTCTGACGCGGATCGCGCGGCAATGCCTGGTAGGCATTCCAGTTCACTTCCGCCTGTTTCAACGAGGTGCTGGCAATCTGCATCAGTTCCGGAACGGTCGCGCCGCTGCCGATATTGGTCTGATCCATCATGTAGCGGATACCCGCGCGGTTCAGGGTATTACGGGTTTGCAGCAGCGCAACCCAACTGCCGTTAAGCGTGGATTGTTGCTGACGAATGGTTTGAAGGACGGTGAAGTTTTCTTTGTCTTGCTTTAGCGAATTAAAGAACAATCCGCCGGAGGTGAGTTGTAAAAGGCCAAATAATCCGAGTACCAGTAACAAGCTGGTCACGATTTTGATGCGCGTTAACATATCATTCTCTTTCCTTATAGATAGTAAGTAGATTTTCGGCCTGGCGGGGAAAAACTTTATGGCTAAATGCACTATTTTGTAGGGATATTAATAGCGGCATCAGCTTGTTACGTGGGCTAACCTGTTGCGATCTTACGTGATCTTGCTCACATAATTTTTCGGAATAGTTGTAGTGTAAAACCTCTTAGACCCACTTCGATACCGCTCACCGCGCTTATATAACCGCTCGGCAAAATCGCCCCCTTTCACGCGCGTGATTTGCCATCATGGCGGGCAGCATTTGTCCTGTTTAACACCACACACGTCTCTTCCCTATTTCTGATAAAAACCAGGTCTGCTATGGATACCAAAAAACTCTTTAAGCACGTTCCGTGGGTCATCCTTGGGGTAATCGGTGCTTTTTGTCTGTCGGTCGTCGCGTTACGCAGGGGTGAGCATGTCAGCGCCCTGTGGATCGTGGTCGCCTCCGTCTCTGTTTATCTTGTTGCTTATCGTTACTACAGCCTCTACATCGCCCAGAAGGTGATGAAACTCGATCCAACCCGCGCCACGCCTGCGGTGATCAATAACGATGGTCTTAACTACGTGCCGACCAACCGCTACGTGCTGCTTGGTCACCACTTTGCCGCTATCGCTGGCGCTGGCCCGCTGGTCGGCCCGGTACTCGCCGCGCAGATGGGCTACTTGCCCGGCACCCTCTGGCTGCTGGCAGGCGTCGTGCTGGCGGGAGCGGTGCAGGACTTTATGGTGCTGTTTATCTCCTCACGGCGTAACGGTGCGTCGCTCGGCGAGATGGTGAAAGAGGAGATGGGCCGCGTGCCGGGTACCATTGCCCTCTTCGGCTGCTTCCTGATCATGATTATCATCCTGGCGGTGCTGGCGCTGATTGTGGTGAAAGCGCTGGCCGAGAGCCCGTGGGGCGTCTTTACCGTCTGCTCAACGGTGCCGATTGCGCTGTTTATGGGCATCTATATGCGCTTCCTGCGCCCGGGCCGCGTCGGCGAAGTGTCGGTAATCGGCATTGTGCTGCTGGTGGCGTCAATCTGGATGGGCGGTGTGATTTCCCAGGACCCTTACTGGGGCCCGGCGCTGACCTTTAAAGACACCACCATCACCTTTGCGCTGATTGGCTATGCCTTTATCTCTGCCCTGCTGCCGGTGTGGCTGATCCTCGCCCCGCGCGACTACCTGGCAACCTTCCTGAAGATCGGCGTGATTGTCGGCCTGGCGCTGGGGATTGTGATCCTCAACCCGGAACTGAAGATGCCTGCGGTGACGCAGTATATCGACGGCACCGGCCCGCTGTGGAAAGGGGCGCTCTTCCCGTTCCTGTTTATTACCATCGCCTGCGGCGCGGTCTCCGGCTTCCATGCGCTGATCGCCTCTGGTACCACGCCGAAACTGCTGGCCAATGAGACCGACGCGCGCTTTATCGGTTATGGCGCGATGCTGATGGAGTCCTTTGTGGCGGTGATGGCGCTGGTGGCAGCCTCCATTATCGAGCCGGGTCTCTATTTCGCCATGAACACGCCGCCTGCGGGTCTTGGCATCACCATGCCAAATCTGCATGAGCTGGGTACTGAACATGCACCGATGATCATGGCGCAGTTGCAGGATGTCACCGCGCACGCCGCGGCGACGGTCAGCTCCTGGGGCTTTGTGATTTCGCCAGAGCAGATCCTGCAAACCGCGAAAGATATTGGTGAACCCTCCGTGCTTAACCGCGCGGGCGGCGCGCCGACGCTGGCCGTCGGTATCGCCCACGTGTTCCACAAAATCATTCCGATGGCGGATATGGGTTTCTGGTATCACTTCGGCATTCTGTTTGAAGCGCTGTTTATTCTGACCGCGCTGGATGCGGGCACCCGCGCAGGCCGCTTTATGCTGCAGGATCTGCTGGGTAACTTCGTGCCGTTCCTGAAGAAAACCGACTCGCTGGTGGCCGGTGTAGTGGGTACTGCCGGTTGCGTTGGCCTGTGGGGTTACCTGCTCTATCAGGGCGTGGTCGATCCATTAGGCGGCGTGAAGAGCCTGTGGCCGCTGTTCGGTATCTCTAACCAGATGCTGGCCGCCGTAGCACTGCTGCTCGGCACCGTGATCCTGGTGAAGATGCAGCGCACCAAATACATCTGGGTAACGGTCGTTCCGGCCACCTGGTTGCTGATCTGCACCACCTGGGCGCTCGGCCTGAAGCTCTTTAGCAGCAACCCGCAACTGGAAGGCTTCCTCTACATGGCTAACCAGTACAAAGCGAAGATTGCCGCGGGCGGCAGCGAGCTGAGCGCAGAGCAGATTGCCAACATGAACCATATCGTGGTGAACAACTACACCAACGCCGGGTTAAGCATTCTGTTCCTCGTGGTGGTTTACAGCATCATCTTCTACGGCATTAAAACGTGGCTCCAGGTACGCAATAACACCACGCGTACCGATAAAGAGACGCCGTATGTGCCGGTGCCGGAAGGTGGCGTTAAAACCTCTTCACACCATTAATCTCAACCCTTTGCCGGAGCGGGCTCGCCCCTCTCCGGCATTACCAATATCTGGATGCGCGAATGTTTGGTAACTTAGGCCAGGCTAAAAAGTACCTTGGGCAGGCGGCAAAAATGCTGATTGGTATTCCGGACTATGACAACTATGTTGATCATATGAAAACCAACCATCCCGATACGCCCTATATGACCTACGAAGCGTTTTTCCGCGAGCGTCAACAGGCGCGTTACGGCGGCGATGGCAAAGGCGGCGTCCGCTGTTGTTAAAGGAGAGTCCATGACACCTGTTGCAGTTACCCTGCTGACCGGCTTTCTCGGTGCCGGCAAAACCACCCTCTTGCGCCATATCCTTAATGCACAACACGGCTATCAGATTGCGGTTATCGAAAATGAGTTCGGCGAGGTCTCCGTTGACGATCAGCTGATTGGCGATCGCGCCACGCAGATCAAAACCCTGACCAATGGCTGCATCTGCTGTAGCCGCTCGAATGAGCTGGAAGATGCGCTGTTGGATCTGCTCGACGGGCTCGATCGCGGCGAACTCCATTTTGATCGGTTGGTGATCGAGTGCACCGGCATGGCGGATCCCGGCCCGATCATTCAGACCTTCTTCTCTCATGAGATCCTCTGCCAGCGCTATCTGCTCGACGGCGTGATTGCGCTGGTCGATGCGGTGCATGCCGATGAGCAGATGAACCAGTTTACGCTGGCGCAATCGCAGGTCGGTTACGCGGATCGTATTCTGCTGACTAAAACCGATGTCGCTCCGGATAACGCGGCGCTGCGCGAACGGCTGGCCCGCATCAACGCCCGCGCGCCCATCTACACCGTGACCCACGGCGATATCGATCTGGCGCTGCTGTTTAATACCAGCGGTTTTATGCTCGAAGAGAACGTGGTTACCGCCAAACCGCGCTTCCACTTTATGGCCGATAAGCAGAACGATATAAGCTCAATTGTGGTGGAGCTCGATTACCCGGTGGATATCAGCGAGGTGTCGCGGGTGATGGAGAACCTGCTGCTGAGCTTTGCGGAGAAGCTGCTGCGCTACAAAGGGATGCTGTGGATCGACGGCGAGCCGAACCGCCTGTTGTTCCAGGGCGTGCAGCGCCTCTATAGCGCCGACTGGGATCGCCCGTGGGGCGACGAAACACCGCACAGTACGCTGGTGTTTATCGGCGTGCAGCTGCCGGAGGAGGAGATCAGAGCGGCGTTTGCCGGGCTGAGAAAGTAACTGCCTGATGGCGCTACGCTTATCAGGCCTACAAAAACACAGCAGCACGTACGTAGGCCGGATAAGGCAAAGCCGCCATCCGGCAAAACCGAATGACGGCTCACAGTGGAAACGGTGTCGCCCGTAGGCCGGATAAGCGCAAGCGCCATCCGGCAAACGATGCCAGCTAAGGCTACTGACGCACCACTACCAGCTTCTGGTTCACAAACTCTTTGATCCCCAGATCCGACAGCTCACGCCCAAAGCCCGAACGTTTCACCCCACCAAACGGCAGTTCTGCCGCGGTATCGGTCAGCCAGTTGATGTACACCATCCCGGTTTCAATCCGCGAGGCCAGCCCTTTCGCCCGCTCAATATCGCGGCTGAAGATCGCCCCACCAAGGCCATAATGGGAGTCGTTCGCCAGGCGCACAGCCTCTTCATCGTCCTGCACCACATAAATCTGCGCCACCGGGCCGAAGAACTCTTCGAAGTACGCCGGGTTGTCGCGAGTAATGTGAGTCAGGATCGTCGGCTCAAAGAAGTTACCTTCGCTGTTCGCCGGTTTACCGCCGAAGTGGAGTTTCGCCCCCTTCTGCACCGCTTCACTCACCTGCTTGCTAAGGGTTTCTAGCGCATCTTTAGACGATAGCGGCCCAAGCGTGGTGCTCTCATCAAGCGGGTCACCCATATTCACCTGCTGGAATGCGTCGGTGAACTGGCGCAGGAACTGATCGGCTACTTTCTGGTGCACGATAAAGCGTTTTGCCGCCGTACAGACTTGCCCGGCATTGGCCAGACGCGCCTGCACGCCGGTTTTCACCGCCTTCTCCAGATCGGCATCGTCGAGCACGATAAAGACATCGTTACCGCCCAGTTCGAGGGTCGATTTTTTGATGTGCTTCGCCGCCTGCGACGCCACTGCGCTACCCGCTTTTTCCGAACCGGTCAGGGCTGCGCCCTGCACGCGTGGGTCAGCGATAATCGCCGAAACCTGATCGGAAGAGATAAACAGGTTGGTCCATGCCCCTTCCGGCGCACCCGCTTCACGCACCAGATGGGCGAAGGCTTCGGCGCAGTGCGGCACGATGCTGGCGTGCTTACAGATCACCGGGTTACCGGCGGCCAGGTTCGGTGCCAGCACACGAATGAGCTGATAGTAAGGGAAATTCCACGGCTCGACCGCCATGATGATACCGATCGGATGGTGTTCAACCCAGGCATCGCCCAGCTCGGTGTCATATTTCACCGGGGCGAGGAATTTTTTCGCGTTGTCCGCATAGTAACGGGCGATCTGCGCGCAGATCTGCACCTCGCTGCGGCTCTGGGCAATCAGTTTCCCCATCTCCTGGGTAGCGATTTTCGCCAGCTCCTCCTGATGGCTCTCCAGCAGGTCAGCCAGTTTATGCAGTACCGGCAGCCGCTGGTCGATGCTCCCTTTTGCCCACTCTGAGTGGTAAAGGGCGTCAGCCTGGCGCAGCGTCGCCTCAATATCGGCATCGCTGTGATTCGGATACGCTTTAATCAGCTGATTGTTGAAAGGATTCACTGTCTGGTAAGCCATATGGGTCTCCTTAATTTACCACTTAGGATAATAAGGGTAGTAAAGCGTCAGGAGGCGTGAAGTAAAGTTGAGTATATCCGGAGTGTTCTTATGTTTCATTTAGCGTGATATTCTTGCCACCAGGAAATATAAAACCTACATAAGAAATTAAAAATCAATCACTTACTTTATTTATCAAGTAATAAAACCTTATTTAACCCTGAACTATCTCTGGATAAGTAAATAAGCGCTCCTGCCTGTCACTTTTTGTGCAATTAAAGCTTAATTAACGCCGCTTTATTTCCACCCCGTCTGCATCCGCTATGCTTAATACCACACAAATAACAGGAGGAAATATGCAGCAGAGCGTCCGCGGAATTGATCATATTGGTATTACCGTGCCGGATATAAAAGCCGCTACCCGTTTTCTTACCGAGGCATTAGGTGCGGAGCTGATTTACCAGTCCGTGGCACCGGAAGATGAGGATATTGATAGCGAAGCGCAGCAAAAGACGCTGCGGCTGGTGCCGGGCACGGTGATCAAAGCGGTGAACATGCTTAAGCTGCAACACGGGCCGGGCATTGAGCTGTTTGAAATGCAGGGGCCTTCGCAACGTGAACCGCTGCGGGCGAACGACTTTGGCCTGCAACACTTTGCGGTCTATGTCGACGATATCGACGCCGCGCTGAAACAGTTTGCCGATGCGGGTGGCGAAGTGTTTACCGCGCCGCAGCCGCTCGGTTTCCCGACCGAGAAGGGCGACGGCAACTGCTTTTGCTATGGCCGCACGCCGTGGGGCAGCATCGTCGAATTTATCGCTTACCCAACGCCGATGCCCTACGAGCGCGACACACCGCTGCGCCGCTGGAAACCGTGACCATTAGTCCGAAGCCCCACCCAATGTAGCGGCTTCTGCACAACGCGCTTCGCGATCCCAGGCGCGCTGTGCTATACCGGAAAACCGCTCCAGATCGAGATGATGAATAGCCGTGACTCGCGATATCGCACAAACCTTTTTCCGCTCAGCTGCGCTGCCCGGTGTCGAGCTGCGCAGCACCCGCAACAGCACGCAGGCGTATAAGCGCCACCGCCACGCGGAGCTCTCCATCGGTGCGATTATCGACGGCCAGACCCGCTGCGTCTGCCACCAGCAGGAGTACCTGCTGCGGCCAGGCGATCTGATTGTGATTCCGGCCCTGACGCCGCACAGCTGCAACCCGCTCGCCGGGCAGCCGCGCAGCTACCATATGCTCTACCTGGCTGATGAAAATCGCGCCCGGCAGGTGATTCGCGACCCGCAGTTGTTCGAACACTTCCTGCATATTGTCGCGCTGATGGAGCATAACCAGACGCTGGCATTGCCAGGAGCCATCCAGACTCTGCTCGCCGCCTTACCGAATGTGCCTGATGATAAACCGCTCCACGCAGTCAGTGAGCAGGTGCAGATGGCGTTGCAGGAGAATTTGCAGCAGCCACCGACGCTGGATGCGCTGGCGCACGCCTTTTCACTGCGCAAAGAGACGCTGATCCGCACCTTCAAGCGGGACACCGGTTTAACGCCCGGCAGCTTTCTCAACCTTGCCCGCGTCGAGTTTGCCAAAAGCCGGCTGCGCGCCGGGGATAAACTGGCAGATGTCGGCTACCAGAGCGGTTTTGCCGACCAGAGCCACTTTCATAAAACCTTTGTCAGCTACACCGCCGCCACGCCGCGCCAGTACGCGCGCGGATCAATATCAGACAATAAATAGCGCCGCGCAGCGGCTATGGTGACCGCAATGTTTATGCGAGGTCACTATGGATATCTTTCCCGCCGCTTTTCCCGCCCTGGCGCTGGCGCATTTTGTCGCGCTGCTCAGCCCCGGCCCGGACTTTTTCCTGCTGATAGGTTACGCCATTCGCTACCGCCTGCGCGGCAGCGTCGGGCTCTGCATCGGCATCGCTTTGGGTAACGCGCTCTATATTCTGCTGGTGATTATCGGGGCCAGCGCGCTGCGCCACTTCAGCGGTCTGTTTACCGCCATCGAACTGCTCGGCGCGCTTTATCTGTTGTGGATTGGTTCACAGCTGGTGCGCAGCCGCCCGCAAACGCTGGCACTGGATGAGACGCGTCAGCGCTGCCCTGGCATCGGTAAACAGTTTTTACTTGGCCTCGGCTCGGCGCTGCTCAACCCGAAAAACGCCCTCTTCTACCTGGCGCTGATGACCGCCCTGCTCGGCCCCGATGTGACGCTACTGCAACAATCGGTCAGCGGGATCTGGATGGTGATGGTGGTACTGCTGTGGGATATAGCGCTGGTCAGCCTGATTGGCCTGCCTGCCCTGCAACGGCGTCTGAGCCGCAGCATCTGCTGGATAGAGCGCATCGCGGGCGTAGTGCTGATGGTGTTTGGCGGGTGGATCTTATGGAAAACCCTGTAGGTCGTTATTCGAATAGCTCGGCATGGGTGCCCAAATCGGTGAATACCACCAGATGCTTTTCGCCATCAAGGCGATATACCAGCAGATAGTCACCGCCAATATGCAGCTCGCGAAACCCCTGCATATTTCCGGTTAAAGCATGATCGTTATATTGAGCGGGAAGCGGGTTGCCGGAGAGCACCATCGACATGATAGCAGCCGTCTCATGCATGTCCCGGCGTCCCGCTTTGTTATATCGCTCCCAGGCCTTCACAAAGGTTTTGGTGTAATCGGAGCGGAATGGCAGGCGCGCGCGTTTACTCTTTCCCATCGTTTAAGCTGTCCATTAGCTGTTCAACACTCTCAAAGCGTCCCTGCTTTTGCGCGGCGATCTCTTCGGCCTCAACCATTGCGTTACGTAACCGGGCGGTTGGTTTCGCGGTGATTTCAAAAGGTATCCCTTCGTTTTTAACAATTTGCTCAGCAAACAGGCGTATCGCCGTGCTCCAGTTGAGGCCGCAATTTTCAAGCACCAGCCCGGCGCGTGCCTTGAGTTCGCTGTCGATACGCGATCGGATAACAGAATCCATATAACCTCCTGTGCGTTTGTGGGCACAGTGTAGCTACAAAATTGATTCTTTGCACCTTCGCCTCGTCTCGCTCTATGCTTATCAGATGGAAAAATTAGCTGAACTGAAGCGCGCCAAACGACTGGCGCTGTCGCTGCTGCTGATCGCTGCCGCGGTGTTTGTTACCACTCTCTTTCTGCCGCCAAACTTCTGGGTGAGCGGGGTCAAAGCCATTGCCGAGGCGGCGATGGTCGGCGCGCTGGCCGACTGGTTTGCGGTGGTGGCGCTGTTTCGCCGCGTGCCGCTGCCGTTTATTTCCCGCCATACGGCGATTATTCCGCGCAATAAAGACCGGATTGGCGACAATCTTGGTCAGTTCGTGCAGGAGAAGTTTCTTGATACCCAATCGCTGGTGGCGCTGATCCAGCGTCATCAGCCTGCGCAGATGATCGGCGTCTGGTTTAGCCAGCCGGAGAACGCGCAGCGCGTTGGCACGCACCTTTTGCAAGTGATGAGCGGTTTTCTTGAGATGACCGATGACAGCCGTATTCAGCGGCTGATCCGCCGGGCAGTGCATAAAGCGATCGATAAAGTCGACTTAACGCAGACCAGCGCCCTGATGCTGGAGAGCCTGACGCGTAATAATCGCCATCAGAAGCTGCTGGACACGTTAATTACTCAACTGATTGCTCTGTTACAGCGGGAGAGTACGCGCACCTTTATTGCCCGCCAGGTGGTGCACTGGCTGGAGACCGACCATCCGGTGAAGGCGAAAGTGCTGCCGAAAGAGTGGCTGGGGGAGCAGAGCGCGGCGCTGGTCTCCGATGCCGTTAACTCCCTACTGGATGATATCAATGCCGATCGCACGCACCAGATCCGCCAGGCCTTCGATCGCGCGACGATGAAACTGATCGCTAACCTGAAAAGCGATCCGGAGATGGCAGAGCGGGCGGAAAACATCAAAGAGTACCTGAAGAACGATGAGGCGTTTAACCGCTACGTGGGTGAGATGTGGGGCGATCTGCGCAACTGGATGAAAGCGGATATGCAGTCTGAAGATTCAAAGATGCAAAAGCGCATCAGCGAAGCCGGGTTGTGGTTTGGCGAAACGCTGCTGGCGGACGGCGCGCTGCGCGCCTCGCTTAACGAGCACCTCGAGCAGGCGGCCCATCGTGTAGCACCGGAGTTTTCGGCTTTCCTGACGCGTCATATTAGCGACACGGTGA
Organism: Kosakonia sp. S42; assembly: GCF_016624785.1. Classification (NCBI taxonomy): domain Bacteria; kingdom Pseudomonadati; phylum Pseudomonadota; class Gammaproteobacteria; order Enterobacterales; family Enterobacteriaceae; genus Kosakonia; species Kosakonia sp. S42. The sequence continues at coordinate 95,792 of NZ_JACVTW010000003.1, read as the reverse complement.
AGAGCTGGGATGCGCGGGATATGTCTTACCAGGTGGAGCTGAATATCGGCAAGGATCTGCAATTTATCCGCATTAACGGCACGCTGGTCGGCGGCTGTATCGGCCTGATTTTGTACCTCTTGTCGCAGATCCCGGCGCTCTTAAACCTCTCCGCCCTGTGAGTCGCCGGATGGCGGCTTACGCCTTATCCGGCCTACAAAAGCGCCCTCCACGAGAATAGTAGGCCGGATAAGCGCAGCGCCATCCGGCAGTGAACTCACTCCTCAATCACAAACCGCGTCGCTTCAAAGCGGTTCAAAATCAGGTGCACCAGATAAACCATCGTCAGCGTCGCCACCAGCGAAACGGTGACGGAGACAATGCGGTACAGGTCGCTGAACACCAGGTCGGTGTCCGGGTGCAGGTTCTGGCCAAACATAATGCCGATGGTGGTGACGCTGGCGAAACCGACGCCTGCGCCCACCTTCTCCATCACATGCAGCCGCGCGCTAAACGCCAGCCCAAGGCCGATAAGCGGCATCATCAGCAGCATATGGCTACTGTGGTTATAGAGAATCAACTGCACCAGCAGAATATAAAGACACGCCAGCACCACGCCGACTACGCGCCATAACGAACTCAGCACCGACCCGCGATAGTGCATCGGAAAGAGGATCAAAATGCCCGCCATCAATGCCGAAAGCGAATCGCTCAGGTCGCTCATCTGGAAGACAACAAAAATCATCGTCGCCACCGTGCCGGAGAGCAGCGATTCATGGCGCACCCGGGCAGCATTTTTCTCAATCAGCGGCGGACGGGTGCGCGGCTCGACGTCCGGCAGCAGAAAGTGCATTAGCGCGCTAAGGGCGACGGCCATAATACTGGCCTCAATATTGGAAAAGAGCAGCGTATGCCAGTCGCTCGACGGGTAGCTCATAAAGTTGAGCATCGTGCTCTGGCACACCACGCCGGTTGAACCAAAGAGAAACAGCGGGCCTTTGCTCATAAAGCGAAAACGCATCACATAGAGCCCAAACACCACCAGCGTCATGATCACCGGCCACTGCATCAGATAGCCGATGATGAACACCATTTCGACACAGTTAATCACCGCGCTGAACACAAACTGTTTGGCGACGTGGCGGTTAAACACCGGCACCAGCGACAGCAGCATCACCGGGTAGATAACATAAAAGACGCCATACTGCGTGTTGTAAAAGCTCGACACGCTCAGGGCGATCATCCCGGAGAAAACAATGCGCAGCGTCTGGCGAAAATCGTTCGCCGTGTAGACGATGTTGCCGTGCGGCGTAAAGACGCGGGCCAGCGTGTTAATAGACATAGTGCAGCAGGCTTACCAGGCGGATTTGCAGCCCGGAGAAGAATCGGGCGAAGATCCCTTCGCTGTTATAGAGCTGCACCGTAGCGCGCGCGCCGGTCGGCAGTTCTTTGGGCAGTGGCTCATCCAGCGCCACATGAATACGCATACGCTGCGCATCGCGCACCCAGCGGTTGGAAGTTTCCGGCTCCGAAAGCTGACCGTTTACCGCTTCCTGCCCGGCGAGGGTGCCCGCATCGCTGCTGGTGACATGCGCGTGAAACACCTGGCCCGGCAGCGCATCAAACACTACCGCCGCATCGGTGCCAACATGGGTATGACGCAGGCTCTTTTCACGAAAATCGGCGACGATATCGCTCTTTTCATGCACCAGTGCCAGCGACGCGCCACCCGCCTGGGCATAAAAACCGGGGCTGAGTTGCAGGTTGCTGACCGTGCCATCAGCTTCGGCGCGCACCTGCGTCCAGCCAAGGTTCAGCTGCGCCTGTTGCAGGGCGTTGCGATATTTTTGCAGCGTGACGTTATGCGCCTCATCACGTTCACCGCGCTGAATACGCAGCGCTTCAATGCTGGCATTGAGATTCGTCACCGACTGCTCGCTCCCCTGCCAGGTGGTGCGCACGTTATCGAGATCGGACTGCGAGACACTCTGCATTTTGCCGAGTCGCTGGTAACGCTCAAAAGTGACGCGATTATTCTGCGCCGTCAGCTGCGCCGTTTTCAGGCTCGCCTGCGCGGCAGCGATCTGCGCGTCGAGCTGTTGATTGGTCAGACGCGCCTGCGCCAGCGCAATCTCCGCGGCTTCAACCTGGTTTTCAAAGGGAGTAGCGTCGAGTCGGTAGAGCAGATCGCCGCGCTTAACCCGGCTGTTGTTCTGCACATAGACCTCAGAAACATAGCCAGAGACGCGGGCAGAAACCGGCGTCACCACGCGCATCACGGTGGAGTCCGGCGTCAGCGGGATCCAGATATCGGCGACAATAAAATAGACAAACATCAGCAGGAAAGAGGCAATACTGACCCTTACCCAGCGGGCAAATTTTTGTTCAGGCGTCATCATTTTCTTATTCGGTTTTATTATCTTCTTCGCGCATCACGCGCAGATTACAGGCGAGTTGGCTCAGCGTGGCGCTGAACTTTTGCAGATCTTCCGCCGGGATACTCTCCGTTGCCCGCAGCTGACAGGCTTCAATCACTTGTGTGATTTTCTCCAGCAGCGCGCACCCTTTGGCGGTCAATTTCAGCAGGCGGATGCGCTTGTCGTACGGCGATGTCGTACGCGCAATCAGCCCCTGCGTCTCCAGTTGGGCGAGCGTGCGCATCAGTGGCGGTAGTTCAATGCCCTGCACTTCCGCCAGCTCACTGACCGAAACATTGTCCCCCAGTTGCTGCAACTGCATCAGCACCGTCCAGCTCGACTGGGTGATGCCGGTGTCGCGCAGGGCATGATCAATGGTCGCTCGCCACTGGCGCACTACCATTGCCATGCGCATTCCCAGCGGTCGGCGGGCAAACAGTTCATCTTCGGTCATTACGTCCCCTCACATTAGCGGAGGGGCACGATAAAGGTTATCAGGGTAACTATCAAGAAACGGTGGGGCAAAGAGCATGGATTGTGAAAGGCGAGGAGGTCAATCAAAAAACACCATTCCCTTATAGGGCTTCGCGCGACAAGCCGCCAGGCGCTGCGCCAGATCGCCGACATGTGCTTCCAGCTTATGACCGTCCGGGTCAAGGACGTAGTACGATGCCCCTTCGCTTTTGTTCACCTTCCAGCTCACCACGCCCGCTTGTTCCAGCCGTGTGATAAACGCCGAAGCCATTCTTTCCTGCTCGCTGCGCGCGATGCCCAGCGTTTCAGCATGGCTGCGCGCAGCAGGCCAACCCGCGCAGGCTCGGCAAAATCTTGCCAGTCGGCATACACCCAAACATCCGTGGTCATTAACGCGGCTCTCCTCTCTTCCTTAAAAGCTCAATATCCTGCAACTTGCGCCCCAGCTCATCATCCCTGGCAAGCAGAAGAAAATCATCGACCAGCCCGAGTACGCCGAGCACAGCCACATAGTGCCCAAGCGAAACCCCCGGGTCGCCCTGCTCGATTTTTCGCAAGGTGAGACGGCTTAACCCCGTTCGTTCCGAGAGCATAGTCTGAGTGAGTTTTCGGCGTTTGCGGGCGAGTTTGATGTTCTCACCAAACTGCGTAAGCACTTATTGATGGCGGGGGAAGATAACCGCGCTGCGTTTATCTCTTGCTGTCATGGTCACTATACTTACCATTAATATTGAATTTGGTAAGTATAGTGACCATAAAATCGAAGGTAAAGTATATAAAATGAACACCACCGCATTCTCTTATCCGGTCGCGGGGGTGCTCAGAGGGTTATTTCGCGGCTTTGACCTCGGCGACAAACTCGGGAAGCTCCCAGGCACCGCCCGCGCGAATTCCACGGCAAAGGCCGGTGGTGCCTTCGCTACTTCGACGAAACGCTTCGCCGTCCCACACCCACTCGGTTGATGCCCAGCAGTCGCCAATCCCGCGCCCGCGCTGAGCAAGCGTGATGGCACCGTCGCTGTAATCCGTTCCCGAGCTGGTGATGAACTGCGGTTTCTCTTTCAGGGCGTTATCAACCACCCAGTAGCCATAACCTTCGTTATAGGCGGCACGCCAGCAGAGTGCGGAAACCAGGCCATGTTTTGCGTCCAGCGGCGTCAGGGTGAGGTCATTATCGCCCTTAACCGTCTCCTCTTCCGGGTTGGCGAGCCGGTCGCAGTCATCATCTTTACCGAGTGTCGCGAGCAACTGTGGCGTCAGTTTTTTTGCTTCGGCTGCGCTAAGGGTACGCGCCTCGCCTTTGCTTACGGTTGCGGCCTGGATCACCGGGGCGCTAATCGCGGCGGTAACCGAGGTTTCAGGCTTATTGCCTTTTTTACTCAGTGCGCCCGGCGTGCCGATGCGCCCCTGCACATCGTCAACCTTTAGCAGTGCGGCGGAAGCGCCGTCGCCAGAGAGCACAAACGGTTTCGCGCCGCCTCTGAACTCAACTTTGCCACTGCCCTTCACCGCAGCAATCATCTGCGTTGCCTGCTCGTCCGTCAGACGCCAGGTGTCGTTATCGCCAGGGGTTAACGCGCCGAGCGATTTGCCGTTGATCCACAGCGCCAGTTTCGTCGGCGACGACGGCGGTTCACTCTCGTCCATATCTGCCAGCACCACCTGCACGGTGACCGGGGTTTGCGGCCCCGCTTTACGGGTGATCAGCACAGAGCCGGTTGGGTCGTCTTCCACACTGTAGCCCGCTGCGCGGCAGGTCAGAGTGTTATCGCACACCACTTGCCAGTCTTTATGTTCGAACGAGACGCTGGCAGATGCTGCCAGCGCAGGAAAGCTCAGGGTCGCTGCGGTTATCAGCGCTGCGGTGATACTGCTTTTCATGCCATCACTCCATAATGAGAAAGGCGTCAGGGGTGCGAAACAGAATCAGGAAAATGATGAGGCGAGAGAGTTCTCGCCTCAGAAAAGCACAGGAATTAATCGAGGTTGAGATCGGCGTAGGAGTTGACCACGCGGGAGACAATGCCGTAATCCATCGCCTCTTTGGTGTTCATCCAGAAGTTGCGATCGGTATCCTGCTTCACCTTCTCCACCGGCTGGCCGGTTGCGTCAGCAATCATGCGGTTCACACGCTCAAGGGTACGGATAATCTCTTTGGCTTCGATTTCAATATCGCTCGCCTGACCACGCACGCCGCCCAGCGGCTGGTGGATCATAAAGCGGGTGTTCGGCAGCGAGTAGCGGTGCTCTTTTTTCGCCGCGAGGAAGATAGTGATCCCAGCGCTGGCGACCCAGCCGGTGCCGATGATGTGCACTTCCGGGGTGATAAATTTGATCATGTCGTGGATGGTATCCGCCGCTTCGACATGGCCACCCTGGCTGTTGAGATAGATTTTGATCGGCGCATCGCTGATGCCTTGTAACAGCAGAAGCTGGGTCACCACTTTCTCAGTCAGCGCCTGGTTGATCTCACCGGAAATGATGATCGAACGCGCATCCAGCAGTTTCTGCTGCATCAGCTGGCTGGCATTGCTCGCTTCTTTCTCTTTTTTGTCGTCATCATCGTGGTTAGTAATAAAATGCATGTGCTCTCTCCCTTCAGGTTATGCAGCTAAGCATAGCCCAACGCAGGGTGGGCGGGAACCACCAGATATTTCCTCCGCCCTTTCGCCTTCAGCTTATATCGCTGCGTCGTAGTCCCATATCCCTTAACTGCTCGTCACTCAGCCTGCGCAGTTCGCGTCGGGTTTTCGCCAGCAGGTGCCAGCGCCGCAGCTGGCGCCAGAGTAAAACAAAGCCGGAAAACGGGCGCCGTGGTCGATTTTCGAAAAATTCCATGTTGCTCTCCTCGCCTGAAAAGAGCTCTATCTTCGCTGCGATCGCCCTGCACAATACAGACTCAGAAAATACTTTTCTTTAACATACAGATGCCGTAAAAGAGGATCTGAACGCCACTTTCCCGCCCGATCTGTACTGTTTTTTGCAACTGTATGGTGACTTTTTAGGATACAGCATGACCCGCTACCAACATCTGGCCACTTTGCTGGCAGAGCGCATTGAACACGGCTTATATCGCCACGGTGAAAAATTGCCTTCGGTGCGCAGCCTGAGCCAGGAGCATGGCGTCAGTATCAGCACCGTACAGCAGGCCTATCAGGTACTGGAAACGTTGCAGTTAATCACCCCGCAGCCGCGCTCCGGTTACTTTGTCGCGCCGCGCAAAGCCAAACCGCCGGTGCCGGCGATGTCGCGCCCGGTGCAGCGCCCGGTTGATGTCACGCAGTGGGATGAAGTGTTAACCCTGCTTGATGCGCGCACGGATAAAGAGATTATCGCCTTCGGCGGCGGCGCACCGGACCTCAACCAGCCGACCCTCAAACCGCTGTGGAAAGAGATGAGCCGCATCGCGCAGCACCAGGTGATGGATGCGCTTAGTTATGATCCCCTGCCCGGCCAGCACGAACTGCGCGAGCAGGTCGCCCGCCTGATGCTTGATGGCGGTACCTCGTTAAACGCCGAAGAGATTGTTATCACCGCTGGCTGCCACCCGGCGCTGGCGCTGGCGCTGATGGCGGTCTGCGATCCGGGCGATATTGTCGCCGTCGAATCCCCCTGCTTCTACGGCACCATGCAGCTGCTGCGCGGGCTGGATATCAAAGCGATCGAAATCCCGACCGATCCGGAAACGGGGATCAGCATTGAAGCGCTGGAGCTGGCGCTGGAGCAGTGGCCAATTAAAGGGGTGATCCTGGTGCCCAACTGCCAGAATCCGCTCGGGTTTATCATGCCGGAAGCGCGCAAAAAGGCGGCGCTGTCGCTGGCACAGCGCCACGATATTGTCATTTTCGAAGATGATATTTATGGCGAGCTGGCCACCGACTATCCGCGGCCGAGCACCATCAAATCCTACGATATTGATGGCCGCGTGCTGCTCTGTAGTTCACTGACCAAAACCGTGGCGCCGGGACTGCGCATTGGCTGGATCGCGCCTGGGCGCTATCTGGATCGGGTGATCCATAAAAAATATGCCGCCATCGGCACTAATGTCCCTTCCACCCAACTGGCGGTGGCGGCGTTTATCCGCGACGGACACTATCACCGCCACGTACGCCGGATGCGCCAGGTCTACCAGCAGCGGCTGGCGGTCTATACCTGTTGGGTACGGCAATATTTTCCATGCAATATCTGCGTGACGCGCCCGCAGGGCGGCTTTCTGCTGTGGGTCGAACTGCCGGAAAGCGTCGATATGGTCTGCGTTTCCCGCGCGCTCTGCCGGTTAAAGATCCAGATCGCGCCCGGTTCACTCTTTTCGGCCTCCGGCAAGTATCGTAACTGCCTGCGCCTCAACTGCGCCCTGCTGCCGGATGAAGAGAGACGGGAAGCGATCAAACAGCTGGGTGCGACTATCCACAACGCGCTGGAGGAGTAGCCTCAGAGAATCGCCTCGTTGGTCAGAATACGCCGCGCGCCGAGGTAGTGATCCTGCCAGTAGTCATTGGTCAGGTTACTGATACGGATCTTCAGCCCGCTGCGCGGTGCTTCGATAAAGCTATTGTTGCCAAGGTAGACGCCAACGTGGTCTGCCGGGCCGCGCCTTTTACTGTGAAAGAAGATCAGATCGCCGCGGCGCAGCTTATGGCGGGCCACTTTTTTCAGCCCCCTATCCCGAAACATCGCCCGGGTGGTGCGCGGCAGTTTTCGCGCCAGCACCTTGTTATAGGCGTAGACCACCAGCCCGCTACAGTCGAACCCCCGCTGCGGTGAGACGCCGCCACGCACGTAAGGTTTACCGAGCTGCTTCTCCAGACGGTTCATTACCGTCAGCAACGATGCGCGAACGCGCGCTTTTCGCCTCGCCTGATGATGCGCGGCAGCTGTCTGGGCGTTTGTCTCAGACGTGGTTAACAGAGGCGCCGCTCTGCGCGCGGGGGTTTGCACACACCCGGTTGCAAGCGACAGCACAAGAAGCGTAAAAAAAAGCCCCAAAAACCCTCGGAGCAGGCTCCGACTGGGGGCGACGATGGATGACAAAATCACAGCTTTCACGAGAACAACACATTTAAACCAATGAGTTAAACGGGAGCACCGGCTACAGCCAGCACCATAAATAGTGCGTTTATTGACGCGTAAACGCCTGAACCTTCTGGGCAATCCCTTTATTGAGCTGGCAGACGCGCGCTTCCGATACGCCAATCACCTGCGCGATCTCTTTCAGGCTCAGCTCATGCTGGTAATAGAGCGCGAGGATCAGCTGCTCACGCTTGTCGAGGGTGGCTACCGCGCTGCGTAACGTGTAGGCGGGCAGCAGTTCATCCTCGAGCTGGCGGCTATAGAGCGTGCTGGCGTGCAAATCACTCTCCAGCAGGGTATCCAGGCTCTCCAGGGCACTGGCCGAGTGCAGCAGCAGATATTGCTGCCAGGCTTCCGGCGTCACTGACAGCCGTTCACTCAGCTCCTCAAAGCGCGGTTCATACCCCAGCTCACGGGTGATTTCGCGGATCGCATCCGTAAGCTTATGCGTCTGTTGACGCAGCCTGCGCGGTCGCCAGTCCTGCTGGCGTAACTCGTCCAGCACCGCGCCGCGAATGCGCTGAATGGCGTAACCGGCAAACTGCGCGTCCGGCGGGCCATAGCGGCGCAAGGAAGCCAGCAGCCCCATCAGGGCAATTTGGCGCATATCCTCTTTGCTCATTACGCTGCTGGTCTGCCAGCTGAACTGTTTGACGACTTTATGTACCAGCGGCAAATAATCACTGATATAACGCGCTTCATCAGCGGGATTTAAGGTTTTTGCGGCAGTTAAATTCATCATTTACATTACGTATGAGGAACAGCGGATAAAACAATTAATAAAAAGTTTCGGCAACACCTAATTAACAAAATGAGAAGAGAAGTAGCTAATAACGTACAAAAGCGCTCCTCAACGGCGTCAAACAATACACCACAAAGGCGTTTTTTAATCCTTTGAAAAGCGCCAACTAATGAAATCACATGTAATTTACGCCGCGCCTTCCGTATTATTAACGCCACAAACCGGTGAACTACGAATATTTATTCTGTTATTTATCCGATTCAGCCAACGGCATTATTTCTTGTAATAAGTCTCTGACGGATTGGTATCACTCGTTAACCTTTTATGAATAAACACAATTGCACCGTAAATAACTGGGTCATCGATCCTGCGTCAGGCGCGATCCACCATGTGGTGACCGGCGAGGAGAAACGGCTGGGAACGCACCCGCTCAGATTACTGGCTGTTTTGCAGCAACACCCCGGCGAGATCCTCTCCCATGAGGCGTTGGCGGCGCAGGTGTGGGAAGATCGCGCGGTCAGCAGCAATAGCCTCGCCAGTGCCATTCACGCACTGCGCACCGCCCTGGCGGATAACGGTAAGCAGCAGCGAATTATTCGCACCATCCCCAAAAAGGGATACGTGCTGGAGGCAAAATATTGCCGCCCTCTGGTCAGCGGGCCGCCGCCAGACCCGCGCCCTGTCGCAACTGAAATCGATATCCCGGTACAGGAGACGCCACCTTCCGCGCCTGAGTTACCCGCGCCAACCCGGCAACCGACGCCCGTTGCTGTGCGGCCTTTCTCCTGCATTAACGTTCTGCTTATTATGCTGCTCTTTATATTCACCGTTCTCTGTAGCGGTTACCTGGCGCTCACCTATAACAACAAGATAGTGGCAAAAGAGGTGGCGAAAAATATCTACAGCCATCTGCGTATATTTGCCCTGCTGGCACCGGGCGAGAGAATGAAAGAGCCGACGGCTATTTATGATCGCTTAAAAGAGAGCTATACCCGGCTTAATCGGCAGGCCAAGCAGAAGGCGCTGCGTATTGCTATTTACTATCGCAGTGAAAATCAAACCTTGAATTATACCTTCCGCATACATAATGGCTGCGAGCAGCGGGTACTGGTGATGCAAATTGACCACTGGCGTTCCGATACGGCGTTATTAAATAAGCTGATTGTCAGTGAGACACGGAGAAAAATGGATGAGATGGTACGCTGTAACAGACAATAAACGGACACTATTTCTGCTTGCTATCACCCTGGCGGCGCTGGCCTGCGGCATCGTTTTCCAGCGCGGGCAGCGCGTCCTTAACCAGACGGAGGAGATCGTACAGCAGGTGGGGTTTTACGATTTGATGCTGCATCAACAGGAGATCTACGATTCGCGCATGAGCACGGCGGGCAATATTATTATCAGCACGCTCAGCAGCCCGCAGGATGCGGCCTTTATCCTCAAAAGTAACTTTGTCCACACGCGCCAGCGGTATGGTAAACACTATTTTGCCTACGCACCGGTGCTGTTCAACCCGGCAAAAGATAACCGTATGGTGACAAACAATGTTGATCTCCTCACCTACTCGGAGAATGCCATGCAGCAGATTGCGCCCGACGGCGTGCCGCTGGTTTGTCAGCAAAATGGCATGATTTTTCGCTATCAGCTGGAGCCGGATTAAGCTAAAACGCGGGGATTAAGTTTGCAACGTCGGTGGTCGTTTTAGGTAGCCAGATAGCCGCCAAACGTTAACCGCCCTCTGTGAGACGCACATCATGACAGCGCCCCCCTTTTCTGACGCGACCCTCTTTTTGCTTAACCAGGCGCAGGCCGACCTTGATCAATTGCCGGAGATTGACCAGCCTAAGATTGAACGCCTTCGCGCAGCGCTTAACGCTGGCGAACTTAAGCTCGATCCCGATGCGCTGGTGCAGGCCATTTTCACTTTTCACCAGCGCTGACGCGCCGCTTAATGATCACTTATGCGCAGCATGAGCAGCGTCACACTCTCGTTTCGCGCCCCGTGTAAGAATAAATTATTCTTAAATTGATAGTTATGAATAATATATTATTCCTTTTTCGGTTGCCGGGGCCGCGCAGCGGCAGGCAGAAAGTCATAACGCAGAGTGAAGTGAGACGTGATGAACATTGATCTATCCACATTGACGACCGAAGGCCGCAACAGCGCCAGCGCCAACATCGACATGCTTGATACCGAGGCGATGTTACGGGTGATTAACCGTGAAGATCAGAAGGTCGCACTGGCGGTTGAGCAGGTGATCCCGGCGATTACGCAGGCGGTCGATGCGATTGTCAGCGCTTTCAAAAAGGGCGGACGCCTGATTTACTGCGGCGCGGGCACCTCCGGGCGCTTAGGCATTCTGGATGCCAGCGAATGCCCGCCCACTTACGGTACGCCGCGTGAGCAGGTTGTCGGCCTCATTGCTGGCGGTCATCGCGCCATTTTGCAGGCGGTGGAGAATGCCGAAGATAGCCTGACGCTCGGCGTCGACGATCTTAAATCCCTCAATTTCAACGCCAACGACGTGCTGGTCGGCATCGCCGCCAGCGGGCGCACGCCCTATGTGATTGCCGCCATGGAGTACGCCAAAATCCTGCATGCCACCACCGTATCGCTGACCTGCAACGCCGGTAGCCCGATGACGCAGATTGCCGATATCGCCATTACGCCGGTCGTCGGCGCGGAAGTGGTTAGCGGCTCCTCGCGCATGAAAGCGGGCACGGCGCAAAAACTGGTGCTCAATATGCTCACCACCGGGGCGATGATCCGCAGCGGCAAAGTCTACGGCAACTTGATGGTGGACGTGGAGGCGACGAACCAGAAGCTGGTGCAGCGCCAGGTCAACATTGTTATGGAAGCCACCGGCTGCGATAGCGACGAGGCGAAGCTGGCGCTACAGGCCTGCCACGGCCACTGCAAAACCGCCATCCTGATGGTGCTGGCGCAGATTGACGCCGAAGAGGCCGCGCGTTTGCTCGCGGATAACGGCGGGTTTATTCGCCAGGCGCTGCTCCACGCAGGAGTGAAGTGATGGCCAAAATCACGCCGGAACTGATCGCCTCCATCCTGCAACGGGTCGGTGGTGAAGCGAATATTAAAAGCTGCGGCAACTGCATGACGCGCCTGCGCCTGGCGCTGCATAACGACGCGCTTGTCGACAAGGCCGGGTTGCAGGCGCTGCCCGGCGTGCTCGGCGTGGTGAACAGTGACGATCAGTTGCAAATCATCGTTGGTCCCGGCAAAGCGCAAACCGCGGCAGAGATGATGAGTCTCTTAATCAACCGTGACAATGCGCCGGCTGAATCGGCCCCGCTTAAAGAGATCGCCCGGGACACCAAACAGCAGATGAAGGCGAAGCAGACCAGCGGCCTGCATCAGTTTCTGGCGAAATTCGCCACCATTTTCACACCGCTCATCCCAGGCTTTATCGCCGCCGGGATGCTGCTTGGCTTCGCCACGCTGATTGAGCAAAGCCTGCTGGTTGGCGCGCAGGATAAGAGCAGCGCGCTCGCGCACGTTGTCGGTTATATGAAAGTGTTTGGCAAAGGGTTGTTCACCTTCCTGCCGATCCTGATCGGTTATAACGCGCAAAAAGCCTTTGGCGGCAGCGGCGTCAACGGCGCAATTATCGCCGCGCTGTTTGTGCTCGGCTACGACGCGAAAGCGACGGTCGGCTACTTCTCCGGGATCGACACCTTCTTCGGCATGAGTATCGATCCGCGCGGCAATATTATCGGCGTGCTGATCGCCACGATCCTCGGCGCGTGGATCGAGCGGCAGATCCGCCGGTTTGTGCCCGACAATCTCGATATGATCCTCACCTCGCTGCTGACGCTGCTGATCACCGGCGCGCTCACCTTTACGCTGATCATGCCGATCGGCGGCGAGCTGTTTAAAGGAATGTCGTGGCTGTTTCTGCACCTCAACGGCAACCCGTTTGGCTGCGCGGTGCTGGCGGGGCTGTTCCTGATTGCGGTGGTGTTTGGCGTGCATCAGGGCTTTATTCCGGTCTACTTCGCCCTGATGGATGCGCAGGGGTTCAACTCGCTCTTCCCAATTCTGGCGATGGCGGGCGGCGGCCAGGTGGGCGCAGCGCTGGCGCTCTACTTCCGCGCGGCGCGTGAATCGACGATCCGCAACCAGATCCGCGGCGCGATCATCCCCGGCCTGCTAGGCGTCGGCGAACCGCTGATCTACGCCGTGACCCTGCCGCGCGTTAAACCTTTTGTCACCGCCTGTATCGGCGGTGCCTGCGGCGGATTTTTTATGGGTGCGGTGGCGTGGCTTGGCTTACCGGTCGGATTGAATACGGTATTTGGCCCTTCCGGGCTGGTGGCGTTGCCGCTGATGACCTCCGATCACGGCATCTATGCCGGGATGGCGGTCTATGCGGCGGGCGTGGTGGTGGCCTATCTCGGTGGGTTTATCGTCACCTGGCTCTCCGGCCATAAAGGCGTCGATCTCAGCTAAGAAAAAACCCGGCGCAGCGGCCGGGTTTATCACATCAGAATGCGTAAGAGAGGCTGCCAACGATGCTGCGCTCGGCGCCAAAGTAGCAGTAATTGGCGGAGTTACAGGCGGCGACATAGCGCTTATCGGTGAGGTTATTCACGTTCACCTGGGCGCTCAGCCCTTTCAGACCGACATTCGACAGATCGTACCCGATGGCCAGATCCACCAGCGTGTAGGAGGGCAGCGTGTGGGTATTCTCACGATCGGAGGTGATGCCGTTAACATAGCGCACGCCGGAACCGAGGGTCAGGCCATTCAGCGCACCCGCTTTCACGTCATAGCTCAGCCAGGCGCTGGCCTGGTTACGCGGGGCGTAAACCGCGCGTTTCCCCTGCTCCTCGGGGCTGCTTTTCTTATAACGAATGTCGTTATAGGTGTAAGCCGCTTGTAAGCGCAGGTTATCCGTCAGCTGACCCACCGCTTCCAGTTCAACCCCTTCTGATTCAATCTCGCCAATAGCGCGATAGGGATCGGTCGGCTCCACTTTGGTGGCGATATTGTTCTGGTTGATGCGGTAGACCGAGGCGCTGTACATGGTCTGCGACCCTTCCGGCTGGAACTTCAGCCCCGCTTCCCACTGCTTGCCCTTCATCGGTTGCAGGATCTTGCCGTTCTCATCGGTAAAGCTGGTCGGCGTAAAGGCCGTCGAGTAGCTTACGTAGGGCGCAAATCCGCTGTCGAAGAGGTACATCAGCGCCGCACGGCTGCTGATATGGTCTTTCTCCAGCGTATCGTGCGTGTCACCGATCTTATTGCTGTTGGTGATCTTCACCTGATCGTGACGCCCGCCGAGGGTCAGACGCCAGCGATCGAGCGACATCTGATCCTGTACATAGATCCCGGTCTGCTCCAGTTTATGCTTTTCACGTCCATACACGGAAATTGAGAGCGGATCGGCACCGTAAACCGGGTTAAAAGCATCGATCGCCGGGAAGCTGCCATAGGACGAGGTGACGTTGTTATTGCGATGCTGATAATCAACGCCCACCAGCAGACGGTGGTTGATGGCACCGGTATCGACGCTGCCATCCAGCTGGTTATCCAGCGTCACCGCCGAGAGGGACTCATCTGAGCCGGAGTAACCGCGGTTCAGCTCGGTCTCATTCAGCCAGCCCGAGGCATAAACCTGATTGAGATCGACTTTGGTACGCAGGTAGCGCAGCTTCTGGCGCACCGACCAGCCGCTTTCAAACATGTGCTCAAAGTTATAGCCGACCATGTTTTCACGGCGTTTGTACTTGTCGTACTTATCTTCGCCCTCAAAGAAGGTGTTGGAGATTTTGCCCCCGGCGTGCGGCACCACGGTACCTTCATACGGCAGGCCTGAGTGGCTGCCGCCTTCCGGATCGCGATGCAGATAGGCCATCACATCGAGGCGCGTGCTGTCGGTAATACGCCAGGTGACGCTCGGCGCGATGGCGTAACGCTGCTCTTTCAGGTGATCAAACTGGGAGTCAGCATAGCGGGTCATACCGGTTAAACGCACCGCCACGCGATCGTTATCATCTACCGGCCCGGTCACATCAAACGCCGCGCCGCGCTGGTTGTTATTGCCCGCGAAGAGTTTCACTTCACCGCCCGGATCGAACGACGGTTTACGCGAGTTCAGCGCCACAATGCCGCCCGGCGACGAGCGGCCATAGAGCACGGATGCCGGGCCGCGCACCACTTCAACGCTGTCTAAAAACCACGGGTCGATCACCAGCGAGCTGTGGGAGTTGGTATCGCCCATCATCTTCAGGCCGTCGAGATAGACGTTATCGAGACTGCCGTCGGAAAAGCCGCGCAGCACGATGTAATCAAAGCGGTTAGAGGCGCCGATTTGGTTGCTGTAGACGCCCGGTGTGTAGCTAACGGCCTGGCGCACGCTGGTTGCGCCCTGCTCTTCATACTGCTGGCGCGTGACGATCGAGACCGCCTGCGGCGTTTCGATATCCGGCGTCTCAAGCTTGGTCGCGCCGCTCTGCACCTGCGACGTTACCACCACGGTATCTTTAGCGTTTTCCTGCGCCAGCGCCGAAACGCTTATCCCACCCGTTATGCAGCCAATCATCAATGCCAGTCGCGTTTTTGCGAACATGAAACTCTCCAGAAGCGGTTATTATTGTAAATAAGAATTATTACCCTTTTGGATTCGCCAATAGCTATGCGCAATGACAATTCACATATGCGCGGTGACAAAATGGCGCGCAGGGCGAGAGAAAAGGTCTACGGGGAGGCGATCGGCTGTCGCGCTTCACTCGGCGCAATGCCATACCGGCGGCGAAAAGCGGTAGAAAAGTTGGTAGCGTGTTGGTAACCCGACATCCAGGCCGCTTGCTGCACGCTGTAACCCTGGGCGAGATAGCGGCGTGCCAGCGCCAGGCGGCAGTCGCGCAGATAGTCAAACACCGAGTGTCCATAGGCCTGGCGGAACTTCACCCGCAGGCTGCTGGTGCTCATCGCCGCCAGCTGCGCCAGCGCGGTCAGGGTGTACTCTTTTTCCGGCTGCTGCTCGAGCAAACGGCGCACCGACTCAAGCCGCTGCCCCTCACCGCCACAGGCACGCGTACAGCGCTCCACGCCCGCCATCCGCTGTGACAGCGCGTGCCCGACCAGTTGCAGCATCACCCCTTCGAGGATCAGTTCGCGCGACAGTGCGGGCAGCGTTGAAAGCTGGCTCTGTTGTAAGCCGGAGAGCAGAAACTCGGGCACCTGCCATAAAAAGGTTGGCGCGCCGTGGGATTCCCACTGCTCCAGTAGCGCGGTAAGCAGCGGCGAGCGCTGGCAGCTGGCCGGATCGACGCCGAGAGACAGCGTGCGCAGGGAGTTATCCGCCAGATGACGGGCGTTCATCACCTGCTGCTCGCTCAGACGCGAGGTAAAAGCCATACCAGAGCGAACGATAAACTCCTCGCCGTTGAGGCGCAGCATTACGCTGCCTTCAAGCACTACCAGCATATAGAGCGGGCAGCTGTGCAGAGAGGTGGTTTCATAGGGTTGCAGAACGCGAATGTCGGAGCGGGTCAGGTTCAGGCCGCTGGAGAAGCGCATCTCCTGCACATCGCCCTGAATCACGATGCGTCGCTCCTCGCTCAGCGAGCGGCAGGAAGCCAGCGCCGGAAAGCGGTAATCGATGCCGTAGCGCTCGCCAAAGCCGATAAAATCTTCAACGGAAAAGTCTCTTTTTTGCATAACCGGCAGCCGTTCGTTCTCGGTCAAACCCAGGCCCCACGCCGGGCGAAACGGCCTACACCTTACCATCCGCATCCGGCTGCTTCAATGCTATTGAGAACGATTCTCATAAAACAGGTCCGTGGGCGTAGCGGGCATCATGGGCAAGAACGGCTCACCCTGTCGGCCTATAACGTCAAATAGGAGTGCCTCCTTTATAGAGGGCAATATCACTCTGCCAGGGTCATTTTTATCTCTTTGCAACCTCTCACATTGCCATCACATTGGCTCCGCACTTTCACGCTAATATATCCCTCAATCTTTCCTGCTTATTTTTTCTTTATTTCTCCACATTATGAAATTTCGTAAAACGGATCTATTTATAAATAAAATATTTACCCAAAAAAGATAATTTCAATTAATGTACTGCGTAATGAGAATGTTCATTCTCATCCTTATTTAACCGGGGGGCGCGATGTCGCAAAAAGCACTACAGGAGCAACGCCATCAGCAGCGTAAAGACGAGATCATTGCGGCTGCCCGGCGGCGTTTTCGCATCAGTGGCTTTCATGCCGCCAGCATGTCGCAAATCGCCCTCGAAGCGCAGCTGAGCGTCGGTCAGATTTACCGCTACTTCATCAATAAAGACGCCATTATTGAAGAGATGATTTGCCGCATTATTGACTACCGCATCGCCGAAATGGAGAGCAAAGCCGAGACTACCCATCTGCCGGAAATGCTGGCCTGGCGGCACACCCTCAGCCCGGATGACGATGCGTTAATGCTGGAGATGTCCGCTGAAGCGACGCGCAACCCGCAGGTGCAGGCGATGATGATTGAAGCCGATGCCCGCATGTTTAACACCGCCTGCCAGCACTTGCACAACAGCCACCCTCACCTGTCGCAAGAGCGCATACGGTGCTGCGTGGAATTACTGGCAGTGTTAATGGAAGGCAGCACATTTCGCCGCCTGACGCCGCAAAAATGCGACCCGGCACAATTACAGCAGCTCTATCAGGAAATTACCGCGATGTTATTTGCGAAGAAATAAGAAGTCATAGATGAAAAAGCGGCGGCGCTATTTCTGGCGCCGCCGAAATAACCTGTTTACTCGCCTGCTCCACACTCCTGTTAATCAAAACGGGCAGGCTTCGCTCATGCCAGGAAAACTGAAATAAAGTTAATAAAAACAACCCTGTTGGCCGCGATCGCCCTTGTCGGTTGCGATAACGCCACGCCACCTGCACAACGCCCGCCCCAGCAAGTGGGGATTGTCACCTTAAAAAGCCAGCCGCTGGAGGTTACCAGTCAGCTTACCGGGCGCATATCCGCCGCGCAGTCGGCAGAGGTTCGCCCTCAGGTGGGTGGCATCATTCAAAAACGGCTGTTTACGGAGGGCGATACGGTAAAGGCCGGGCAGGCGCTTTACCAGATCGACCCTTCCAGCTATCGCGCCGCCTTTGATGAAGCCAGCGCGGCACTGAAACAGGCGCAGGCGCTGGTCGTTTCCGACTGCCAGAAAGCCACACGCTATGCGCAACTGGTAAAAGAGGATGGTGTTTCGCGCCAGGATGCAGATGATGCGCAATCCACCTGCGCGCAGGACAAAGCCAGCGTGGCGTCGAAAAAAGCCGCGCTGGAGAGTGCGCGCATCAATCTCAACTGGACCACCATTAGCGCACCGATTGGCGGACGCATCGGCATCTCCTCCGTCACGCCCGGCGCGCTGGTCACGGCTGAGCAAACCACGGCACTCGCCACGATTCGCGGGCTGGAGAGCATGTATGTTGATCTGACGCGATCCAGCGTCGATCTTCTGCGCCTGCGCAAGCAAGCGCTCACCAGCGACAGCAATACGCTGGGGGTGACGTTAACGCTTGAAGATGGCAGCACCTACAGCGAAAAAGGGCGCCTGGCGCTGACGGAAGTCGCCGTTGATGAGTCCACCGGATCCGTTACGTTACGCGCCATCTTCCCGAACCCGCAGCACCAGCTGTTACCGGGAATGTTTGTCCGCGCACGCGTTGATGAAGGGGTAATGGCTGACGCCATTCTCGCACCGCAGCAGGGAATCACGCGCGATGCAAAAGGCAATGCCGTCGCGCTGGTAGTGAATGCGCAGAACAAAGTGGAGCAGCGCACGGTTGAAACCGGTGACACTTACGGCGACAAATGGCTGGTGGTAAAAGGCCTCGCCAGCGGCGATAAGCTCATTGTGGAAGGCAGCGACAAAGTGAGTGCTGGCGCAACAGTGAAAGCGGTGCAGGTGCAAGAGACTGAAGGAGGGAAAGCCTGATGTTCTCGCGCTTTTTTGTCCGCCGCCCGGTCTTTGCCTGGGTTATCGCCATTCTTATCATGATGGCCGGTATTCTGGCGATCCGCTCACTGCCCGTTGCCCAGTACCCGGATGTCGCCCCACCTGCTGTCAAAATCACCGCCACCTATACCGGCGCATCGGCGCAGACGCTGGAAAACAGCGTCACCCAGGTGATTGAACAGCAACTCACCGGGCTGGATAACCTGCTCTACTTCACCTCCACCAGCAGCTCCGACGGCCAGGCGACCATCACCGTCACGTTTGAGCAGGGCACTGACCCGGATACCGCGCAGGTTCAGGTGCAGAATAAAGTCCAGCAGGCGGAGTCGCGCCTGCCAACAGAAGTGACGCAATCGGGCGTCACGGTAGTGAAATCCCAAAGCAACTTCTTGTTGATCATGGGGTTGTACGATAAGACCGACCGCGCCAGCAGCTCCGATATTGCCGACTGGCTGGTGAGCAACATGCAGGATTCGCTGGCGCGCGTAAACGGTGTCGGCAGCCTGCAAGTCTTCGGCGGTGAATACGCGATGCGTATCTGGCTGGATGCGGACAAGCTGAAATCCTTCTCGCTGATGCCGTCTGATGTGCAATCGGCCATCGAAGCGCAGAACATCCAGGTCTCCGCCGGAAAAATCGGCGCCCTGCCCGCGTCCGATAAACAGCAGTTAACCGCCACCGTGCGCGCCCAGTCGCGCCTGCAAACCGTGGCACAGTTTCGCGACATCATTGTCAAAAGCCAAACCGATGGTGCCGTGGTGCGCGTTAAGGATGTGGCGCGCGTCGAGATGGGCAGCGAAGACTACAGCGCCCAGGCAAAGCTGAACGGCCACCCGGCAGCGGGTCTGGCGGTGATGCTGGCACCCGGTGCGAATGCGCTGGACACCGCCACGCTGGTCAAAAACAAGATTAATGAGTACCGCAACAACATGCCGCAGGGCTACGACGTGGCCTATCCGAAAGACAGCACCGATTTTATTAAGATCTCCATTGAAGATGTGGTGAAGACGTTAATCGAAGCCATCATTCTGGTGGTCTGCGTCATGTACCTGTTTTTGCAAAATATCCGCGCAACGCTGATCCCGGCACTGGCGGTGCCGGTGGTGCTGCTCGGCACCTTCGGCGTGCTGGCGCTGTTTGGTTACTCCATCAATACCTTAACGCTGTTTGCCATGGTGCTGGCGATAGGGCTTTTGGTCGATGATGCGATTGTGGTGGTGGAAAACGTCGAGCGCATTATGCGCGACGAAGGTTTGCCTGCCCGCGAAGCAACGGAGAAATCGATGGGCGAAATCTCCGGCGCGCTGGTGGCCATCGCGCTGGTGTTGTCTGCCGTATTTCTGCCAATGGCCTTCTTTGGCGGCTCGACCGGGGTAATTTACCGGCAGTTCTCCGTCACCATTATTTCAGCGATGGTGCTCTCGGTGGTGGTTGCGCTGACGCTGACACCGGCGCTGTGCGGCGCAGTGTTAAAACATAGCGCGCCCCATAAAAAGGGCTTCTTCGGCGCCTTTAACCGCTTTTACAACAACACGGAACAGAAATATCAGCACGGCGTATTGCGGGTGCTACGCCGCGCGCTATCCGTGCTGGGAATCTATGCCGTGCTGTGCGGCGCGATGGCGCTGGTGATGTGGCGCTTGCCGGGCAGTTTCCTGCCGACGGAGGATCAGGGCTCGATTATGGTGCAGTTCACCCTGCCCGCCGGGGCCACGGCAACGCGTACCGATGCGGTGGCGAAAAAGGTCACGGAGTGGTTCCTCAACAATGAAAAAGCCAATACCGATGCCATTTTTACCGTTACCGGTTTTAGCTTTAGCGGCAGTGGGCAGAACGCAGGGATGGCCTTCGTCTCGTTGAAAAACTGGTCTGAACGCGACGGCGCGCAGAACACCGCCCAGGCGATTGCCCAGCGCGCCAGCCAGCAGTTAGCCACCATCCGCGATGCCACCATCTTCGCGATGACGCCACCGTCGGTTGATGGCCTCGGCCAGAGCAACGGTTTCACCTTTGAGCTGCTCGCCAGCGGCAGCACCGATCGCGATCGGCTCCTCACGCTGCGTAACCAGTTGCTGGCCAATGCCAATCAGCGTGCTGAGTTGCAGGCGGTTCGCGCCAACGATCTGCCGCAGATGCCGCAGTTGCAGGTCGATATCGACAGCAACAAAGCCGTGGCGCTGGGGCTCTCCCTGAGCGATGTGAGCGATACGCTCTCCAGCGCCTGGGGCGGCACCTACGTTAATGACTTTACCGATCGCGGCCGGGTGAAAAAGGTCTATATCCAGGGCGATAGCGACTTCCGCGCGTCCCCCTCCGACCTGCAAAAATGGTACGTGCGCGGCAGCGATAACAGCATGACGCCGTTTTCAGCCTTTGCCACCACCCGTTGGGAGTATGGCCCGGAGAGCCTGGTGCGTTACAACGGTTCGGCGGCGTATGAGATTCAGGGCGAGAATGCCAGCGGCTTTAGCTCCGGCGCGGCAATGACCGAAATGGAACACCTCGCCGATAATCTGCCCGCGGGCACCACCTGGGCGTGGAGCGGTCTGTCATTGCAGGAGAAGCTCGCCAGCGGCCAGGCAATGAGCCTCTACGCCATCTCCATCATGGTGGTGTTTTTGTGCCTTGCCGCGCTGTATGAGAGCTGGTCGGTGCCGATTTCGGTGATTTTAGTCATCCCGCTCGGCCTGCTCGGTGCGGCGCTGGCGGCATGGATGCGCGGGCTAAGCAACGACGTCTACTTCCAGGTCGCGCTGCTTACCACCATCGGTTTGTCGTCGAAAAACGCCATTTTGATTGTTGAGTTCGCCGAAGCCGCGGTGCAGGAGGGACAGTCGCTCTCCCGCGCGGCGCTGCGCGCTGCACGTACCCGCCTGCGCCCAATCATGATGACCTCGCTGGCGTTTATAGCCGGGGTCGCGCCACTGGCGATTGCCACGGGAGCTGGAGCCAACAGCCGCATCGCCATCGGTACCGGCATTATTGGCGGTACGCTGACGGCAACCCTGCTGGCGATTTTCTTTGTTCCCCTTTTCTTTGTGCTGGTGAAAAAACTCGTCACCGCTAAACGCGCGCGTCAGGAGTAATTATGTTGCGTATAAGTGTTCTGTTTCTTGCCCTGCTGAGCGCGGGCTGTGTCTCCCTCGCCCCGACTTATCAGCGCCCGCAGGCTCCGGTGCCGGCAACCCTGCCGGGCAGCAGCGGCCAGGCGCAGGCCGTCGCCACCGACTGGCAGCAGATTGTGAATGATGGCCGCCTGAAACAGGTGGTCAGCAATGCGCTGACGCAAAACCGCGATGTCCAAAAAGCGATTGCCGATATCGACGCGGCACGCGCGCTATACGCTGAAGATCGCGCCGCGCTCTTCCCGACGGTCAATGCCGACCTAAGTCACACCCGTAGCCGTACCGTGGCAGGCGGGTTAACCAGCAGCGCGGAAGCCGACGGCGCAGTCTCCAGCTTTGAACTCGATCTCTTTGGCCGCAATCAGAGCCTCACCCGCGCCGAACGTGAAACCTGGCTTGCCAGTGAATATACCGCGCAAAACACCCGACTGAGCCTGGTGGGGGAGATCACTACCGCCTGGGTGACGCTGGCGGCAGATAACAGCAACCTTGCCCTCGCCAGACAGACGATGGAGAGCGCGCAAAACTCGCTGAACATTGCCAAACGCAGGCAGACGATCGGCGTCGCGGCCGCAGGGGATACCGCGCAAGCGATGGCGGTATTTCAGCAGGCGCGCGCCAGCGTTGCCAGCTATCAGACGCAAGTGATGCAGGATAAAAACGCGCTTAATCTGCTGGCGGGCGAGACGGTGCCGGAAGCGCTGTTGCCGGGTACGCTGGAGAGCCTGGGGGATAACAGCATTACGCTGACCCCGGCGGGCGTCTCCT
The DNA here is from genome assembly GCF_016624785.1 of Kosakonia sp. S42. Taxonomy (NCBI): domain Bacteria; kingdom Pseudomonadati; phylum Pseudomonadota; class Gammaproteobacteria; order Enterobacterales; family Enterobacteriaceae; genus Kosakonia; species Kosakonia sp. S42. Next base: position 73,234 of record NZ_JACVTW010000003.1, on the reverse strand, counting down.
CCTCCGTGCTGCTGCGCCGCCCCGATATTCAGGAAGCGGAACATAATCTGAAGAGCGCGAATGCCAATATCGGCGCCGCGCGGGCGAACTTCTTCCCGACCATTTCACTCACTGCCAGCGCGGGCGTTGGCAGCAGCTCACTTTCGTCCCTCTTCAGCCATGGCATGAAGGTGTGGTCATTTGCGCCGTCCATCACGCTGCCGCTCTTTACCGGCGGGAAAAATATGGCGCAATTGCGCTACGCCGAGGCAGAGAAAAAGGGGCTGATTGCCACCTATGAGAAGACGATTCAGAGCGCGTTTAGGGATGTGGCCGATGCGCTGGCGCGCCGCGAAACGCTCACCGAGCAACTGGATGCTCAGCGTGAATATGTCGCGGCCGAGCAAAAAGCGCTGGATATCGCCCAGCGCCAGTACAAGGCGGGAACCGGCGATTATCTCTCGGTTCTGACAGCCCAGCGCTCGCTCTGGTCGGCGCAGGAATCATTGATTTCACTGCAACAAACCGACCTGCAAAACCGCATCACGCTCTGGCAATCCCTCGGCGGCGGCGTCAGTTGATCCTCTCACCCCTTTTTACCGCCCGGCTTTAAACCCCGGTGAAACTCATTGATGCGTTTCACCGTTTTAATCGCCCGCTGCGAATTGGCTGACGCCACCGACAGGACAATCATCTCCAGGCAGAGCAACACCGTGCCGTGCAGCGGGATTTTGCCCTTCTCGCCGCCGCGCGGGACATGGATCACCACATCCGCTTGCTGGCTGAAGCGCGAGTCGACGGCGTTGGTCAGCAGGATCACCGGAATGCCGAGCCGCCGCGCCTCTTTCAGGGTGGTAAGCCCTTCGCGGTGCGCCGATTTCTGCGCCATCATCACCAGCACATCGCCGCGCTGTAACCCAATCAGCTGCTCAGAAAGGGCGATGCCGGTGCGGTTAAGTTCAATAGCGGGCAAGCCAATGCGGTTGAAAAGCCGCGCGCTGTACTCCGCCAGGATCCCCGATGCGCCAATGCCGAAAATCGCCACCTGGCGGGCATCGACCAGCAGTGCCACCGCCTGCGCGATAGCGTAACGGTTGGCAGGCGCGGAGAGCACTTCGCAGGTGTGCTGATGCCCTTCGAGGACAAAATCGATACCTGAATTGACGTCGCAGGCGAGCGCATTCACCGTGGTGCTCATCTTCTCGGCCGACGATGCCGCCGGGCCAAACCACTGCTCCAGCGTCTGCTTCAGATCGCGCAACCCGGCAAAGCCCAGCGCCTGAATCGCCCGCACGACGGTGGCGTCAGAGGTGTGGGTGGCGGCAGCAATCTCCATCGCCGTCTGCTCCAGCACCGCTTCACGATGATCGTGGATATAACGCGCCACCGCCTGCAAACGCGGTGACAGCGTCTGCACCCGCGCGCGAAAACGCTCGCCGTAGATATCGACGCGGCTTCTGGCCCGCTTTGCGTTCTGCATGTTCATTTCCCTTGTTGCGGCAGCGGTCGCCCGGCAATCTGCGACTGCACCTGCGCCACCATCAGGCTTAACGAGGCAAAGGAGTTAGAGATCGCCTCTTCCCGTGAAATCAGGACATAGCGCCCGTTGTGACAGGCAGTGAGGAAATCGCACCAGCCGGGCATCACCGCGTTCATGGCGGCCATCTCATCCTGCGGCGTGCCGCCAGTATCGCCGCGCCATGTTGCAAAGACAAAGTCCGCATCCAGCTCCGGTAGCCGCTCGGCGCTGACATCCATCCGCCCGCCTTCAGGGATGCTGTCGATAAGCGGCGGGAAGCGAAAACCGGCATCCCGCAGCACGCGGCCCAGCGAGTGATAGCTGTGTAGTACGTTGATTTTGCCGTTGTTCGCCTGGATAACCGACACCGTTATCTTGCGGGTATCAATGGTCTTTTTCAGCGCCGCAATCTGCGCCTGATAGCGCCGCATCAGTATCGCCAGCCGCGCCTGCGTGCCGGTCAGCTGCGCCAGCTTGCGGTAGATCTCCGGCGCGCCGCCCTGCAGATGATCAATGCTCACGGTTGGGGCGATCTTCTCCAGTTGCTCTACCGGCGTATTACGGCTGGGCTCGGTAATGATCAAATCGGGTTTCGCCGCTGCAACGGCTTCCATATCGATATCGGCGGAGCCAATAAAGCGGATGTCAGAGTTATCAAAGTCGACGCCGGTTAACAGCGCGCCGGAGCGTAACACGTGGCGACCATCCGCCTGCGTGCGCCCGTGGCTGGCGACCGGCGGTACGCCAAGCTCAATCAGCGGAATGGTGATATCGAGATCGTGCAGCGACACAATGCGTTTCGGGTGCTGCGGCACCTTGACCACGCGCCCTAAATCGTCGGTGAAACTCTGCACAGGCTCTGCGGCAGCGGCGGCAAAACCGGCCAGCAGCAGCAGGGAGAAGAGAAAGCGCATAGAACTCCTTAAGGTTACAAGCGATCGCGTCGCTGCCAGAGCAGCAGCAGGAAAAAGGGGCCACCCACCAGAGCAATCACAATCCCGGCGGGAAGTTGCAGCGGCGCAAACGCCAGCCGCCCAATCGTATCGGCGGCGAGCACCAGCAAACCCCCGAGCACTGCGCTGCCCCAGAGCAGCGCGCGCTCACCGCCGCGCAGCAGAAAACGCGCCATATGCGGGGCAATCAGCCCGACAAAGCCGAGACTGCCGACGCAGGAGACGCTGGCCGCGGTCAGCAACACCGGAGCGAAGACCCGCAGGCCGTTAAGCAGTATCAGCCGCACGCCGAGACCCCTTGCCGCCTGATTGCCAAGCTGAGCGACATCCGCCGCGCGGGCGGTGAGCAGCAAAATAAGCGCCGCAGGCAGCGCCCAGCAGAGCGCCACGCCGAGCAGCGGCCAGCTGGCGGCCTGTAAACTGCCCGCCAGCCACAGCATCGCGGTCTGTACGTCGCGCACGTCAGCGGTGGTCATAAAGAGGCCGATACCGGCGGCGAAAGTCCAGGAGAGGCCAATACCCAGCAGCACAAAGCGCGGTCGGGAGACATCCCGCGCCAGCGCGATCACCAGGCCGGCGGCAAGCAGGCCGCCCGCCATTCCCGCCAGCGGGCGCCAGACAACGCTCACCGCCGGAAAGCTGAACACCAGCGTTAACACCGCAACGCTGGCCCCCTCTTTCACGCCAATTAAGCCTGGATCCGCCAGCCCGTTGCGCGTCATGGATTGCATCGCCGCGCCCGCCATGCCGAGCATCGCTCCGCAGAGCAGCGCCATGCAGAGCCGCGGCAGACGCAGATCCCACACCACATAGTGCTGCTCGCCGCTGAGCATCTGCGGCATAAACAGCGCCCGGGCAAGGTTCGATGTCGGCACGGGCAGCGATCCGTGCGAAACGCCGAACAGCAGCAGCCCCAGCGCCAGCAGCAGCAGGCCGCTCAGCCACAGCAGCGCACGCGGGCGTAGCAGGCGGGAGAAGCCGCCGATCCGAAGCGCACGCAGCCCGGCGCGATGCAGTTGGTGGCTCATTTGAAGAACCTCGCCGCCAGCAGCATAAACAGCGGCGCGCCGACCAGTGCAGTCATCACCCCGGTTGCCAGCTCCTGTGGCGACAGTAGCGTTCGCGCCGCAATATCCGCCAGCAGCAACAGCGCTGCGCCACCGAGCGCCGAGAGTGGGATCACCACGCGCAGATCGCTCCCCGCCAGGCGGCGCACCATATGCGGCACCACCAGCCCGACAAACCCGACCGGACCGGCAATGGCCACCGCCGCGCCGCACAGCAGCGCAATGGCGAATAAAGAGAGCAGGCGAATTCGCGTCAGCGAAACACCAAGGCCGCGCGCCAACGTATCGCCGAGCGCCAGCATATTCAGTGCCGGTGCCAGCCCAATCGCCAGCGCGAAGCCCGCGGTGGCAGCCATCGCCGCAGGGGTGATTTGCGCCCAGCTCAGCCCGGCAAGATCGCCCGCCAGCCAGGTGCGCATGCTCAGCAGGGTCTGCTCATCAAGGATCAGGATCGCGGCGGTGATTGACGAGGCAAAGGCCGACAGCGCCACGCCGCAGAGCGTCACCTTCATCGGCGTGAAGCCAGCGCGCCCGGCCGAACAGAGCAGCATCACCAGGGAAAAGAGGAGCGCCGCTCCAGTGGCGGCAATCAGCGGTCGGCTGACGGCGGCATCGCCCACCGTGATGCCAAGCGCGGTAGTTGCCACCACCGCCAGCGCGGCACCGGCATTCAACCCGAGGATGTGCGGCTCGCCCAGCGGGTTGCGAATAACCGACTGCAAGAGTGCCCCGGCAACGCCCAGCGCGCCGCCGGTAAAGAGCGCGGCGACGAGGCGCAGCAAACGCAGGCTGACGATCACCCGGTGATCGAAATTGTGCGGATCAAAGGCGATCAGCGCCTGTACCACCGTCGGCGGGGCGATGTAGCGCGCGCCGAGGCCAAGATGGCAAATGGCCGCCATTATCACTAATGCCAGCAGGCCAAGCGCGCCGATGCTCACGCGGGCAGAGTGACGAACGCTCATGCGTTACTACCGCCCGGTTTGCGAAAGGGCATAAAGAATGGCTTGCCGGTCAACGGGTTAACCGACATCTGTACCTCGACATCAAACACGCGTTTGATCAGCTCCGGCGTGCAGGCTTCGCCTTCGTTGATCACCCCCTGCAAACGCCCCTGCTTGAGGAAGATCAGCGTGTCGGCGTAGTTCACCGCGAAGTTAAGATCGTGCAGCACCACAATCACCGTGCGGCCATGATCGCGGGTTAAGGTGTGCAGCAGTTCGAGGATCTCCACCTGATAGCGAAGATCGAGGAAGGTGGTTGGTTCATCAAGCAGGATCACCGGCGTTTGCTGCGCCAGCGCCATCGCAATCCAGCAGCGCTGCCGCTGACCGCCGGAGAGGCTGTCCACGGGCTGATGGGCAAACCCGGCGGTGCCGGTCATTTCCAGCGCCTGCTGTACCGCGTTTTCATCCTCTTGCGACCACTGGCGCATAAAGCTCTGCCAGGGAAAACGCCCGCGCGCGACCAGCTCAAACACCGTCAGCCCTTCTGGCATGACCGGCGATTGCGGCAAAATGCCCAACTGGCGGGAGACCGCTTTTGTCGGCTGCTGATGGATCGCTTTGCCATCCAGCAGCACGCTGCCGCCAAGCGGTTTCAGCATGCGGGCAATGGTGCTGAGCAGGGTGGATTTCCCGGAGCCGTTCGCCCCCACCAGCACACTCATTTTGCCGAGGGGAATGGTCAGGCTGATCTCATCGACAATTATCTGCTTGTGATAACCCGCCGACAGGCGGTCGAGCACGATACCTTGCCCGCTTTCAGGTTGTTCCACGTGTTGTGGCATGTTGACTCCTGCGCCGCAACAGCGTGGCTACCCGCGCGTGCGTTAGCATCAAATAAAAATAAATCTCATTCTCTTTTGAAATTTTGCAGTTTGCCGCTGTAGTAGTCAAGTATCCTAATCAGCTAATGCACTTACCCACTCAGGCAGATGATCGGTGCTTATCTGCAAACCGGACTTAACCATTAACTTATTTATTTTTAATAAGTTAATTAACTAAACCTACCGCGCTATCTGCCCTTCTTTGCCCCTTATTTTTCTGTAGTGAATATCTCCTGTTTTTCGTTTACTACTACGTAAGCTCATGTTTGAATGATTATCAATTACAAATCCGAAGCCGCACACTACGGTTAACGGATCGCGCTTTATCCATCAGCAATAACCATAAAAAAACGTTCACGCCTGCCGGTAACGCAGGCACGCTTCGGGAAAGAAGAAGACATGGCAGATTTAACAGGTTGTTATTTCGGGCAAAAAGGGCGCACGCGCCTCTCTGCGCTGATTTTAGGTGCGCTCGTTTCACCGCTCACGCACGCAGCAGATAACAAAGAGGGCGACACCGTAACGGTGGTGGCAGATGCCGCCGCCGATAAACCGGCCACCTCCGGGTATCAGCCGCTTAACTCCTCCACCGCCACCCTGACCTCGATGCCGCTGCTGGATATTCCGCAAGTGGTGAATACCGTTAGCGACCAGGTGCTGGAAGATCAACACGCCACCACGCTTGATGAAGCGCTCTATAACGTCAGTAACGTTGTGCAGACCAACACGCTCGGCGGCACGCAGGATGCGTTTGTGCGCCGTGGTTTTGGTGCCAATCGTGACGGCTCGGTGATGACCAACGGCCTGCGCACCGTGGTGCCGCGCAGTTTTAACGCCGATGTCTCCAGGGTGGAAGTGCTGAAAGGCCCGGCTTCAACGCTGTATGGCATTCTCGATCCCGGCGGGCTTATCAACGTGGTGACCAAACGCCCGGAGACCACTTTTGGTGGCTCTGTTTCCGCCACCTCCAGCAGCTTTGGCGGCGGCACCGGTGAGTTTGACGTTACCGGCCCGATCGAAGGCACGCGGCTGGCCTGGCGCCTGATCGGCGAATACCAGAACGAAGATTACTGGCGTAATTTCGGCAAGCAGAAAAGCACCTTTATCGCCCCCTCGCTGAGCTGGTTTGGCGATAACGCGACGATCAACGTGCTCTACTCCCATCGTGACTATCAGATGCCGTTCGATCGCGGCACGATCTTCGATCTTGCGACCAAACAGCCGGTCAATGTCGACCGTAAAACCCGTTTTGATGAGCCGTTTAATATTACTGACGGTGAATCTGACATCGCGCAGCTCAACGCCGAATACCGCTTTAACAGCCAGTGGACCGGAAAGCTGGAGTACGGTTTCAGCCAGGATAAATACAGCGATAACCAGTCGCGGGTGATGGCCTATAACGCCGCCACCGGCGGGCTGACGCGCCGGGTGGATGCCACGCAGGGATCGACCCAGCGCATGCACACCACGCGCGCCGATCTGCAGGGTAACGTAACCCTCGGCGGCTTTTATAACGAGATCCTCACCGGCGTCGCGTATGAAAATTACGATCTGCTGCGCACCGATATGATCCGCTGTAAAAACGTGAAAGATTTCAATATCTACAACCCGAGCTACGGTCGTGCCAGCAAATGTACAACCGTCTCGGCTTCCGACAGCGATCAGCGCATCCAGCAAGAGAGCTACTCGGCGTATGCGCAGGATGCGCTCTATCTGACGGACAACTGGATCGCCGTCGCCGGGATGCGCTACCAGTATTACACCCAGTATGCGGGCAAAGGGCGTCCGTTTAAGGTCAACACCGACAGTAGCGATGAGCAGTGGACGCCGAAGTTTGGCCTCGTTTATAAACTCACGCCGTCGATCTCGCTGTTCGGTAACGTGGCAAAAGCCTTTATGCCGCAGTCGTCGATTGCCAGTTATATCGGCGACCTGCCGCCAGAAACATCGACATCCTATGAAGTGGGTGCCAAATTTGACCTGTTCGACGGTGTTACCGCCAACATCACGGCGTTTGATATTCACAAACGTAACGTGCTGTATAACGAAATCATCGGCGATGAAACGGTAGCGAAAACCGCCGGGCGCGTGCGCTCCCAGGGTGTTGAGATGGATCTGGCAGGTGCGCTGACGCCGAATATGAATGTGATTGCCAGCTACAGCTATACCGCGGCGAAAGTGCTGGAAGATCCGGACTACGCTGGTAAACCGCTGCCGAACGTGCCGCGTCACACCGGTTCGCTGTTTCTGACCTATGACATTCACAATGTTTTTGCCGGAAATACGCTGACCCTCGGCGGCGGCGGGCACGGCGTCAGCCGCCGCTCGGCCACCAACGGCGCGGATTATTACCTGCCGGGCTATGTCGTCGCGGATGCCTTTGCCGCTTATAAAATGCAGCTGCGCTACCCGGTGACGCTGCAGCTGAACCTGAAAAACCTGTTTGATAAGACCTATTACACCTCATCGATGGGCACCAATAATTTGGGTAACCAGATTGGCGATCCGCGTGAAGTGCAGTTCACGGTGAAGATGGATTTTTGATCTTCAACAAAAGAGGAAAAAACACCCTGCATTATGCGGTTTTTTTGCTGAATATTTACTACATCCTCAATCGTTCAGCTACCGGCATGCTGCGTTAAACCATATCCGCATGCCGCCTCAGAATTTTCCCAGCCGTTGAATGCTGTTTTCATGCTTGATTTTGAAAAATATTTTGTCAGGATAGATAACATATCTCAGCCCTACGATCAGAAGCTCTATCTGAGGGCGGTAGCATAGCTTTGTCAGAGAAAGCGACTGCTTGATGAGGTCTGTTCAATTATAAGCAATGTGTCTAAAATATTATTAAGAGAGCACAGATGACAATACAGTCCATCGAAATAACTAATCTTTTATCCTTTGACTCATTAAAAATCGATAAAATAAAGGACATTAATTGCATTGTTGGAAAGAATAATGCAGGAAAGTCAAATCTGTTAAAATTAATTAAGTTTTTCTATGACGCCTTAAACGGTAAGGAAAGTCTGCCGCCAAAACTGCATTCTAACTATTCTTACAAAGGTAATATTACACTTATTTACGACACAACCAGAATTTATAGAATAGCCAGAAGAAACGCCGGGAACAGATATTTCAACTATATTTTGAGGAAACTTATCCCTGTCCATAGGAGGGGTTTTTTAAGCACCAACAGTTACAATAAAAACCCAACATCATTTACACTCACCCTGCATATCTATAATAACAACTCGATAGCCTGATCGACCAAAGATAAGCAAACACGTGATTTAATTTTATACCTTTACCCTTTCTTTTATATCGAACCGCGACATATGAACCTTCACAACTGGGAAAGTTTATGGGATCTAGTCGCACGTATAAAATCATTTAATCTATCGAAAATAAATGATAATGCAGTAATAAAGTTTTTCGACAAGGCCATAAACACAGACTCTGAAAATTCTTACAAAAAATATATAGATGAGTTGAGCCAGATCCTCAAGACACAGAAAAGCACCCAAAAAGAGAAAATACTATCCTATATCAAATCGGGCCTAAAAGGATATAAATTCGAAATAGAAGAGAATGAATTAATTTACCAATCTGACGGAACGAATTCGTTTCACTTTATAAAAACATTCCTTAACATCCTAATAACCATATCAAAGAGAGAATATATAACTCCATTTGTGTTTATTGATGAACCAGAATTAGGTTTGCATCCAAAGATGAATGAGACATTAATTAAAGAAATCTACCACTCTTACGCTTACCAGGCTATTAGCAGTAAAACACCCAAACCTAAAATAATTATGTCGACACATTCGTCGAATATTGTAAAAGAGATCATAAAAAGCTTCCGCGATAAACAGTCTGTGTTATTGTTTCAAAAAAAAAGACAAAGCACCACCCGTGTCGATTATCTCAAATCGAATTTCGACAACGAAAGTTTCATTAATATTTTTAGCGATAACGAAGCCAGGCTTTATTTCAGCAAATTCATACTATTCGTAGAAGGGGAAACGGAACAAGAGGTATTCGGCAATGCAAAATTAGCGCAACACTTTCTACACTTAAATGAAATAGATATTTATAAAAGTAGCAGCAATGTTATTGGTGAAAGGATCAATCCGTCTTACGCTAATAGCTCCATACCTTACTTATTTCTTTTTGATGCTGATAAAGCATGGAAAATCGTGGGAAAAACCGGCAACCACACTATCAACACAGAGAAAAATGGTAATTATTACAGCCTCAAAACTCCTGCTCTTGAGGACGATGCCAATAAATACTCTCTCGGTTATAATAAAAAATACATGGAAATTGCAGAAAATATAAAGTCCATCATCGCCATTATTGATACTAAAATATCAATAAATGATACAACGCAGCAGTTTTCTAATGAATATATCATGGAGAGATTTCGTTCATCTATAAAAAAATATCTTCTTCTCAAAAATTGCTATATTAATCAAAACACTTTCGAAGGTTGCCTTATTAATATGAATTCCGCACCGATCTTCTATAAATGGCTTGAGATAGAACGAGGTGTAGATATAAAAAAAATAAAAAGATACGTCAACAGTAGCAAGGGTTTAAATCAACGAATGTTACTCACCTTCTTCCGTGTAATTTTTAATGGAAAAACTGACGCACTATGGGATTACAGTGCATTTAATCTTGAAGAATATAAAAAGGCAATTCAATCCGGGTCAGCGCTTCCTGAAAAATTACTACGAACAAGCCTGAAAGCCAAAAAATTTATGGCCTATGTAGAAAATAACTCTCTCAGAAGCAAGTCTTTGAAGAAAACAGACGGCTGGACAACCAGTTTTCTCAATTTTGCTATTGATTCAATGGAAGATCAAAGTAAACGACAAAAAAAATCTTTTGTTAGTTTATTCAAATTTTACTTTCCTGAATTTTATGATATAATCCAGAGGCTTCAACCCGATAGTTAATGGGAGATATAAGCTTCGGTTTATATCTGAGGGCTGGACCCTCCCGTCGTTTGACATAGCCCACGAGTGACTAGTTGGCATCACGTGTGATTAGTCTCTGGAAGGCACACCTGCGGTGTAACGTTGTTCTTTGTATCGGGTTGAAGCAACTAATGAAATTAATTACTAATGAAGTTTTCAGCAAAACTATTCTTAAAGGTAAATCTGAGTTATTTGATACCTTCACCCCTCTGTCAACCGAACGTCAGATAGGCAAAGAGGTTTGTTGCATAATACCAGACTCAACAGATCATAAGGTAATAAACAACTCCTTAACCAAAATTGTTTTCTCTCGTATACCATTGAATAATTCTGCCTATGGCTTTGTACCAAACAGATCTTACTTGGATTTTTTGACACCGCATGTCAAGAATTACTATTTCTTGAGGCTGGATATAAAAAAATTCTTTTACAGCATTGATATCTCCTTGATTAAGAAATTGGTCCAAAGCTTATTTAGCCAAGATAAGGAAGGGAAAAAACACTCTCCTTATGATGTTGTCATGGAAGCGATAACACACAAAACCTCATCTGACTTCCCGATAGCAGAAATCAGAAACCGACAAGTTCTCCCCATCGGCTACCCATCTTCACCAGTAATATCAAATATTCTATTCAGGCCAATTGATATTTTAATCCAGAAATACTGTGAAGGAAAAAAAATAACGTATACCCGCTACGCTGATGACATGTTATTTTCTGGCAATACCAAAAGAATATTACACGGAGAAAATTTTGAAACAGAAATATCAATTTTATTAGCCACTATCGGCTTGAAAATAAACAATAAAAAGACTATTGCGTGTGAAAACACTATATCGCTCAATGGATACGTAATTCAAAACATCAAGCCAACTGTTAACGAGTTTCTCTCTCAATATTACGAGACCTCTATAGGTCACATTCACATATCGAATAAAAAGACACAGTTAATATGCAAAGTAATACACTCTCTGAGAAAAAAAGAAAGTCCGGAAAATATTATGGCGACACATTTCGGGAAAACATATAACAAACACAAATTTAAATATACCAAAGATTATAGCTTCTATATAAAATATGCTGACATGCAACTGCAAAACAAATTAAAAGGTTATCGATCATTTTTAATATCATTAATTAAGCATAATAAGAAAAACAATTGCATTAGCGACAAAAACATCGAAAAATATAGTAATTTAGCGAGAGAGATTGAGCGCCATATAAAAAATTAGGAAATATTTAGCTTATATTTTAGGCCTCCGTAATAACGCCCGATGGAGCGAAGCACATTGGGCTACTCATCTCCATGCAGCCGCTTAATACCCTCTAAACCCCGATTCATTAAACAGTCACCTGCACGCCATGCTTTTGCAGCATTGGTTTCACACAATGCCCGCTTTCGAAACCCGTGACGTTTTTTTCAGGCAACTATGAAAAAGTACTGGCTTCCCTGGCTTATCCTCTCGCCGTCGCTGCTCTTCCTGGCGCTGTTCACCTACTTTCCCCTGCTGCGCTCGGTCTACGACAGCCTGTTCGATACGCGCATGGCGAGCGACAACCCGCCCTTTGTCGGCGCGGCTAACTTTACGCGCCTGCTGGAGGACAGCGTCTTCTGGCAATCGCTGCTCAATAACCTGCTCTATATCCTGCTGACGGTGATCCCGGGCGTCACGCTGGCGCTGCTGCTGGCCGTCGCGCTGTGGGAAAACCACCGCGTAAACCGCTGGCTGCGCACAGCTTTTTTCTTCCCGATGATTATCCCGATGGTGAGCGCCGCCGCGCTGTGGCTGTTTATCTTTATGCCCGGCCTCGGCATGCTCGATCACTATCTGGCCATCCTTTTTGGCCCGATGAATAACAACTGGCTCGGTCGCAGCAACAGCGCGCTGTTTGCGCTGGCGCTGATTGGCGTATGGAAATTCGCTGGCTACTACATGCTCTTTTTCCTCGCCGGTTTGCAGGGCATTCCCGCTTCCACGCGTGAAGCGGCGGTGATGGAAGGCGCAACGCCGACCCAGGTTTTCTTCAAAGTCACGCTGCCGCTGCTGCGCCCGACCCTGAGCTTTGTGCTCACCACGGCGCTGATCTACTCCGTAACGCAGATCGATCACGTTGCGGTGATGACCCACGGCGGGCCGGATAACGCCACCACCGTGCTGCTCTACTACATCCAGAATCTCGCCTGGGAGACGCACGATCTCGGTAAAGCGTCGGCGGCCACCTTTCTAACGCTGGTCGGCCTGTTCATCTTTTCGCTGGTTAACCTGAAATTACTGGAAAGAGGAGCGCACTATGAGCGTTGAGATCTCACCTGCCCTCAATTCGACGGCTGCCGTAGCCCGCCCGCGCTGGCTGCGCCTGCGTCACTCCCGTTCGTTTACCCTCGCGCTGCTGATGAGCTGCCTGGCGCTGCTGTGGGTCAGCCCGTTTATCTGGATGCTGTCGTCCGCTTTCAGCACCACCACCTTCGGCGAAGAGATGGCCTCAATTCTGCCGCGCTTCCCGCTGACGCTGGATAACTTCCGCGAGGCGTGGAACAGCGCCGACTGGCTGAGCCTCTATGGCAACACGCTGATTTTCGCCTTCGGCACCTTCTTCGTGCAGCTTTTTACCATCACGACCGCCGGGTATGTCTTCGCCTGCCACGAGTTTCGCGGCAAGCAGACGCTGTTCGTCCTCTTTCTGGTGCAGCTGATGATCATGCCGGTGGTGATGATGATCCCCAATATGCTGACGCTGAAAACCTTCGGCCTGCTCAATACCTTAACCGGCGTGATGATGCCCTACTTCACTTCGGCGTTTGGCGTGTTCCTGATGCGCCAGGCCTTTCTCGCTATCCCGAAAGAGATCGAAGAGGCGGCGCTGATGGAGGGCTGCCGCTGGTGGCAGGTGCTGTTCCGCGTGATGTTGCCGATGTCGTGGCCGTCGCTGCTCGCCTTCGCCACCGTCAGCATTACCTATCACTGGAACGAGTATTTATGGCCGCTGATGATGCTCAACGATCCCGACAAGCAGGTGCTGACGGTCGGGCTGGTCTCCTTCGCCATGGGCGCGGAGTCCGGCGGGCAGTGGGGGGTGATCAGCGCCGGGACGCTGATGGTCTGCCTGCCGCTGATGATCGCCTTTATCGCGTTCCAGAAACAGTTTCTTCGAAGCTTTGGCTTCTCCGGCATTAAATAAGGAGTGCAGTGATGTTTTTAGCGCAAATTTCCGACACCCACTTTCGTAGCCAGCATGAGAAGCTGTACGGGTTTATAGACGTCAATGCCGGTAACGCCGATGTGGTGTGCCAGCTAAACGCCCTGCGCGAGCGCCCGGATGCGGTGGTCATCAGCGGCGATATCGTCAACTGCGGCCAGCCTGAAGAGTACCGCGTGGCGCGCCAGGTGCTCGGCAGCCTCGATTACCCGCTGTTTGTTATTCCCGGCAATCACGACGACAAAGCGCACTTTCTTGAGTATATGCACCCGCTCTGCCCGCAGCTGGGCAGCGATCCGCACAATATGCGTTACGCGATTGATGAGTTCCCCACCCGTCTGCTGTTTATTGACTCCAGCCTCGCCGGGGAGTCAAAAGGCTGGCTAACGCCGGAGACGCTGAACTGGCTGGAAGCGCAGCTTACGCAGAGTAATGATCGGCCTACCGCTCTGTTTATGCACCACCCGCCGCTGCCGCTCGGCAATGCGCAGATGGATCGCATCGCCTGTGAAAATGGCCATCTGCTGTTAAATCTGATTGAGCGTTTCCCGGCGCTGACGCGCATCTTCTGCGGCCATAACCACAGCCTGACCATGACCCAGTATCGCCAGGCGACGATTGCCACCATTCCCGCCACCGTGCACCAGGTGCCGTACTGCCACGAAGATACCCGCCCCTATTACGACATGTCGCCGCCCGCCTGCCTGATGCACCGCCAGATTGGCGAACAGTGGGTCAGCTACCTGCATTCGCTCTCGCACTACCCTGGCCCGTGGCTCTACAACCCGCAGATCAGCTGCCCGGTGGATGAGCGCTAAGAACATGTTAAGACTCAATCAGGTAAGTAAAAGTTTTGAGGGCAATGCGGCACTGAACGCGGTCTCGCTGGAGATTGCCGACGGTGAATTTGTCGTGCTGGTCGGCCCGTCCGGCTGCGGCAAAAGCACGCTGCTGCGGCTGATCGCCGGATTAGAGAGCGTCAGCAGCGGGGAGATCTGGCTCGATAATCAGGAGATCACTACTCTTTCGCCGCGCGATCGCAACTTTGCGATGATCTTCCAGAACTACGCCCTCTTTCCGCATCTTTCAGTGCGCGACAACATCACCTTCGGCATGAAGGTGCGTAACGAAGAGCGAGCAAGCTGGCAGCCGCGGCTGGAGCGCGTGGCGCAGATGCTGGAACTCGATACGCTGCTGGAGAGAAAACCGGCGAAGCTCTCCGGCGGCCAGCGTCAGCGCGTGGCGATGGCGCGCGCCATCGTGCGCAACCCGAAGCTCTTTTTAATGGATGAACCGCTCTCCAACCTCGATGCCCGCCTGCGCAGCGACGTGCGCGACAGCATTATGGCGATGCACCAGCAGTTGCAGATAAGCACCATCTACGTCACCCACGATCAGACCGAAGCGATGTCGATGGCCGACCGCATCGTGGTGATGAATGGCGGGCATGTGCAGCAGGTGGGCCGCCCGGAAGAGCTGTATGCGCACCCGGTGAACCTGTTTGTCGCTGGCTTTATCGGCTCACCGGCGATGAACCTGCAACGGCTGCCCTGTGCCGGGGACGATGTGCTGCTGGGCGAGCAGCGCCTGCCGCTGCCGGCTCACGCCCGAAATCATGATGAGGTATGGCTCGGCATTCGCCCGGAACATATCACCGATGTGCCAGAAGCAGGCAATCTTATGCTGCCTGCCACCGTCACCCAGCGCGAACTGATGGGCGCCGATTACCAGCTGCATGTCACCACGCCCATCGGCAACCTGCGCTATATCCGCCGTCACCGGGGCGATGTTCCCAACAAAGGGGACACGCTCAGCGTCGGTTTTTCACCGTTTGATTGCCACCTTTTTGCTGCCGATACGCAGCGTAATTTACACCAGGAGAGAGACCATGCATAAGCTAATGCGAGCGCTTACTTACGGTATAACCCTTGCGATAAGTGCCAGTGCGGCGGCGCAGGAGAAGATCGACTTTATGTTTCCGGCACCGGTCGATGGCAAGCTGACGATGGAGATGACGCGCATCATCAAAGCCTTCAACGACTCGCAAAAAGAGGTTGAGGTACGCGGCATTTTTACCGGCAACTACGACACCACCAAAATGAAAGCCGAGTCCGCGCAAAAGGCGGGCCAGCCGCCTGCGCTGGTGATTATGTCCGCCAACTTCACCACCGATCTGGCGTTAAAAGATGAAATCCTGCCGATGGATGAGCTGTTTAAATATGGTGATAAAAAAGCGGGCGATTTCCTGCAAAGCGCTTTCTGGCCGGCGATGCAGAAGAATGCGCAGGTGATGGGCGTCACTTATGCCATTCCGTTCCACAACTCGACGCCAATCCTCTACTACAACAAAACGCTGTTTGCGCAGGCGCGCATCACGCAGCCGCCGCAGGACTGGAAAACGCTGCTGGAGGATGCGAAAAAACTGACGGATCAGAGCAAAGGCCAGTGGGGCATTATGCTCCCCTCGACCAATGACGATTACGGCGGCTGGATCTTTTCCTCGCTGGTACGCGCCAACGGCGGCAACTACTTCAATGAGAACTTCCCCGGCGAGGTCTATTACAACGCGCCGACAACCATTGGCGCGCTGCGCTTCTGGCAGGATCTGATCTACAAAGAGAAAGTGATGCCCTCCGGCGTGCTGAACTCCAAACAGATCAGCGCCGCCTTCTTCTCCGGCAAGGTGGGGATGACGATGCTGAGCACCGGCGCGCTTGGCTTTATGCGTGAAAACAGCAAAGGGTTTGAGCTGGGCGTAGCGATGATGCCTGCCCAGCTGCAGCGCGCGGTGCCGATTGGCGGCGCCAGCCTGGTGAGCTTTAAAGGCATCTCCGACGCGCAGAAAAAAGCGGCTTATACGTTTATGACCTACCTCATTAGCCCCGAGGTCAATGGCGCATGGAGCCGCTTTACCGGCTACTTCTCGCCGCTGAAAGCGACCTACGACACGCCGGAGATGAAGGCTTATCTCAAGCAGGATCCGCGCGCGGCGATTGCGCTGGAGCAGTTACAGTATGCGCACCCGTGGTACTCCACTTATGAAACCGTCGCCGTGCGCAAAGCGATGGAGAACCAGCTCGCCGCGGTAGTGAACGATGAGAAAGTGACGCCGGAAGCAGCGGCCGCCGCCGCACAAAAAGAGGCGGATACGTTGATGAAGCCCTATGTCGATAAAACGGCGCTACAGCCGGTGAAATAAGGGATTTACAGGCCCGCAGGGAAGCGGGGGAAGGTTTGCTCCAGTAAGCACTCACTAACGTAGCAGTATCATGCTTAGCGTCGCCTCGCGGGTTTGCGCATCGTAATGGAGTGAAAAAGTATCTGCTGCGGGGTTGTCAGGTTTTCGCCACTCTTCTGCACGGGTTATCGGATGCGGATCGCGCTCATAGCCGAGGGTTTGAATGTACTGCCGCAGCGCCTCGATACTCTCTTTGCTGGCATTCTCAAAAATAATGCTGTTGATGGAGGGATAACCGTCACCATTATGAAATTCCAGATGATACGTCGTGGTGATACGCGGAGCCTGCGCAATCGCCTTTTCGGTCAACGTGTTGTAATCCCAAAGATTACGCTCGGTGTAGACCGTCGTTTCCCCCAGCCCGGAGAGCATCAGCCAGAGCAGAAAGAAGAGCACCAGCGCGAGGGAAACCACAAACAGGCTGCCCCACTTCACTATGCGAAAGAGTAACGCGGTGGCTGCGTGGGGCTTTTGCATCATTATTTTTTATCCTGCACCGTAGTTTGACGCTCCAGTCTTACCTACTCTTCGCGCGCCATAATCTTTTCGATATAAGCCTCAAGCTGATGACGCTGCAGATAGGTTTTCACCTGACGCTCCCAGCCGGAGCCATCGCCGAGCACCGCGCGGCTGTGCGTCGGGGCATAGAGATAACGTGTGTCGTAGAGGTTCATCAGCGACTGGTTCATCGCATCGATATTGGCCGGGGTTTTCTTGCTCTTCTCTTGCTGGATAGCCAGCGAATGCAGGACTTTTTCGCGCGACGCTTCATCGGGCGTCCACGACTGCTCACTCAGTTCGCTCAGCACCAGAAACTGCGGCTGATACTCTTCTGCCAGCGCGGCCTGTAACCGGTCATGACCGTCGAGGATGACGAACGACGCCAGCCCGGCGATATACCACACCAGAATCGGCGGCAGCGCGTTTTCGCGGCACTTCTTGCGCCACCACTTCACGCGGCCGGACCCGGCATCCACCGGATAGCGGCTGAGCAGCAGATGACCGCCCCACCACCAGTCAACCCACTTCACCTTCTCCGGGTTTTGCAGATCGGGAAAATCTTCGCTGTAGAGCGACCAGTTCACGCCGATATAGGTGCTGTGGTCGGGCGTATCAAAACGCCACTCTTCGCGCGGCACTTTGCGATCGCACACATAGGGTGCCTTCGGCCTGGCTGCCAACATCGGGCGCAGCAGCCAGCGGCGCGGCGGCAACAGTGGAACGGGCGCTTCCATCAATTCACGGGCAAAGTAGCGGCACCAGTGGCTGATCCAGTTCTCTTCGCCCGCCCGTTTGGCGCTTTCTACGTCCGCCGAGCTGATGGCAGGCAGCAGCAGATCCTGGCCGGGGTGCTCGGCGTTAAACACCAGCCAGACGCCGGAGTGGTCGTTTAGCATCGTCGCCCAGAAGAGGGGTTCGCCATTGACCTGCAGGGCCATGCGGCCGTTGTTGCCGCTCTGCATCTCCATCGCCTGGCCGTTGCCTTCGCGCACCACCAGCTCCAGCCCCTGCCAGCGATCCTGACGGTCGAGCAGATCTTTCCACCAGTACTCACTCATCCTCTTCTCCTTACGACGTGACCCGCAGAGTGTAAGGCAAAGTTGCCGCAGGGATAACTACCAGAATGTCTTAAACCATGGCTGAGATTAAAGGAAAGGGATCGCCTGCCGTTTATTACTTCTCATTACTTTGTGAAAGGAACCACAATGTTACATGCCATTTTGAACAGCAAAGCGCGGCGCGTGGATGTGAGCGATAAGGCTGCACAAAGCTGGCGGTCGGTATTTCAAAACTATGAAGATCTCTTAACCGCCGCTTTCTGGGGGCGAATAAGCTATCTCTCCCAGGAAGCCATACAGGCTTTACTCTCCTCCCTGCTCGCTACCGATACAGGCCCATGGGGAAAGTTTGAATCCCTTACGTTCTGGCCCAAATATCCCTTTCCTGATGTGCTGGATAGCGCTGTCGCGCCGTGGATCAATGAGCATGATAAGTATGCCGAGCCCGATGTTGTCCTGACCTTCGAACACGCCACGCTGATTGTGGAAGTCAAACCGCCAGAGGGTGGTCAGCAGTACCAACAGCAGTGGTGTAAGGAGATCTACGCGTGGAAAAACAGTGAAGAGGCCCAGCAGGCGCTGCATTTTCTGGCGATCGGCAACTTACCGAAGCATGCTAACGCTCTGTTTTGCGATTTGAAGCGTCTCTTTGATGGCGTGTCGTTTTACGGCTTAGAGTGGCGCGAGGTTCGCGCCAAAATGGAACACCCCGCCAGCGGCTGGTCGACAGAGCAGGATCAACGCATTGTCGCCGATTGCCTGCGCGCCCTTGAGTTATATGGCATCCGCGCGCCGTTATTGCCGTGGCAGCCCTTTCTTTCGTCTCTTCATCACGCCGACCTGTCGGCTGGCTTCCCCTCTTTACAAGGAAAATCCTGATGTCCGATCCCTTTAGCGTCGTGCGCCAGGCGCACCGGATTTGTGCGGCCTACTATCAGCAGATGCTGCCACTCATCAATGAAACGGCCTATCGCCTTGGGGCAGAGTTTTTTCGCCGCGATCACTGGAGCTTCAGCCCACCGCCGCAGCGTAACAGCAACCCTTTTACCTGCTGGGAGTGGGATTTCCTGCCGCTGATGGATGCCGCCTTCGTTTTCGCTCACCAGCAGACCGCCAGCAAAATGGGGAGCGAGGATTTCGTTGTTGATTTCCGCCTGGTAACGGACAGCGAGCTGGCCTGGGAGCAGCGCAACGAACAGTATGGCGAAGATGAAAAACCGCTCGCCAGCGCATTGAAAACAGCACCAGAAAATGCAGAAAGCTTGCTTGAAATCTACCTCTTCGCCGCCTGTAAAAACGGAACCTACGATTCCCCTTACACGCTGTGGAACAGCTATCGCGGTTATCCAAAAACTGACGGTACGGTCACGCTTTCAGAGGATGAAGCCATCAAAGCGATCGGTTTCAGGGTTCACCTCCATGAGCTGGCGCATGAAGGTAGCGTTGACGAGCTTGTTAAACGCATCGAGGCTCATCTGGCACTACTGCGGGCGGATAAAACAGCATAATGCCCGCCAGCAGCGTAAAGGCGATCAGCGCTGGTGCAGCGCCGATCTGCGCGTAAAGCACGCCGAAAAGCATCGATCCGGCAACCTGCCCGGCAGCGAGCATAAAAAAGACCACGCCGACGCCGGATGCAGGCCTCTCTGGCGTGGCCTGCGCACCGCCAACCAGCAGCACGCCGGAAAGTGTAATGTAACCCGCCCCACAGAGCGCCACCGCCGGAAACAGCCAGCCGCTAAAGGTATGGCTGAAGGCAATTAGCATCAGCGGAGCGGCCATAAACAGTAGCGACAGGCGGTAAACCTGCCCCATGCCGATGAGGCGCGCAAGCGGCCCGGTAAGGACCCCGAGCATCCCCGCTGCACCGCATACCAGCCACAGCAGGCTTATCAGCGTATTCGCGACTTTCGCATGCTGGCGCAGCACCTCGGGGCCAAAACTCCACCACGCCGCGCTCGCCATACCGCTGATAAAGGCGACGATCGCAAGGTGCACCAGCGGACGAGTAAACAGCCCCCTCTGAGCGGATGGCTCAACCTGCTTCACCGCACCCGACGGCAGATAGCGCCACGCCGGCAGCAAGGTCAGCAGCGCAATCGCCGCGAACAGCACGCAGGCGTAGCGCCAGGGCAGAACAAGCAGCAGCGGCACAGAGAGGATAATTCCTGCGCCCGTACCGGCATTGATGATGGTGTTAACCTGCGTCTGGCGCTGCGCGGTGACAGCCTGGCTGACCGCCGCCGCCAGCGACGGTGAAGAGAGCCCGGCGCTGAAACCGGCAATCAGCAGCCCTGCTGCCAGCAATAGGGGCGAGGAAGCAGCGGCAAGCAGCAGCAAACCCGCCGCGGCACAGAGAGCGGAGATCACGCCTACCAACCTTGCGCCATAGCGCGTGCAGAGCCGGGATGCCACCGAGACCGACAGGCAGTAGGCGGCGAAACTGCAGGCAGAAAGCACGCCCGCCAGACGCGGGCTGAATGGCACCTCTTGCGAGACCGCGGGCAGCATCAATCCCCACGAGAAACGCGCCAGCCCGTAAGAGACGGCAATCAACAGAAAGCCCGTAACGGCGAGCGAAAGGGAGTTTTTCATGGCGTCTCCTGGTGGGCAATAAGCAGTGCCGCCGCATCACCGGCGCGCTGCGCGGCCTGAGCACCGACGATCAATGCCGAGGTGATAGCGCCTTCAAACAGCATCCATATCGCATCTGCCAGCGCGGCGTCGTGCACGCAGTCGGTGATGTAAGCGCGCAGCTGATAGCGAAAATCGAGCGCCAGCGCCGAGAGGCGAACACTCTCCTGCGCATACTCGCCCCAGGCTTTCAGAAAGAAGCAGCCGCCGGTGCCATGTGCCTCCATCCAGTCGCCGAGCACGGTGAAAAGCGTGTGAATGGCGAGCGGATCGTCAGGCGTTCGCAGGTCAGCAAAAAACCGCTGCTGACGCGCCTGCATCACCGCCTCGGTAAGCTGCTCGCGCGACGGAAAATAGCGATAAAGCGTGCGTGTGGAGACGCCCGCTTCGCGGCAGATGCGGTCGGTGCTGGTGGCGTGAAAGCCGTTGTCATAGAAGAGCCGCTCGGCGGCCTCGATGATATCTTTTCGTTTTTGCATAGTTAAAAAGTAAACCGATCGTTTTACTTCTGCAAAAAAATAGCGAAAAAAATAAGATTAATAATCTATTCAGCCGGAACGGTATCACCTGCAGCGCAGGTTTTTACCGCGGCGTTATTTACCGCGTGAAACATCCGAAAAGAAACCATTTGCCTTGAAGCACCCCTCCCCTTTGCTAATTCTTAAAAATCACCTTCGCACTCCGTTCGTTCCGCCACCTTTTTGAGCAACCACCGCTTTCATCTTTCAGGCGTAAGATAATGATTATCAGGGGCTTACTATGTCCGATTACGATATCCTTCCCAGAAATATGCCCGACACCACAAGCGAACTGGCCGATCGTTTTGATACCGCGCTGCCGGAGACAGCATTTAAAAATGATTATTCACAGCCTGCCGCTGATATTTATGAGCTTTTTCTGGACGACTCAGACGATATTACTCTCCAGTCATCAGGCCGCCCGGTTAATAATGGCACCCCGCCCGATGAAAATAAAAAACAGCAGCTGAGGGATGTTATTGAAGAGGCGTTAAATAAAAAACTGCCTCAGCTGATCGAATTCCACGCGAAGGGTTATAACGCGATCAGTCCGGACAGAAACGCGCTGCAGAACCTCCGGGAGATGCTGCAAAACGAGCGGCTGAATATTCCTGAAGCGCTGCGTAAACCCGCCCGGCGATTTGTCGACACGCTCAGTGCCGTTGTCAGCTCAGAAGAGGCGCTCTCTCCGGATCTGCTCCAGGCATCAGACGACGTTCTTCAGCATCTGCGCGCCGCGCTGGATGACCTCAGCGCCATCCGCAAAGTCAGCTCGCTGAACTGGGAGGAAGAGGCTGAGCAGACGGCGCGCGAAGCGCGCGGGCAGCTGGTCACCCGTGCGGCTGAGCAACTTTTTCCGCAGCAGGGCACAGAGCGCGAGAAAAGCCGGCAGAAACTCGACAGTATTCTGTTCTCACAAAGCAGTGCGCTCAGCGCGGAGTATAAAAAATTCAGTCTTTTAAAAGCCTCGCTGGTCGCGGAAAGCCGCCTGACCCGCCAGCGGCTGGCGGCCCATTTACAGTCCCGGGCAGACACCTTAATTCAGGGCGCGCGGGAAGCACGCCGCGCCGCACTGGATGTGCTGCTCACGGAGTCCGGTACCGGGCAGATGCACCCGGAGCAGCTGATGCACTGGAGCCAGGGCTATCAGCAGTATGCCCGTTATCTGCGGGCGGTTGATGCCCGGCCGGACGCCGGTGCGCTGACAGGCAATCCGCTGATTGCCGCCGTGTATGCAACCGCCCGCGGCGGCGGCTCCGCGCGCGCCAGGCTTGCCGGGAGCATGGTGCCGCTGGCGGATGCACTGGGCTCGGTTGCCGTGCGTCTTTTACAGGAAAAACAGCGCACAGAGCCTGCGCCAGCTGCCCCCCGGCCTGCGCAGAGGGAAGAGTCCGGGTTAACGGGCAAAATTAAAAAAGTGGTCTGGGACAGGGGGCGCAAAAAAGGGCGTGCGGTCAGGGCAACCTCTGTCTGGCTGGCGAAAACCTCCGGCAGCAAAGTCAGCCGGGCAGCGTCAAAAACGAAACATACCCTGCAACGAGCCCCTGCCCTCAGCGAAGGCACCCGCCAGGCCATCAGCAACACCGCCCTGCTTCTGCTTGATGAGATTCAGCAGGCAGAGCGGCGGCTCAGGCTCCTGCCGGGTTATGCCTGGGTACGCCAGGAGGCGGTACAGCAGCAGCAAAACGTCAGCCGCGAAATCACCGACGCGCGCGAGTCACCCCTGCTGGATACGCTTGTTTCGCAACGGATTAATGAGGAGACAGCCCGCTGGCAGCTGATCGCAGACAATGCCGCCAGGCAGATGGAGGCCCTGCTCTCTCCCCTCACCCGCCTTGCGGAAACAACCTGGTTCAACGACTTTTACTTTGCCCTGAGTGATGAGCTGCGGGCACACCCGGTGCCGGGAAGCGCTGAGGCGATTTCACGCATGGATGAAACGGTGATCCGGGCCGCCGAGCAGCTGGCCGGTCTCGGGCGTCAGCTGAACGCCGCCGCCGTGCGGCTGAGCGGCCACGGGCATGAGGGCGGAAAAGCACTGCAGGAGAAGGCCGGTGAGTGGCTGATGACGCTGAAAACCCTGAAGCACCAGGTCAAAACGCAGGCCATTCAGCTCACCGGCCATGCGCCGGATAACTTCTCCCGCAGCGGCATGCTGGCGCGCGGCATCGCGGAGTGGGCGCAGACGCTGCGCCAGGATTATCTTGCGGGCCTGGCGGGCGATGAGCGCACCCGCGCAAATGAACGCTTCGATCAATTATTCACTGAGCTGCTCAGTAAGCACCGCCAGCACTTTGCAGGGCCTGACGATCCGCAGGCAGAGGGCCTGCTGAAACGCGTCGCCATGGCGTTAAAGCATACCGCGGAAGGGACAACGGTCTACCCGCCGACGGCGGAGGAGATCCTCGCGGGCACCCGCAGTATCTCCGCGGATGTTCAGCACTGGGCGGAGAAAAAGATCCTCACCGGCGCGCTGTCAGCGGCGATGTCAGGCGGCCTGAAACTGCTGACCGGGCCGGTTTCCCTGCCCGTGCGCGTCGCCCTGCGCGGCGCAAGAACCGGCTGGACGCTGAACAAAAGCCTGAGGGCAATGAACCGCGTGCGGCTGGGGGAGGGGCCGCCGGGGCGCAGCGCACGGGACCGGCTTATCCATCAGGAGCTGTCGAAGCTGGCGTTCCGGCTGACGCTCTCGCTGTCACCCGCAGGCGGGTACGGCGTGGCCGCCACCGTCGTCGGCAGCCAGCTGATTAGGGGTAAAAAAACCTACGCCAGAGCGCTGACAAAAAAAGTAGTTGTCGACCTGCCGCAGGAAGCGCTGTGGTTCGGCCTCGCGTATGGCGGTTACGCCGGCGTTAACGCGGTGGTACGGGCCAGCGCGGAGCGTGCGATGCAGAAAGCCTGGGAGCAGGCGGCAAATGCGCGGCGCGAGAGAATTAACCGCATGCTGCAACAGTCCAGCATGGCGAATATTGAGGAAGAAGATGTTTCAGAGACAGAACAATCCATAGCTGAAACCGCAGACGATACTGCAGCTGAAGCCACCGCCGATGTAGTTATTGCGAGTAACAAGACGAATGAATCAACAACGTCGCAGAGCGAAACGCCTGCAGACGCTGGCACCGACCAGGCCAGAAACGATAAAAGAAAAGTGCCGTCATTATCCCGCAGCGGTCGGATAAAAAGATTCGCACCGGACAGTGGAACGCCCCGGACGGGCGTCGCGCTGAATACCACGCCGGATAAGGCGGATAATAAAATTATCTCCTCTCAGGTTTCCGGCAGTTTAAAAGGTCTCGTCGAGAACCTGGCTACCGGACGTGGCTTCCTGGACTCCGGCCTCAAAAATGGACACGAGGGAGCAGTTTATAATGCGGACGGCAACTTTTATATTTGTATAAATAAACAATACTGGCCCATTGATTTCAAAGAGAATCAGAAAGCGGTCATCACTTTAAATCCCTATAAAAGAGAGAGCGAAATAAAAATAGAGGTTCATCTCAAAAATAATACGTGGTCAGCAGCCGAAAATGACAATACAAAAAATAATTATCCCGCCCTTCCTGTTAAGCCTGGAAATCCGCAAGAGGAAAGTGCCGAATCCACTACAAATTCAGAAAAAGAGGTTAGCAAAAATGCTGACTCTTCAGCAGGATTATCTAACAGCACAGCAACACCTGAACTTTATAAAGAGGTTAAAAGCTGGTCAACCCATAGTGCTTTTTATTATAACAACATGACTGGCGGTAAAGAGTCGCAGATTTACACAGACAGTAAAAATCATAAAAACTATATTTATCTTAACGGTATTTATTGGCCAGTCATTATCACAGGAAGTTCAACAGCGGCTATCACCTTGAATTTTGATGACCCTCGGCAGAAAAAAGTCATCAACATAAGGAAAATCAATCAACAATGGGGGATAGCACCGTCATTTAACACACAACCCCTGACTATGAAAAACGCAGGTAATTTTAGCATTGAAGATTACATCAAGGTTTTTTTAGTGCTAATAACGCTGCTAAAGTTACATCCGAACAATTACAAAAATTAGATAACGGGTTATTCCTCGACAAATCCACGGGTCAGCATTATATACAGGTAAACGGATATTACTGGCATATCACATCTATTCTCCTTCGTGGTTCTGAAAAACTTAAAACCTGGAAAATACATGAAGCCGGCACGCGTGAGTATATTAACGTACATTATAATGAAACCACTGGCGTATGGATTCCCTTGCAAACAAAGGATAATGCGTATGATACAGACAACAGTATAACGCCTGCCACATTATCGACAGATTTAATTGGCGAGATGAAAAAATGGGATGTTGATTCGTCTGTGCGCCCTGCTGGCTCAGGACCAGGCGTAGAGGGCGTTGTATATCAAGATAAAACAGGCGAATATTATATCTATCTGCAAAATCGGTACTGGCATTTCAGCTGGATAACGCCAGATGCAGGAGGGGTAACCATCATTAGCGATGGTATTCGTAAGTTTTTCATTCTCCTCAAGGAGAACAGTCAATGGTACTATTTTGATGAAGAACTGATATCAGACGCATTCGATCTCGATACTCTTCTAAAAAGCATCGAGGATGCTAAGCTTGATAACGAAACGCAAGAAAAATTATATTCCATATTATGGCGAGATAATTTCACATCGCTGGATGACTTACTATATAACTTACAGAAAGCACTGGAGCAGGGATTTTATCGACTCTATGAAAAACCGGCTAGCGAAGCTCTCGTTAATATAATCTCCTTAAGTAATAAAGTATCAGAACTACAAAAATCCATTGCTTATTATAATCCTGATAAGGGTAGTAAAAAAGAAGAGTATAACTGGAATCAAAATCTACTCAATTTATATCGAGAAGAGTTCTCCAGCGATGCAGAAGAGAGTTCTTATTTATATGCCGCACGACAAGCTAAAGTTGCGGCTGATGAGGCCAGGAAAAAGATTACCCAACTCAGCACTGCGGCTATTGATCGACAGATTAAAGAACAATATGACGCCATCTCTGCCCGCATGAAAGATATATCTTACTGGCTTGATTTCCTTTTTGAGAGGCCATTATCAATTGATAAACCAATAGCCCAGGAGAATATAGACGCCCTTAAGCTAACAATTAATACGCACCAAACCAGAATCAAACAACTCAGTACCCTGAGGAAACAAACGCTCGATCGGAAAGCTGAATACCAAAAAGTCATAGACGACTATAACAAAAATTATCGTCTGGTAAATATCAGTATTGACTATGTGAAAAAAGCCCTTGCTGATAAGAAAAAACTAGCAGGATTTAATGATGATGTAAGCATAGCTGAAGAGTTACTAATTGATTTCACCTTACAGAAAATTGCCATAAGAAATTCCGCAACAGAGGCTTATACCCAAGTCGAACTCGATAAATTAAAAACATTGAACATTTCGCAAACGATGATAGCACAACTCATTGAGCGCCATACGCTGAGCCAGGAATTAATAGAACAAATCGAGCAGTCATCAATTCAGTGGCCGTCATTGAAAAATAGCTACCAGGATATAGAATGGAGCAATAAAGAAGCAGAGAGAATTTACCAGGAAAATTATCCAGAGGATGATGACTCTGAAGCTAATCACTTATTACCCCCTTTACTCTACTGGTTATTAAAAAACAACGGCAACTTTCGCACCCTAAAGTCGATGGATATAGATGATATTATTAATGTTTATTATTCCGATGCCTATTTATTGAACCCACTAAAGAAAATTAAGGAAATGCCAGAAGGGTATACCCCATTAGCACACATGTTAGGTAGCGAACACTTCAACTCTGATAGCGAGTATTATCAACAATTCGTCACCTACAAGGAAAAATACAGCAATTACGAGGCTAGCGAAAATACCAAAAACTTCCTCCTGTCATCCGATCTCTCTTTGAATGAGATCACATCTAAGGTAAAAAAACGCTTCTATTTTAACGTACTACAGTCAACTAATATTAATGATAAACATGACGGCGGAATGTTATTTATTGAACTGGAAGATGGCCGCTGGGTTTTCTTCTCTCTTTTCCCTGAATCTCTTTTTAGCCGGGTACTATCTCGTGAAGAGATGATGGGAAATATCTGGTTAAAAGCAATAGCTAACCTGACTCCGGAGAAAACACATTATCACGGGGTTGAGTCCGTTTTCCTCGAATCCTTCTTTCTTAAAAACTTTGAACCCAATAATAAAAACAAAAAGGCTGGCAAATACCACACTGTGGAAGCCAGAAAAAAGAAAGAGTACGAAGATTTAATCAAAAACATCTTATACAAGGATCGCGATGGTATCACCTATGACAATCCTTTTAAAGATCGCGCATATTATGGTTTGACCTATGATTTTTCACTTAACACTGAGCAACCACAAGAAACACTATTAGAAACCCTGAATAAAGCTTTTCATGATGTACTGAACCGCTCCGCCACAAATCGAAAAACGTCCTTATACCAGTCGTCACTATTTGAGAAAATCGCTAACATAGTCATTCCTTTTTATGCTGAGATACGTGGTTCAATAAATGACCCAGAGCACAAGGTTGATGCTACTTCAATTATTCTTGATGTCGTAAGCATTTGCTTTGTTGCTTCCCAGGCGGGAACTAAAACGGCTTCACTGCTTAAAAATGCAAAGGGGATGGGTAAAATAATTGGTGAAGGGAGAAAAATTGGGTTAGCAGGAAAGGGCTTGCAGAAATATGTAATTAAACAGATGGGCAAACAAGGCCTCATCAACGCATCGGGGCTCGCGAAAATCAGCGCCAATGCACTCATTGATCTTGTTTCACCTGTTACTTTAGGCGATTTATCAAAGATCTCTTTCACTAAAAAGAAACTTACCGCTGGCCTTAGCAATATCATTAACGCTGATTTCCATGGAGCAGTAAAGAGCAGAGGCATTCCTGATAAATACATAAACACAAGTATTTCGCTTGATGATTTGTCAAAGACTCATATACACGGCACTGACGTTTATACCAAACCAGCTGATAGTGTAATGAATGGGAATTATTTTATTAAATCTGATGGTAACCTTTACCAAATACGCTGGGATGATTATGCGCACACCTGGCGAACTGTTGACCCTAATAATCCAGG
This sequence comes from Kosakonia sp. S42, assembly GCF_016624785.1. NCBI lineage: Bacteria > Pseudomonadati > Pseudomonadota > Gammaproteobacteria > Enterobacterales > Enterobacteriaceae > Kosakonia > Kosakonia sp. S42. The sequence continues at coordinate 44,629 of NZ_JACVTW010000003.1, read as the reverse complement.
GCGTTTTAGTTATGGTGAACCGGTTATCTTAGAAGATGGCAACTGGGTAATAAATAAAAATTATGGTGGGTTACGTGGCGGTGAAATAAAGTACCCACTGGTTACTATGGGTGAGCAACCGATGAGAGAAGGATTAAAAGAGGAAAAAGTCTTTGAAAATATTATCAGTACTCCAGATGTTAATGCCGCAGCATATCTTGAAGAAATAAAAAAAACCGGCGGATTAAGTGGCGCAATATTATCCCCGTCTGAAAAATGTGAACTTGTTATTACAACCATGGCTACTTTTATGAAAAAAAAGGATTTTACAAACATCAGATGCCGGGGCATGGCTTTTTTTGTTAACGGCATGGATACTTCAGCAACCAATCATTTCGTGCTGATCGGTACAAAAAAAGGCAGAGATTACGCTTTTGATATTACTGCCGGACAGTTTAATGGACTCTATCCAGAGTTAAGCGGCCCAATCATTATGCCCGAGGAAATGTGGGCTCAAAAGTATGCCAATATTACGTCCGAAAGAAAGCTTATAAAATACGCTGATTATCCCCTGAACGAACTGCGTAAGGTAAAAATAGATTACGGGTCTTATAGTCCTTATCTCGTGCGCGGGCCCAATAGCCAACTGCCTAATGCATTGGTCCTCAAGCGACCTATCTGGTATTTTCCTAAAAAAAGTGTCGATGATGTTGCTGCCATCGCTAGCACCAATAAAAAAATGGCATTCGACACCATTGAGCAGGCCAATCCTGTACGCGAGGCGGCAAGGCGTAGCAGGTTAACAAGCCAGGCATCCGATATCAGTTGGGATTATGCGGTTACTCTTCTTGAGAATGCCGAACTTATAAGTAAAGGCCCGGCCATAACACTACGTACCGGCATACGTCAGGCAACAAAATACCAGCGCGCTAGCGCCTCCTCCCCAGGCAATGTGGATGGTCTCTTTGCAAGTAGTCACACCATCAATAGTCATGAGAATCTGCTTAACGTAAAACAGGGCGAAATATTGATGTTTATGGAGGTTGATCCTAATTTACCGGCCAAAGGACCGCGCCCGATCCATATTATGGTAAGCCTGGGTAATGGCCGCTTCGCCGGTGTGAAAAATAGCGTACTTAACAGCAGCCTCGGTGAGGGCAAACGAATATTAACCGCAGAACAGCTTGGCGAGTTTGTGAACGGGACGTTCAGGCGCAGGGGAAATGCTCAGTTACCAGACTTGCAGCTTATCGCGGGCAGACCGAAAGGGCTGCAGCTTGACTCCCCTTCATTAAAATCTCTTGCAGAAGATGCCCCGTTATCGGCAGCGAACAGCAGCGATATCGCCACCACTACCACTGAATTTCTCAGCAAATCAGGGGAGCTGGCAGAAGAGCAGGCCAGGGCTTTGAAAGATCTATTAACGCCCCTGTTATCCACTACCACCACTGGCGTTGTTCATCAGCCCGTAACCAACTTATTAACGAATGCCGTCCTGATTAAGAAAAAACAGCTGGCAAACGTGCCCAAAGGTCAATTGATCATTTTTGATAAGACATCCGATGCCTCATCGTCAAGACATGTCATGTACAGCCTGGGTAACGGTGAGTTTTTTATGGTCAACCCCGGACATCTGGATGCGGGTCTGCCAATCAATAAAGCTATTGTCAAAGCAGAACAGTTCTCCGATGAGATTTTTAAAAACCGCAAAGTCTATGCCGGTAATATCTCACCGACTAATCTTCGCATGAAGTCGCTGCTGGGACAGGACGCCAGTTTTGTCGTTAACGGCAATCAATTAATCATTACGGCACATGGTGCTGCATCGGGCGTTAATGCGATGGATGCCTCTGAGCTTGCAGAGGTGATTCGTGGCCTGGGGCTGCGTGAAACATCCAAAGTGGACTGGTCGAAAATAAAAGAAATCAGGCTTAACTCCTGTTTTAGCGCCTTTGGCTCGTTACCCACCGGCAAAGTTCTGGCGAATATCCTGAACAAAAAAGTGACGGCCTATCCTTTTTACTTCAGCGAAAGAATGCGTGATACCAGAAGCTTTTTTACCCGGGCCAGGACTTACCTCCCGGGTGACCTGACAACCATCGAAGTAGAGAAAATGATAAAACAGCAAAGCCGCAACCACGATTTGTGGGTCAGGCTACTGCGCCTACCGCGGAAAGCCCCGGCGAAGGGAGTGCCTCTTGTCACCAGTCGTTTTGATAATACGCTCGAGGATGTTGCAAAACTGGCAAATGGCGACACGACAGTCGGGCAATTCATGAAAGATTACCCTGAGTACAAAAGCGGGCTGTCCGTGACAGAGAATGAACTCAACACCCTCGTCGGAGAAACTATTCCTGATGATGAAACCTTTGCCATGCGTTGCTGGGATATTCTGATGGCCAGCACTTATACCGCGAATCTGGTGGATAAATATCTTGAAAGCCAGTCAGCGGATTGAGGTATCGCTCACTGAAAGATGCCCTGCGCTATCGATGGAAAGGGTAAATTGGGCAGTGATGAGGTAGGCATCACCTTTGACAGGTACAACGTTCCAGTAGTAAGCATATTTTTCCCCTGCCCTGAATGCAGTGCTAAACATGGGCAGGCAATCACCCGCAGCAATATAACGCGGCTTATCCGGGAAGAGTTCAAAACGCTTTCCTTCATCAGTACTGAAAATCTCAGCCGAGACCATCTTTTCGCCGGGTTTCATGATCGAGACTGCGCAAACTTCATGATTCATCAAAAATAGATTTGTCGGCACTTCTCGTGTCATTTTGTCAAGAAAACCGATGCAGCCAGATAGCATGCACACGCCCATCAATAGCAAACTTGCTCTCATCATCCTTACCCTCTGCCTGTAATGATTTTTCGATACAGCGTCGGGATATCACGAATATCATCTTTTCCGCAATATCGTCCTGGTTGATTATGTTTCTGAAATAGCTGCCAAACATTAATACCATGAATATGAAGCAACCAGTAATCCGCCAGAATAGAGGCCTGTTGCTCAAGGGAATAATCTGTAAGCTTTTCTCTGTCGAGTTGATAAAAATAATTTGCTGCCCAGCTAAAAGCTCCTCGGATGCGCACCCATTGACCATGCTGATGCTGCCACACGTGCCCTAACTCATGGATGAAGGTATGTTTTTCTTGCAGGGTCGTAGAAGGCAAAGAAAAGTCATCTCTATAACGCTCTTTTCTGTACCAAATCTCCCCATTCGGCGCCATAACATAATCCGGATGCTGCAGCCCAAACGGGAAGTAGCTTTCGCAGTGGATCCAGACGCGGCTATATACAATCGCATCGCCGTAAAATTGACGTGCCATGGCAATTTCACCGAGCGTCATCAGACGCAATGTTCCCTCTCTACGTCCTGTAGTCATCATTTATTCCCTTTCAAAAATAACAGCGCAGGATTATCAATAAATCTCGTCACCGCTGCGCAGAGGGAATAAGCAGAAAACTAAAATTCAGATTATTTTTTATATTGATGCGTTAGATGAATTTTTAAGTTACGGCCCTATATTAATTGCCAGAAAAATATAAAAAGCCCATAAAAAAAGCCAGCCACATAACATGGCTGGCCTCAAGTTAACGGCAGCACCTGATTAGCTGAGCTTAAACACCGCTACCGCCTCTTCCAGCAGCTGAGACTGCTCTTTCAGCGAGTAGGCTGCGGCAGAGGCTTCTTCAACCAGCGCGGCGTTCTGCTGGGTCACGGTATCCATCTGCGCCACCGCGAGGTTGATCTGATCGATCCCACGGCTCTGCTCGCCGGTGGAGAGCGCGATTTCCGACATCAGTTCGGAAACCTGCTTCACCGAGTTGATAATACGCTGCATGCTCTCGCCTGCGCTGGTAACGCGATCGCTGCCCACCAGCACCTGACGGCCAGAGAGTTCAATAAGCTCTTTGATCTCCTTCGCCGCCACGGAGGAGCGCTGCGCGAGGTTGCGCACTTCGGTTGCCACCACCGCAAAACCACGCCCCTGCTCGCCTGCGCGCGCGGCTTCGACGGCGGCGTTAAGCGCCAGGATATTGGTCTGGAATGCAATATCTTCAATGATGCCGATAATGGTGCCGATCTTGCCGGAGCTGGTTTCGATCTCCTTCATCGACACCACGGCTTCTTCAACAATCGCATTCCCCTCTTGCGCCGCGCTGCGCATATTCCCCGCCAGGCTGTTGGCCTGCTGAGTGTTTTCAGAGGTGTGTTTCACGGTTGAGGTCAGCTCTTCCATGCTGGCAGCGGTCTGCCCCAGCGAGGCGGCCTGCTCTTCGGTACGCGCCGACAGATCGGTGTTACCCGCGGCGATCTCTTCTGCGGCGTAAGCCACGCTCTGGCTGGAGTTACGCACCTGAGAGATGATCTGCACCAGCGAGAGACGCATCTGCTCCAGCGCGCTCATCATGCCGCCGATCTCATCTTTCGAGTTGGAAACCACCGGCAGATTCAGTTCGCCCGCCGCCATTTTCTGGCAGTGCAGGCGCGCGGCATCCAGCGGTGACAGCACACGACGACGCAGCAGGATAAAGATCCCCACAATGATCAGCGTAAACAGCAGCGCAAAGACGCCGAGGGTCACCATGCCGTTAACGAAGCGGCTCTGCGCCTCATTGTTCAGCTGCTGGGCATACTTTTCACGGAACGCCAGCAGGTTATCAAGGGTGATCTCGAACTGACGATCCAGCTGAGGAATGGTAGTGCTGACCAGCTGGTTAAAGCGCGCGGTGTCGTTGTTTTTCGCGGCATCCATCAGCGGACGTAAGCCGTTATCAACATAGTTCTGCCAGGCCCGGCGATACGGCGTAGCAAGCGCATCTTCACCGGCAACGCGCGGCGCGGCGAGATAGTTATTGAACGCCGACGAAGCTTTTTGCATCACCTCATTGGCGCTCTCAAGGGAGGCCTGGGCTTTCTGGCTATCGCCCAGCGAGGCGTTAATCATCGCCTCCATCAGGCGTACGCGCAGGGTACGGCTATGGTTAATCGGATCGATGACCGACAGCACCACGCGGATCTCTTTGTTTACGTTATCCAGCGAGTCGTTACTGCGGGTAAGCGACCAGAGGTTAGACGCGGAGCTGATAAGGAAGATAGAGAGTAACAGACCAAAAACGAGCAATGAAAAACGCCTGACTGACATAGTGATCCCTTGGGTGATAGAGCGACAAAACGATGTGGCACCGCATAAAATGCGAATTGCCTTAAAAGAGTTATCGACCAAAAGGGAGCGAAATTTAAATTAAATAATCATATTTACACTAAATATGAATCCTCAAAAATTCATTCATAAAACAAATTTGAACCCTTCGCGCAAAGAAGATCTCGCATTCGTAATAGGATTCATTATCATTGCGAAACTATTTCGATGATCCCATAAATCACCATAATGTTAATGAAGGATAGTGTTGAATGAAGAAGGTTCTCTGCGCGCTGGGGCTGGCGCTTGCCTCATTAAGTTCTGCTTATGCCACCACATATCCCCTCACCCTTGAAAACTGCGGCTACAAAGAGACCTTCACCAAAGCCCCTGAGCACGTGGTCGCGTTAGGGCAAAACACCGCCGAGATCCTGCTGCTGCTCGGCTTAGAGGATAAAATCGCCGCCACCGCCTTCTGGCCGACCAAAGTCCTGCCGCAGCTGGCGGACAAAAATGCGAAGATCAAAACCCTGACGGTAGAGATCCCGACGCTGGAGTCGGTGCTGGCGCAAACCCCGGATTTCGTTGCCGCGCAATCACCGCTGCTGCTGGGGCCAGAGAGTAAAGTGGCGAAGCGCGAAGATCTCGCCACCGTCGGCGTTAACAGCTATATGTCACCGGGCATGTGCGCCACCAAAAAGGGCACCGGCGATATGTACGGCAGCCGCCAGAAGCTGTGGGACATGACCTACCTCTACCAGGAGATCGAGGATTTCGCGAAGATCTTTAACGTTGAAGATCGCGGCCAGGCGCTGGTTGCCGACTTCAAAAAGCGCGAAGCCGATCTGCGTAAAGAGTTTGGTAAAAACAAAAAAGATCTCTCCTTCGTCTTCTGGTTCTCCAGCTCATCCCCTTCTGCTGACGCCTACGTCGGCGGCAAAAACAGCGCCTCCGGCTTTATCGCCAATGTGCTCGGCGGCCATAACGCCATCACCACCGAAACTGAGTGGCCGACCGTTGGCTGGGAGAGCATTATTGCCGCTAACCCGGATGTGATTGTCGTCTCCAGCCTCGACCGCAACCGCTGGGCGCTGGATAACGCCCAGGAGAAGATTAAGTTTCTGAAGAGCGATCCCGCCGTCAGCCAGCTTGAGGCAGTGAAAAAAGGCCATATCGTGGTGATGGATGGACAGGCGATGAACCCCACCATTCGCACCATCTACGGCGCAGAGCAGGTTGCTGAACAGCTGAGAAAGATGGGGCTTAATTGATGGCAGCGTTGCACCCAACGCGACAAACGTTGTGGTTAAGTAGTGCCGCGCTGCTTGCCGTTGTGCTGCTGGTGGTGGTGATTGCGGTAGGAGCCAGCGTCGGTGAGCTGGCAATTCCGTTACCCAGCGTTTTCTATGCGATTGGCAATAAGCTTGGGCTCACCGCCGAGCCGCTCAACCGCATCTATGAAAGCGTGATCTGGGATTTCCGCCTCAGCCGCTCGCTGGTCGCTGCCTGTTGTGGCGCCGGGCTGGCGATTTGCGGCGCGGTGCTGCAAAGCCTGCTGAAAAACGCCCTGGCCGAGCCGTACGTGCTCGGTGTCTCGGCGGGCGCATCGACCGGTGCGGTCTCCGTGGTGGTGCTCGGTCTTGGCGCGGGTGCGGTATCGCTCTCGGCGGGCGCTTTTGCCGGAGCCTTCGCCGCCTTTGCTTTTGTCGCGTTTCTCACCAACGGCGCACGCGGGGGCAACGAGCGCACCATTTTAGCCGGGGTGGCCGCTTCGCAGCTCTTTAACGCTGTCACGGCGTATACCATCAGCACCTCCGCCAGCGCCCAGCAGGCGCGCGACGTAATGTTCTGGCTGCTGGGCAGCTTTAGCGGCGTACGCTGGCCGGAGTTCCAGCTGGTGCTGATCGTGGTGCTGATTGGTCTGGCGATCTGCCTCTACTACTCGCGGGCGCTGGATGCCTTCACCTTCGGTGATGATGCGGCGGCCTCGTTAGGTATCGCCGTGCCGTGGGTGCGCCTCGCGCTGTTTACCACCACGGCGCTGATCACCGCCACCATTGTCAGCATGGCTGGCTCCATCGGATTTGTCGGGCTGGTAGTGCCGCATATGATGCGCTTCTTCTTTGGGCCGCTGCACCGCAGGCTGCTGGTGGCCTGTGCGCTGGCGGGCGCGATTTTGATGGTGCTGGCGGATATCGCATCGCGCATGCTGATTGCCCCGCAGAGCCTGCCGGTGGGCGTCGTCACCGCGCTGGTCGGCGTGCCGTTCTTCGCCTTTATTATTTACCGTTCAAGGAATCGCTAATGAGCATCGCCGCTGAAAACATCACCTGGAAGGTGGGTAAAAAAGTGATCGTCAACGATGTCTCACTGACGGTTGCGCGTGGCGAAACGGTGGGCCTGCTGGGGCCAAACGGCTCGGGGAAATCCTCCCTGCTGCGCGTGCTGGCGGGTCTGCGCCGCCCGCATAAAGGACGCGTATTGCTCGACGGGCAGAACCTTCACCGGCTGCCCAAAAAGCAGCTCGCCCGCCGGGTAGCGTTCGTTGAGCAGCACGGCATGACCGATGCCAATATGCGCGTGCGCGACGTGGTCAAACTGGGGCGTATTCCGCACCACTCCCCCTTCTCCAGCTGGAGCACGGAGGATGGTGAGACCATCTCCGCGGCGCTGGCACGCGTCGACATGCTGGAGAAAAGCCAGCAGGGCTGGCTGACGCTCTCGGGCGGCGAGCGGCAGCGCGTCCATATTGCCCGCGCGCTGGCGCAGATGCCGTCAGAGATCCTGCTCGACGAGCCGACCAACCACCTCGATATTCACCACCAGCTCCAGTTGATGAAGCTTATCAGCGAACTACCGGTGACCAGCATCGTCGCCATTCACGATCTCAACCATGCGCTGATGTTTTGCGACAGCCTGATCGTGATGCAGCACGGTACTGTGGTGGCGAGCGGAACGCCGCAGGCGATCCTCACCGAAGATCTGCTGTGGGAGGTATTTCGCGTGAAGGCGAAAATCACGCCATCGCCCTGCCATGACAAAAACCATATCCACTTCATCGCCTGACGTCAGGATTTTCGCATGTCTTTTCCCCACCCGCGGCCAGCGAAACAGCTCTGGCCGCCTGTTTTACTCGGTAGCCAGTTTGTTTTTAATATCGGCTTCTACGCCGTGGTGCCCTTCCTGGCGATCTTCCTGCGCGATGACTTACTGCTCTCCGGCGGGCTGATCGGCCTGGTGCTTGGGCTGCGCACCTTCTCGCAGCAGGGGATGTTCTTTATCGGCGGCGCGTTATCGGACCGCTTTGGCGCGCGCGTCATTATCCTCTGCGGCTGCATTATCCGCGTCGCGGGCTATCTGATGCTGGCCTTTGGCCACTCGCTGGGGCCGATCATTGTCGGAGCCTGCCTGACCGGCATCGGCGGCGCGCTCTTCTCCCCCTCGATTGAAGCGTTACTGGCGCGCGCCGGAGCCCAGAGCGAAAGCCAGGGCAAGCGCAGCCGCGCCGAGTGGTTTGCGCTTTTTGCCGTCTGCGGCGAACTCGGCGCGGTGCTCGGCCCGGTAGCGGGCGCGCTGATGACCGGCCTCGGCTTTCGCCAGGTGGCGTTAGCAGGTGCTGGCGTGTTTGTCGTGGCGCTGATTGTGCTCTTCTTCTGCCTGCCGCCCGCGCCGCCAAAACGCCAGACGCTGGCGGTCACACCGTGGTGGACCACCTTTCGCCAGCCGCGCTTTGTCGCTTTTATCCTCGCCTACAGCTCCTGGTTACTGAGCTACAACCAGCTCTACCTGGCGCTGCCGGTTGAGATCCAGCGCGCGGGCGGTAGCGAAAAAGATCTCGGGCCGCTGTTTATGCTGGCCTCGGTGCTAATTATCACCCTGCAACTGCCCCTCGCCCGCTTAACGCGCCGCATTGGTGCCGCGCGCATGATGCCGGTGGGCTTTTTGCTCATCTCTGCAAGCTTTGCCAGCGTCGCGCTTTGCGCTGCCAGCACGCCGCCTGCGGGCTGGATGCGGCTGCTGCCCGCCATCAGCTTCGTCTCGTTATTAACCCTCGGACAGATGCTGCTGGTGCCTGCGGCGAAAGATATGGTGCCGTGGTTCGCTGACGACGCCACGCTCGGCGCGCACTATGGCGCGCTGGCGACGGCGGGCGGTTTTGCCGTGCTGGCGGGCAACCTGCTGTTTGGCAGCCAGCTCGACCGGGCGTTAACCCCCTCGGTTGAGGCGATCTACCCCTGGTTGCAGCTGGCGATTTTCCCGCTCTGTAGCGCGGTGGCCTTAATCTTTATCTGCCGCCCGATGCGCAGGGGCTAAGCGGGCGCTCAGTTGCAGCACCAGGCTGAACGCGGCGGGTAACACCGTCAGCGTCACCAGTGTTGCCACCAGCAGCCCGCCGATAATGGCGTAGGCCATCGGCCCCCAGAACACCTGATGGGAGATGGGGATCATGCCGAGGATCGCCGCGCAGGCGGTCAGCATAATCGGCCGCGCGCGGTGCTCCGACGCGGCGATAATCGCCTCATCAGGCTGCATCCCAAGGTGCAGATTGCTGTCCACTTCGCTAATCAGGATCACCGCGTTGCGGATGATCATCCCCGCCAGCGCAATCACCCCCAGCAGCGCGACAAACCCCATTGGCGTGCCGGTCGGCAACATCGCCAGCACAATTCCCGGCAGGCCAAACGGTGCCATGGTGACGGCCAGCAGCATGCGCGAGAAGCGCTGAAGCTGAACCATCAACAGCAGCAGCATAATAATCAGCGTCACCGGCAGCACGGCATACACCGAGCCGTTGCCCTTGTCCGACTCGGCAACGGTGCCGCCCTCCTCAATACGATACCCGGCAGGCAACTGGGCGCGCAGCTTATCCACCGTCGGGCGCAGGCCGGATGATACCGCTTCCGCACGCAGGCCGGGCGCGAGATCCGTCTGCACGGTGATAAAGGGCAGCCGCTGATGACGCCAGATCACCGGGTCGTCCAGCCCCCACTCCGGCGTCGCCACTTCGCTCAGCGGAATTTTTGTGCCGTTAGACGTCGGCAGCATCAATGTGCCGAGCGTACCGATATCGAGCCGCTCGCGATCGTTACCGCGCAGCACCACGTCCACCAGCCGATCGTTATCCCGCACCGTGGTCAGCGTCGCGCCGGACCAGACGGTATTAAGCATCTGGGCAATGCTTTCCGAGGAGACGCCCGCGGCGCGCGCGGCGGTCTGATTAACCTGTAAGCGGATCATCCGCTCCGGCTCCCCGGCGGTCAGGTTCACTTCCCGGGCCAGCGGCGAGCCGCCAATCTGCGCCGCCAGCTGATGCGCCAGCGTCTGCACTTTTGCATAATCCGGTCCGCTCACGCGGTAGCGCACCGGCCAGCCCACCGGCGGCCCCAGCTCCAGCGGTGACACGCGAGAGGTAATCGCGCTGAACTGCTTTGCCAGCAGCGTCTCCAGCTGTTGGCGCAGCCGGTCACGGGCGGCGAGATCTTTTGCCACCACCACCAGTTGCGCGGTGTTTTCGTTGTCCTGCAAAACATCCATCGGCAGATAAAAACGCACCGCGCCGGAGCCGACGTAGCTGCTGTAGCGATCGAGATCCTCATTACCGGTCATCGCCCGCTCCAGGCGCTCCACCTGCTTTTGCGTCTCGGTCTGCGAGGCGTTCGCGGGCAGCGAGAGCGTCACCAGCAGCTCCGGGCGATCGGAGGCGGGGAAAAACTCCCCCTGCAAATAGGTGGTGCCGACCAGCGACAACCCCAGCGCCAGCAGCGCCAGTGCCAGCGTGGTCAGCCGCCAGCGCAACGCGAGGCGCAGCAGCGCCTGATAGCCGCGCTTCAGCCTGCCGACGCGATCGCCATGCTTATCAATGCGCGCGGGCAGCAGCCAGGTGCCGGTAAGCGGGGAGAAGAGGATTGCCACCACCCACGAGCAGAGCAGCGCGATCAGCACCACGGCAAACAGCGAGTAGCAGTACTCCCCGGCGCTGGAGGCGGCAAAGCCGACGGGAATAAATCCGGCGATCATCACCAGCGTGCCGGTGAGCATCGGAAAGGCGGTGGTTTTAAAAGCATAGGTGGCGGCCTGCCTGCGCGACTCCCCCGCTTCCAGGCGCGCGACCATGGTTTCAACGGTGATCATCGCATCATCCACCAGCAGACCGAGCGCGATAATCAGCGCGCCGAGGGAGATGCGTTGCAGGCCGATCCCGGCGAGCATCATCCCGGCGAAGGTCATCGCCAGCACCAGCGGAATGGCGGCGGCCACCACCAGGCCCGCGCGCAGGCCCAGCGAGACAAAAGAGACGGCGAGCACAATCACCACCGCTTCTACCAGCACGCGGACAAAACCGCTCACCGCCCCGCTCACCACCTGCGACTGATCGGCCACTTTCACCATCTCAATGCCGTGTGGCAGCTGGGCCTGGATCTGCGCCATGCGCGCATCCAGCGCCTTGCCAAAGCGCAGCATATTCCCGGTCGAAGCCATTGAGATCGCCAGCCCCAGCGCCGGTTGCCCGTTAACGCGAAACTGCGGCGCGGGCGGCTCTGCGGCCTGGCGGGTGATGGTGGCGATATCGGTGAGCGGAATATAGCGATCGTTGATATGCAGCGTCACCGCCCGCAGGCTCGCTTCGCTGCTTAACGCACCGCTGACCCGCAGCGCCACGTTATCCTCGCCGGTGCGGATCGTGCCGGCGGGCGCGATGGCGTTTTGCGCCTTCAGCGCCGTGCTGATCTGCTCAATATCGAGCCCCATTCCCGCCAGCTGACGCGGGGAGAAGGCGATAACAATCTGCTCCTGCTGATCGCCTATCAGGCTGATCTTGCCGATATCGTTCAGCGACATCAGGCTGCGGCGGATGGTCTCCACCCGATCGCGCAGCTCACGCGGTGAGTAACCGTCGGCGGTAAAGCCATAGATGGTGCCGAAGGTGTCATCAAACTCATCGTTGACCTGCGGCCCCTGCGCGCCCTGCGGCAGATCGGCGGCGCTGTCCTGCATCTTTTTCCGCGCCTGGTACCAGATGTCGGGCACCGCTTTTGGCGGCGTGTCATCGCGCAGGTTGACGTTGATAATTGTGCTGCCAGCGCGGGTTTCGCTCTCAATAAAATCGAGATGTGGAACCTCCTGTAACTTCTTCTCCAGCACGTCGGTGACCAGCTGTGTTGTCTCTTCGACGCTGGCACCCGGCCACTGAGCGGTGACGACCGCCGTTTTGATGGTGAATGCCGGATCTTCATTACGCGGCAGCTGTTGATAGCAGAGCACGCCCATCACTATCACCAGCAGCATAAAAAAGGTGACCAGCTGCTGATGTTCCAGCGCCCAGGCAGAGAGGTTAAAGCGCGAGCGTTTCATGGCTGTAACTCCCCGGCGATCACCTGCTCACCGGCGCGCAATTTGCTGACGCCCGCAGTAATGACTCTGTCACCGGGACGCAGGCCGGAACGGATAAACACCGATGAGGCGCTATAGCCGCCCAGCGTCACCGCGCGCGGCTGCGCCCGGTTTTTCTCATCAATCACAAACAGCGCCGGTTGTTGACCAAGGCGGCTTAATGCCGGGGCAGGCACCGCGAAGCCTGCGGATGCTGACTCCGGCAGCGCAATGGTGGCGCTGGCACCGAGCGCCATCGCCGCGGGCGGGTTTGCCAGCGCCAGCCGCACCTGCCAGGTGCGCGTCTGCGGATCGGCCTGCGGGCTGATATCGCGCAGGCTGCCGCTCGCCTTCACCGACGGGTCCGCCAGCAGCGCAACGGTGAACGTTGCGTTTGATGCCAGCTGGCGCGGGTCGGCAACGGCAAACACCACGTCGCGCGCCTCGCTGGTGGCGAGGGTAAAGACCGCCTGCCCGGCGCTGACCACCTGCCCGGCAGAGGCGTTCACGCGCGTGATAATGCCGTCTGCCGGGGCGACCAGCTGCGTCCAGCTCAGATTCTGCTCGGCGTTGCGTAATGCCGCAGTGCTGCTTTTCAGCTTTGATGCTGCCGACTGCCAGTCGGCGCGGGCGCTGTCGAGCTGCGTGCGGGCAATCGCGCCGGAGGGCATTAACGCCTGCATCCGTTTCAGATTCAGCGCCGCCACCTGCTCAGCCGCGCGGGCACTCTCCACATCGGCGCGCGCGCTGGCGAGCTGGTTTTTGCCGGTTTCGCTCTCAAGGGAGGCCAGCACCTGCCCGGCATGCACCCGCGCGCCAATATCCACCTCACGGGAAATCATGCGGCCATCCAGGCGGAAAGCCAGCGTGGTCTCATCATGGGCGCGGATCTCGCCAGTGCGCACCGTTTGCGGGTTTGCCGCGCTATTAGCGACGACCAGGTAACGCACCGGACGCGGCGGAGCCGGTTTGTCGGTTTTTTTCTCGCCACAGCCGGTCACAGCCAGCGCCAGCAATAGCAGCAGAGGAAGCCCGCGGACAGCGTGCAAAAGCCTGTGTGCGAGCGGGCGTGCGTAAGGGATAAACTGTTCTGACATAGCGCCACTCCGGATCGGTAATGGCGCTATTACAGGCGTGACGCGTCGAGATTCAGCCCACGTTTCGTCAAGGTTTTATCAAGGCTGCAACTTTTCTTGCGCCTCAACAATGTGGGGAAGGTGAAGGGTGATCGCCAGCCCGCCCGCTTCCGGCAGCGCGGCGCTGATGCTGCCGCCGTGGGCATGGACAATCGCCTGGGCGATGGATAACCCAAGGCCGCTGCCGCCGGAATGGCGCGCGCGCGAGGTATCGGCCCGCGTGAAGCGATCAAACATCAGCGGCAGAAAATCAGCCTCCACGCCGGGGCCGTCATCGGTGAAATCAATTAAATAGCCGCTCGCCTGCGATGTGAGCGTGATAAACAGATGGCCGCCCTGCCGCCCGTAACGCACCGCATTCTCCATCAGCACGGTAAAGACCTGCCCTAAGCGGAAGGCGTCGCCCTCCAGCGGCGCGGGCGTTGGCGCGGTCAGGGTAAAGGTGAACCCGGCGGCGTCGGCCTGCGGTTTCATCCACGCCGCGCGTTCGCGCAGCAGATCATCTAAGAGCAGCGGCTGGCAGTTGAGCATCAGCTGCCCGGCGTCGGCCAGCGAGAGCAGGTGCAGCTCATCCGTTAAGCGGCGCAGCAGTTGTAATTGCTTCATCACCATCGACATCTGCGCAGGGCTTGGCTCAAACACCCCATCCAGCATCCCCTGCAGGCGACCAATCGCGGCAGTAAGCGGCGAGCGCAGTTCGTGAGCCATCGCCACGTGGGAGGCGCGCAGTTCACGCTCATAGCGCGCCAGCTGGCGGGTCATGCCGTTAAAGTCGCTGGCAAAGCGCACCATTTCGGCGGGTGCCTCTTTTACCAGCTCAGCCTGTGCGCCAAATGTTCCCTGCGTTACCTCTTCGGCGGCGTCGCGCAGGCGGCTAAATTGCAGGGTCAGCGGGCGGGCATAGCGCAGCCCCATAAAGACGATAAAGGGGATCATCACCAGCACCAGCACGCCGACCATGATCCAGTCCGTTGAGGCGATAGTGGGCGTGGAGTAGCTCAGCCCCCACCAGGTATCGACGATTTCGTGAAAGCGCGTCGGATTGATCTCCGGGTTCTCTTTCAGTAGCAGAAACTCGGCGCGCACCGACGCGGGCATGGCGTGCAAAATCCAGACGTTCTGCACGGCATAGCGTAGCCACATACAGAGCGCGATGATGATCACCGTACCAATCGCCAGCGCGAGGATGCGTACGCAGATCCAGCGCCAGAGCGACTGTTGAACTGAATTTTTCATGGCTGAGAGAACCTGTAACCGACGCCGCGCACATTGCTTAACACGCCGCTGACGCCCGCGTTTTCCAGCTTTTTACGCAGGTTGTAGACGTGCGTATCGACCACGCGCTCCAGCGCTTCGCTTTCGGGCAGGCAGTGCTCCAGCAGATGCTGGCGGGAGAAAGCGCGCGTGGGATGGCGCATCAGTGTCGTAAGCAGGGAGAATTCCGTCGGCGTCAGCTCCAGCGCGCGCGTCTGGTTATCTTCTTGCGTGACGGTCACGCTAATGGCGACGGTGTCGACCGCAAGGTTGTGCCAGCGCAGCACCTCCTCCTGGGTTTCCGCGCGCTGCGTGCGCCGCAGTACCGCCTGTACGCGCGCCACCACTTCGCCGGGGTGATAGGGCTTCACCACATAATCATCCGCGCCGTAACGCAGCGCGCCAATGCGGTCGGGGGCATCGCCGAGCGCCGTCACCATGATCACCGGCACATCGCTTTTGCGCCGCAGCGCCGCCAGCACTTCGCTACCGTTCATGCCGGGCAGCATCACATCGAGCAGGATCAGATCGGGCTTGCAGCGCTGCGCCAGCTCCAGCCCGGCCAGGCCGTCGCTCGCCAGCGTCACCTCATAATTTTCACGGCGCAGATAGGCCTCCAGCACGCCTGCTGCATCCGCGTCATCCTCAATCACCAGCACTCTTTTCGCCACCATTTCCCCACCTTGACCGTTTCTTAACACTTTGCTGACGGTTTATTGATACGACCTGTCTATGTTCCCTTTCAGCGCTTGCGCACACCCTTTCCCACCGACGAGATGTGACGATGATAACGAGAAAACGTACGTTGTATAGCCTCTGCGCCCTGCTGGCAGCCACCGCCTCTGCGGCGCACGCCGATGATGATCCATCGGCACAAAATGGCGTAACTGTAGGTATCGGCGCACAGTCTGCGCCGCGCTATAGCGGTTCAGACAAGCAGCGCCTGCAATTCGTTCCGCTGATTCAGGCGCGTGATAATGCCCTCTTCATTGATTCGCAAAAGGGCATCGGTTACGACCTGCAAAGCGATAACGGCCTCTATCTCGAACATACGCTCGGTTACGGCCTTGGTCGCGACGAGAGCAACTCCTCCTGGCGCGACGGGGCTAATAACCTGAAAGGGATGGGGAAAATCGATGCCACGATGAATACGGCGTTTGCCGTCGGCTGGTCGATCACCCCGTGGCTCTCCGTTGAAGGCAAAGCGACGCTGCCGCTGACCGACAGCCAGGGCGTGCAGTATCAAACCTCGGTGACGCTGCTGCCGGTGCAGAGCGCCAGCGATACCGTTGCACTCCAGTCCGCCGCGCTGTTTGGCGACAGCCGCTATATCAACACCTTTTATGGCGTCAGCGCGCGGCAGAGCCAGCGCAGCGGTTTTCGCCCCTATGATCGCGCAGGCGGTTTCTACGGCGTCAACAGCTCGCTCACCTGGAGCCATCAGTTCGACGAACACTGGGGAACACTGCTGAGCGCGGGCTACACCTGGCTTGGCGATCGCGCAGGCGACAGCCCAATTGTCGCGCAACGCAATGAGGGAACCGGCACGCTTGCCGTGACCTGGACCTTCTGAACAGGGGGAAGATCGTGAAAAAAGAGGATTATCAGCTGGTGGGGAAGATCTGGTTTGGCTGCTTTCTGGTTTACCTCGGTGCCTATCTGACATATATCTCTTTGTAATGATTGCCAACAAAGCAGCGATGAGATGAATAAAGACGCCCACACTCAAGCCCTTTGCCTCGACACGCCACGGCTGGTCTGCACGCAAATCGAGGCGCAGGATCGCGATTTTTTTAGCCGCCTGATGGCGAGCAATGAGGTGCAGCATTACATCTCGGACGCGCGCACGCCAGAGGAGATCGAGGAGGCTTTCACCACCCGCTTGCCGCCCTGGCAGCCGGGGAGCGCGCACTGGCTCTGCCTGGTGGTGCGCGACAGAGCGAGCGGTGAAAGGCTCGGCGTCACCGGCTATATCCATCGCGAAGCGGACTGCGCCGAAGTGGGGTTTCTCTTTGCTCCCGAGGCGCAGGGAAAAGGCTATGCGCGCGAGTCGTTACAGGCGGTGTGCGATTTCGCTTTCCATAAAGGCGGCATCCGGCGGCTGACGGCGATGGTCACCGCCGGCAATCACCCCTCTCGCCGCCTGCTGGAAAAGGTGGGGTTTGTGCTGGAGGGCGAGCTGCGCGAGAGCTACTGGCTGCATAACCGCTGGCACAATGACTGGCTGTTTGGCCTGCTGCGCCAGGATTATCTCCATCAATAACGAGGGTGTTATGTCACTAAACATCACCACCATTACCCCGGCAGTCGACGGTTTTCAGCCGCTAAAACAGGCGAGCGTGGCGGAAGGATTTAATATGCTGCGCAGGCTTGAGGAGAACTGGCTCAATCAGCACAACCGCTTTGATAAACAAGGCGAATTGCTGTTAGGTGCGTTAATTGACGGCCAACTGGTCGGCGTTTGCGGGCTGAATATCGACCCGTTTGTGCAGGCGCATCGCGCAGGCCGGGTGCGCCACCTCTATGTTGCCGCAGCCTATCGCAGCCAGGCAGTGGGCAGCGCGCTCTTGAGCGAGATTGTCACCCACGCCGCGCAGAGCTTTGATCATCTCTATACGCATGCACCGCAGGCGGCGTTCCGCTTTTACCAACGTGCAGGCTTTGTGCCGACAGAAGGGATTGAGCGGGTGACGCACTGCCTGCGGTTGGGGCAAAACTAGCCGGTAAGCGTGCCCTACCGGCTTTTGACGTTACGCACGCATCGGCTCGCCGCGCACCGGGCGGTCGCCCGCCACGAAGTAGTCGGCGTTGCTGCGCGGCAGCGGCGTGCGGCCACGGATATTATCGGCAATCTTCTCGCCAATCATAATGGTGGTGGCGTTGAGGTTACCGGTGATGATCAGCGGCATAATCGAGGCATCGACCACGCGCAGCCCTTGCAGGCCGTGCACGCGACCTTCACCGTCCACTACCGCCATCTCGTCGCTGCCCATTTTGCAGGTGCCGCACGGATGGTAAGCGGTTTCGCCATGGTTACGCACAAACTCATCCAGCTGTTCGTCCGTCTGGCACTCAATACCGGGGCTGATCTCACGCCCGCGATACTTATCCAGCGCCGGCTGGTTGATGATCTGGCGCGTAATGCGGATCGCATCGCGGAACTCCTGCCAGTCCTGCTCGTGGGCCATGTAGTTAAACTGAATGGCCGGGTGCATACGCGGATCGCGCGATTTCAGGCGCACAAAGCCGCGGCTCGGCGAGCGCATGGAGCCAACGTGGCACTGGAAGCCGTGGGCTTCAACCGCGTTGCTGCCGTTGTAGTTAATCGCCACCGGCAGGAAGTGGTACTGAATGTTCGGCCAGGCGAACTCTTCCCGGCTGCGGATAAAGCCGCCGCCTTCAAACTGGTTGCTGGCCCCGATGCCGGTGCCGTTAAACAGCCACTCCGCGCCGATTTTCGGCTGGTTCCACCACTTCAGCGCCGGGTAGAGCGACACCGGCTCTTTGCACTCGTACTGCAGGTACATTTCGAGGTGATCCTGCAGGTTTTCACCGACGCCCGGCAGATCGTGCACCACGGGAATATCGAACTTTTTCAGCAGATCCGCCGCACCGACGCCGGAGCGTTGCAGGATCTGCGGCGACGCGATGGCACCCGCGCAGAGCAGCACTTCGCGGCGCGCATGCACCTGCTGCGGCGTGTTGCTGGCACCGTGCAGATACTCCACGCCCACAGCCCGCTTGCCGTCGAACAGAATGCGATCGGTGGTGGCATGGGTGATGATGGTCAGGTTGGAGCGCTTTTTCGCGGTATCGAGATAGCCGCGCGCGGTGCTCGAGCGACGCCCGTTCGGCGTCACGAAGCGATCCATCGGGCCAAAGCCCTCTTGCTGATAGCCGTTGAGATCCTCGGTGCGCGGATAGCCCGCCTGCACGCCCGCTTCGATCATCGCTGCAAACAGCGGGTTATTGCCCGGTTTGCAGGTGGTGATGCTGACCGGGCCTTCGCCGCCGTGGTAGTCGTTCGCGCCGATATCGCGCGTTTCCGACTTGCGGTAGTAAGGCAGGCAGTCGAGATAGGTCCAGCGCTCAAGCCCCGGTTCCTGTGCCCAGTTATCGAGATCCATTGCGTTGCCGCGCACGTAGCACATGCCGTTGATCAATGACGATCCACCCAGCCCTTTACCGCGCCCGCACTCCATGCGGCGGTTGTTCATGTGCGGCTCGGGCTCGGTTTCATACGCCCAGTTGTATCGTTTGCCCTGCAACGGGTAAGCCAGCGCCGCAGGCATCTGCGTGCGGAAATCAAAACGGTAATCGGGACCGCCCGCTTCAAGCAGCAGCACGTTGACGTCGCTATCTTCGGTCAGTCTTGTTGCCAATACGTTCCCTGCGGATCCGGCTCCGATGATGATGTAATCAAATTCCATTAGTCGCTCCTCAGGTTAAAATTCACTCAAAATACAGACTGGAAACGGGTCATTTCGAGCTGCACAGACTTCACCTGGGTGTAGTTTTGCAGCGTCATCAGGCCGTTTTCACGCCCGACGCCGGAGTGCTTGTAGCCACCCACCGGCATTTCGGCGGCGGATTCGCCCCAGGTGTTGATCCAGCAGATCCCCGCTTCAATCTGATGAATAACGCGGTGCGCGCGGTTGAGATCCTGCGTCACCACACCAGCGGCCAGACCGAAGTCGGTGGCATTCGCGCGGCGCACTACTTCCTC
The DNA here is from genome assembly GCF_016624785.1 of Kosakonia sp. S42. Taxonomy (NCBI): domain Bacteria; kingdom Pseudomonadati; phylum Pseudomonadota; class Gammaproteobacteria; order Enterobacterales; family Enterobacteriaceae; genus Kosakonia; species Kosakonia sp. S42. The sequence continues at coordinate 25,015 of NZ_JACVTW010000003.1, read as the reverse complement.
TTCGCTTTCATAGGTGAGGATCGCCATCACCGGCCCGAAGATCTCTTCGCGCACGATGGTCATCTCGTCGCGGCAGTCGGTAAAGACCGTTGGCGCAACCCAGGCGCCGTTATCGAACTCACCGCCAGTCAGACGTTTGCCGCCGCAGAGCAGGCGCGCGCCTTCACTGATGCCGGATTCGATATAGCGCATCACATTGTCGCGGTGCGGGAAGCTCACCAGCGGGCCGAAGTTGGTGGCTGGATCGTTTGGATCGCCCGCTTTAATACGCGCCACGCGATCGGCGATCTTCACTTCAAACTCTGCCTGCCATTTCGCCGGAACAAACACGCGCGTGCCGTTGGTGCAGACCTGGCCGGAGCTGTAGAAGTTGGCCATCATCGCGATATCGGCAGCGAGATCGAGATCCGCGTCGTCAAAGATGATCAGCGGCGATTTACCGCCCAGCTCCATGGTGACCTCTTTCAGGGTCGAACCGGCGGCATTCGCCATCACTTTTTTACCGCTGGCCACGCCACCGGTGAAGGAGACTTTGTCGATACCCGGATGCTCGGTCAGCAGCTGGCCGGTGACCGCGCCGCTGCCCGGCAGAACGTTAAAGACGCCGTCCGGCAGGCCCGCTTCGGTGTAGATTTCCGCCAGTTTCAGCGCGGTGAGCGGTGTGACTTCGCTCGGTTTGAAGATCATTGCGTTGCCCGCAGCCAGCGCCGGTGCGGATTTCCACAGCGCGATCTGGATCGGGTAGTTCCATGCGCCGATACCGGCAACCACGCCAAGCGGCTCGCGTCGGGTATAGACAAAGGAGGTGTCGCGCAGCGGGATCTGCTGCCCTTCCAGTGACGGGATCAGCCCGGCGTAGTACTCCAGCACATCGGCACCGGTGACAATATCAACCGCCTGGGTTTCGCTCAGCGGTTTACCGGTGTCGAGGGTTTCCAGCGCGGCCAGTTCATCATTGCGCTCGCGCAGAATATCGACCGCGCGACGCAGGATGCGTGAGCGCTCCATCGCCGTCATCGCCGCCCAGATTTTCTGGCCTTTACGCGCGCTTTCGACTGCGCGATCGACATCGGCCTGCGCCGCTTCGTGCACTTCGGCTAATACTTCGCCGTTGGCCGGGTTGATGGTCTGGAATGTTTTTCCAGCCGCGGCGGGAACGTATTGACCATCAATATAGAGCTGCTGTTCTGCGAATCGGGACATGATTCCTCCTTCCTCAGGGATTCTCTGCGCCAGCCAACTGCTGGCGGATGAATTGGGTGGTGAGCGTTCGGGCAACGTCCGGGTTGAACGGTTTGCCGCTCAGGGCTGCGCGCAGCCACAGGCCATCAATTAATGACGCCAGGCCATGCGCTGCCAGCCGGGCCTTTTCGCGCGGCAATTCGCGGCGAAACTCCGCCGTCAGGCTGGAGAAGAGGCGTCGGCTGCTGACCCGCTCAAGGCGGCCCAGCTGCGGTTGATGCATGCTGCTGGCCCAGAAGTCGAGCCAGGCTTTCATCGCCGCGCTGTGTACCTGCGTTTCGTCGAAGTTACCGTCGACAATCGCCAGTAAACGCGCTTCGGTCGTGGCCTGGGCTAACGGTTTCAGGCGTACCGCCACCGCGTCGCGCAGCTGGCGCGTAATGTCGCGCATGGTGGCTTCCAGCAGGCCGTTTTTGTCCTTGAAGTAGTGGCTGATGATGCCGGTCGATACCCCGGCCCGGCGCGCAATCTGCGCAATGGTAGCGTCGTTGATCCCGACGTCGTTGATCGTATCCAGGGTCGCATCAATCAGTTGCCGACGGCGTATCGGCTGCATTCCCACCTTTGGCATGACTCCCTCTTCCACCGCAAAGTAAGGGCTCTATTTAATCTTTTTTTGATTGCACGTTCAATATAAAAAAAGAATTTGTTAAGGTAATGTACCTGCGCTGTTACAAAAACGAAGCGGCAGTGTGTAAGCTGTAGCAGGCTCAATCCGTAACAAAAATGAGGGAAAAACAACAAGAAAAGAGGCAGCACGTTGCAAGTAATCTTTTGATTTATTTACAGGAAATTAACCAGAGGTAACCGATGATTAATCCACCTGCCAGTGAAAAAGACAGAATCAATCCTGTGGTGTTCTACACCTCCGCCGGACTGATTCTGACATTTTCACTTGTCACCATTCTCTATAGCGATCTCGCCGCGGCGTGGATCCAGACCACCGTCAACTGGGTGTCGTCCACCTTTGGCTGGTTCTACATGCTGGCCGCCACGCTCTATATCGTCTTTGTGGTCTATATGGCCTGCTCGCGCTACGGGGCGATCAAGCTCGGGCCAGAGCAGTCCAAACCAGAGTTCAGCCTGTTAAGCTGGTCGGCGATGCTGTTTGCCGCCGGGATCGGCATCGATCTGATGTTCTTCTCCGTCGCTGAACCGGTGACGCAGTATATGCAGCCGCCGGAAGGCGCCGGGCAGACGATGGAGGCCGCGCGCCAGGCGATGGTCTGGACGCTGTTCCACTACGGCTTAACCGGCTGGTCGATGTACGCCCTGATGGGGATTGCCCTCGGCTACTTCAGCTACCGCTACAACCTGCCGCTGACCATCCGCTCGGCGCTCTACCCGATTTTCGGTAAACGCATTAATGGCCCGATTGGCCACACGGTGGATATCGCAGCGGTGATCGGCACCATTTTCGGCATCGCCACCACGCTTGGCATTGGCGTTGTGCAGCTTAACTACGGCCTGAAGGTGCTGTTTGATGTGCCGGAAGGGTTAACCGCGCAGATGGCGCTGATTGTGCTGTCGGTGGTTATCGCCACCATTTCGGTCACCTCCGGCGTGGATAAAGGCATCCGTATTCTTTCTGAACTGAATGTCGCGCTGGCGCTCGGGCTGATCCTGTTTGTGCTGTTTATGGGTAAAACGGATTTCCTGCTCAACGCGCTGGTGCTGAATGTGGGCGATTACATCAACCGCTTTATGGGCATGACGCTGAACACCTTTGCCTTTGACCGCCCGACGCAGTGGATGAACAGCTGGACGCTCTTCTTCTGGGCCTGGTGGGTGGCGTGGTCGCCGTTTGTCGGCCTGTTCCTTGCGCGCATCTCCCGCGGTCGTACCATTCGCGAGTTCGTGCTCGGTACGCTGATCATTCCGTTTACCTTCACCCTGCTGTGGCTGTCGGTGTTTGGTAACGCCGCGCTGTATGAGATCATTCACGGCGACGCCGGTTTTGCCCAGGAAGTGATGTCCCATGCCGAACGCGGCTTCTACAGCCTGCTGGCGCAGTACCCGGCGTTTAAACTGAGCGCCTCGGTTGCCACCATTACCGGCCTGCTCTTTTATGTCACCTCGGCAGACTCCGGCTCGCTGGTACTGGGCAACTTCACCTCGAAGCTGAAGGATATCAACAGCGATGCGCCGAACTGGCTGCGTATCTTCTGGTCGGTGGCAATTGGCGTGCTGACGATGGGAATGCTGATGACCAACGGCATTTCCGCCCTGCAAAACACCACGGTGATCATGGGCCTGCCGTTCAGCTTTGTGATCTTCTTCGTGATGGCGGGGCTTTATAAGTCGCTGAAGGTGGAGGATCACCGCCGCGCCAGCGCCAGCCGTGAAACCGCACCCTATATTCCGGCGAGCAACGATCGCCTGAGCTGGAAAAAGCGTCTCTCGCGCCTGATGAACTACCCGGGCACGCGCTACACCCAGCAGATGATGGAGACGGTGATCTACCCGGCGATGCAGGATGTGGCGAAGGAGCTGGAACTGCGCGGCGGTCGCGTTACGCTGGAGAGTGTGCCTGCGGAGGATGATAAACCGCTCGGCCATCTCGATTTGCGTGTGCTTCTCGGCGACGAGCAGGACTTTGTTTACCAGGTCTGGCCGCAGCAGTACTCCGTTCCCGGCTTTACCTACCGCGCGCGCAGCGGCAAGTCGCACTACTTCCGTCTGGAGACCTTCCTGTTAGAGGGCAGCCAGGGGAATGACCTGATGGATTACAACAAAGAGCAGGTGATTATCGATATTCTCGATCAATATGAACGTCACCTGAACTTTATCCATCTGCACCGCGAAGCGCCCGGCGCAAATATTGTTTACCCACAGATGTAACGACATAAGGCCACGCAAGTGGCCTTATTTTTTTCAGGCGGATCAATTTGCGCTAAATGACGATGTTTTTAGGAAAAATCTGCAAATACGACCCAGCTTTTCAATTTCATGCGTTGCGCTCTGTATCTGAAGATGTCGATCTGTAAAATGTCTTCTTTCATGGAATGGTTGCGGATTGACGTTGCAGGGTAAGCATCTTTCAAAAAAATAAGGATGGGGATATATAATTATGGAATTTCTCTCTTACATAATGCCTAAGCTTGCATGGATCTTCCCGTTAGGAATGTTGATTTTCGTTGCATATGTTTTTATTAAAAACAGAGAATCAGATAAGCTCGACGATTATATAAAAGAAAATGGCGTTGACGTTGATGCGATCATGACAGTAATCAAGCCAGATGCAGCTCAAACCATAAACAATAAAATAGTTGCTGTTATTACTGTGCAGTATGAGTTTGAAGGCAAAAGCATAACTTCTAAGCGTGGCCTTAGTTTTTATATAACGGATAAAGATAAGTTTGAAGTTGGAAATAAAATCAGGATAAGAATAAACCCTGGCAATCCAGGGCAGTTCTATTATCCTGATTACAGGACGTACTAAATAGTTACATCAAAAAACATGGTAACTACTGCTTTTTTATAGCAAGCAGTCTGTGACTTTGATGTAATGTCTTCTAACTCATTTCACTTTAAGAATTGATATGACTGAAATATTAATGAAAGCGTTAGTTTTCATATCCGTTGGCGTTTTGGTATTAGCCATCTCTATAACAACTGTGCAAAATTTTATTGATAAAAAAACAGCTAAAAAGATTATGACAGATCCCTGCTATGTTGACGCAACGATTACCGACATAATGCCGGGCACGCCATCCAGTTATGGGCTTGTCAATATTACAGTCGATTATTCATTTACAGCCATAAACGGCGAAACCTACACGAAAAAAAACGTCCTGACCGGCATTAAAACGATGGACCTGCCGAAATTCAACGTCGGTTTCACCATACCCGTCGTTTACCTTAGAAACGATCCGTCAAAAAACATGCTTAATATGAGAAATGCGATAGAGGATTACGTACGATTTAGATGGAAAAAGAAATTCTGATGTTACTGCATAAGTAGCTGTCAAAAAGATAAGGGCTAGGATATATATTTATGGAATTACTCTCTTATATCATGTTGAAATTAGCGTGGATCATCCCCCTGATAGGCCTGAGCTTTGCGGGCTACGTAGCTTTCCTTACCCATAAAAGCAATAAAAGAGATGCCAATATTAAAGAGAATGGCGTTGATATAGAGGCCATTATCACGGAGGTCGTTCCTGATAAATATCAAAGGGTTAATAATAAACTTGTTAGTGTCGTCGCGGTGAAATATATCTTTTCAGGGCAAACCATTACCTCGAAAAGAGGCATCAGAGTTTATGTCAACGATAAAGATAAAATCCAAATGGGGAAACCATTAAGAATAAGAGTAAACCCTGCCAAGCCTGCTGATTTTTACTACCTCGATTATGAAAGTTGTTAAAGAGGAGAGGCCACAGGACGATTACCTAAAAAATTTTTCAGCAACCCGCTCAAAACAAGGAAGGCTAGTGCTAAAATAAGTGCATTCTTATCAGCTATGGATCCAGCGTGATGGAGTTACTTAAAGCGGTTCACATAATACTTGTTACTATTGTCTCTGCGTTGCTTTTTTATGCCATAGTCATTAGAAGTGTTTTTTATTGGTTTATCAAAAAGAGAATATTCAACAACCCTTGCTACGTTGATGCAACTGTTACCCATATTAAACAGCATATACCATCGAGTCGAGGCATCGTCAGTATTGAAGTCGACTATCGATTCACCGCAGTAACTGGTGTGATATATGAAAAAAAACATGATCTGCTAAACATCAAAACCATCAATCTCGATCTTTTTCAGCCTGGTTCAGTCATCCCTGTGGTCTACCTTAAAACCGACCCTGGTAAAAACAGAATAAATATGCCTGATGTAATACTGGACCAGCAATGAATATTGTATTTAGGCTGATTCAATACAGCACAGCGAACTCCTTAATCACGGAGAAACAGAACTATCATGATGGAATTTTTATCAACCGTTTCACCAAAGTTAGGCTGGTTTATTACTGGCGGCATGCTGCTTGTTTTCGTTTATATCGGTATAACTAACTGGCAAAGCCAGTCCAAAGATGCAAAAACCAAACAAAATGGCACTGACCTTAAGGCAAATATCGTTGATTTAAAACTTGATGAGCGTCAGGGCGTTAATAATCATCTTACGGCAGCCGTGACGGTGAAATATATTTTTAAAGGAGAGGGAATTATCGCCAAACGTGGTATTGCTTTCCCGTTTATTGAAAAGGATCAGTTTTTTCCTGGTGCCGAAGTCAATATCCGTGTTGACAATGAGACAGGCCAGCACTTCTATTTTAGCGACTACAAAACCTATTAACTCCGTGGTGTTGCGGGGCAACTGCCCTCCTTTTTGCTACGCACTTTTACCAGCACCTGATGCAACTGCCCGATGGAGAGATCGCGCACTACGGGCTCGGGCTCGCCGCGCAACCAGCGAAAAAAATAGCAGATGCCGAGTAGATCGAGACCTTCGCTTGTAAAGAGGTACTCGTTCTCCTTTAGCGAGAAAAGCGAGCGAAAATCTTCTTCATCCGTTTCAAAACGGACAGCAAAAAACTTCTCTGCTTCTTCAAGAAGCTCAACGCCGTCATCACCGCAAATACCCAGATCCTCTTCCAGCAGCGTGCTTTCATCGATCGCTTTGCGCGTACGTCCCGAAAACTCACGCACAAAAGCAATTACCTCTTCTACGCTCGGACTCACTGTTGCACTCCTCTCGCCCGGCTTTATGGCGCCGGGCGTAATGATTACTGGCCTTCAAAGCCGTAATACTGCACCGGATAGCGCTGACCGTTGATCTCCAGATCGCGCCAGGGTTTGCTGACGGTTTTCGGCATACTCTCGCGCAGCGCTTTTTCGGCGTTCTGCGACAGCGTGACGCTGCCCGCCTGACGCCACTCATTGCCCTGACGGGTATAGACCGAGATCCCGGCGTCGTTGCGGTTATAGAGCAGCACTTCCGGCGTGCCGTCGCCGTTGAGATCCTGCATCCAGATCAGGCAGGCGCTGCTATCCACCATGCAGGTGCTCAGCGTGTGATCAACATACTGCGTTTGCGCCTGCCACCAGCTCTCCGGCGGTGCTTCGCTGCCCGCACGCAGCGGGATGCTTTTCTGTAACGCGTTAATGTCTTTCTTCGTGCCTTCGTGATAGCCGCCGAGGATTTGCATCAGCATCGCTTGCTGCTGCACCGGATCTTTGAGCCACTGCGGATGCGCTTTCAGCATCTGCAACGCTTCTTTGCCACGACGCCCGGCGTTGCTTAACGTATAGAGATCGCCCTCATCCGCTTTTGCTTTTCCGTCGGCGTATCGCGCCAGCTGATTGTTAACGGTGATACGCAGCGGATCGACAACCGGCGTATGCAGCAAGAACCAGCCGCAGGCTGTTAGTGCCAGCATAAGAACGGTGAAACGGTTCATGTTAGCCGCGCCCTGCGTCCAGGCCCGGCGCTGATAGCTCACCAGCAGCAACGACCCGATCAACGCGAGAAGCGTTAGAGCCACGCCGTAAACGCGATCCACCGTCCAGCCATATTCGGCGATGCGCAGCCAGAGCGCCCAACCCGCCAGTACGGCGAGCAGCGGCGTGATCCCCTGCGCCATCAGCACCAGACGCGCAACCATCCGTGACCAGCGCGAAGCAGCTGGCGCTTTTTCGCCAACCATGGCGCTGAACGCCAGCATCAACAGCGTCATGGTCAGCAGCAGTGTCGCGGCGGAGACAGAGGCCGGGATAATCGCCAGCCCGGTAAAGGGCAGGCAGGCCAGAAACAGCAGAGAGATAACCGCGTGCAGCGGTAGCAGGACGCTGACCGCGAGCGTCAGCAGGTTACGGAACAGACCGGCAGCGCCAGGCAGGCATCGGCAAAAAACGATGCCAGCGGCGACGGCAGCACCCGTCGCCATCGCCGGGAAAAAAGGGTTATCAAAAAAGAGGTGTTCGAACAGCGTGATGCCAATCATGCTGAAGAGTTTGCTCCACAGCAGCAGCACCAGCCAGAACAGCCCGGTCATCACCGCGGTCACGCCCAGGGTGAAGGTGTTGTTCCATAGCGCGCCGGTGATAAAGGCATGTTTATCCGCTTTCTGCCCGGACGGCGTGCAGAACGCCGCCAGAAACGGCATCACCAAAGTAAGCAGAAATGTCGATGCACCGAAGTTTGTGCCATGAAAATCATCGTTCGGCAGCCCGGGGAAGTTCCAGCGCAGCCAGCCGGTCATCAGCGCGATAAACGGCAGCGTCAGCAGCGCGCAGAGCCACGGTTTAACGTCTTTAACGCGATAAAGCGTGAAGGCGAGCACGCTGGCAAATGCAATGGCAAGCGGCGACAGATAAAACGCGTAGTCGTGATCGTCAATGAGCCCGCCGGACAACGCACACATTAATCCGGCGAGCGTGCCAATGGCGATAATCACCCACCTGGTTTTTGCCGGGAAATCCTCTTTTTGCAACATCGCGGTTCCTTTGCTGTTTGGCTGTGTGAAACGTAGTTATGCGCTTATTTTTTCGTCAAAAACCACCACGGGTTTTTGCTGGCTCTTTTCTTGCTCTGCTTTGTACGGCGCACGATCAGGCATTGTCCATGCTGAGATGGAGAGCGCAATCACTTGTTTGGGTGGGGAGCTTAATCGCATACCACGCATTAACTCGAAGTAGCCAGGGAAGCATCTGGCCTACTGGGCGTAACTCAGCCATTAATAGGTGTTAAAAATAGGAGCCAATATCAGAAAATTATTATTAGATTTCTTGATCTACCTCCAAAGATATTCGCAATTACAACATGTTAGATTGACGGGCTATTAAGTCCCAAAAGCACTATACACATGGATTGTGAGGTTAGAAGAATGAGCCGACGTGAAGATATTCTGGACCCTTCCAGATTTTGGTCTGAATCAGCAATAAAAAGCGGTCTTTTATATTCAGATGTCTTGGGATGGCTCGATATGGGGCATGCTCGTGGTGATGATATCCAAGAGTTATTAGCGCGTTTTTCTGCGGGAGAAGCCAGCGGTAAGGAGTATTACGAAATCAAATATGAACAAAAGATGGCAATAAGCCGGTTCAATACTGGCCGCTTCAGTATCTGGCGGATAAAGCGGGGAAGAAGTATAGAACAGCGAAGAAGTATCATTCTTGCCATGATGATGAACACCGCAGTGGCGTTCGAAAACTGGCAGTCCATGCCATGGTTCAGTTGGTTCACCGATAGCGGCTTCAGTAGTGAAGATTTGGTCTCGGATCTGTTCGGTTTCTATAGAGTTACCTTTCCCCGCATTTACTGGCGAGATTTGCGTATTGCCAGCAAAGAATCAGCACTACGCCGATGGGACTACTATGGCCCTGTCGGTGACTACAAAAACACTGGATTTTTACCGTTGCTCTTCCCTGATCCCATCGATAAACAGCTATGCTATCGCGCACCTTACAAGGCTCAGCTTCCGAGGTTTATGATGCAGGTTATGCCTTATAAATTGAGACCGGGTGATGACACTGTGTATCGCACTAGTAAAAGAGCAGGTATCTCAGTTGCAATGGAGTAACTACAAGTGAAAAAACTAAAAAGAGCGTCAATGCTTATTCTGCTGGTCATCATTGGCTTCGTGCTGATTGATTGCAGCATGCAGAAAGTTGCTGAGCGCCACGAAGGTTATACCGAGGCAAACCTGTGGGCCTATTATCTTTACACCGACAGCGACATTCGCCATGCGCCGAGAGCCTCTGAGAAATATCACTTCACCTTCACCGCCGAGGATGGCACTCAGCCCAGGGACAGCAGCATTGTTTATGGCCCAGGTGCTGACATAACCGTCATCAGAAATTATTTAACCTCACTGGGATACGCCAGCGTAAAGCGCGAAGGCCTGCTGGAAAGTTGGCAGCGCAAAGGGGAAAACACGCCCTACTTTGTTATTACCCGGGATCCGCAAACACGGACGCTGACGCTGACTCGCTCCAGTTTTTAAACAGGCTTTTCTCTTACCGCGCCATTTACTCCGGGCACTTACCGATAAGTTAAGGTAAATGTCGCTGTTGCACTGGCGACACCTGCGCTGACGCGCGGTGCGGTCTGGTAATAGCGCGCTTTAAACTGGACGGTCTCGGTGCCGCCGCCGGGCGAGGTGTAGTAAATCCTGCGCTGCCCAAAGCGCACCGCCCGATCGTCGGGCGCGAAATAGAGCTGCACACCGACGCCCGTTGCCGCGATATCGCCGGGCGCGCTGTCCAGCTTCATTACACCAGTCACGTTTGAGGGATCCTGTTCTGCGTCGACCTGGACGTAGATACGGGCGTCTTTATCGCACTCCAGCTCAATCCAGAAATCTTTCCATTCGGTATAGGCGCCGGGGCCATAAAAGTTCGATTTTTCATGGTCGCCCAGCAGCACATAGAGCTCCGGTGTCAGGATCGTGCAGGCCGTGGTGGTAACCGTGTTGGTGCCGCCCAGCGTGACATTGGCAAAATAGAAGCGGCTGTCAATTGAGGCGCGCGCCAGCACGCCCGGGGTCAATGTTCCTGGCGTGATCGCGCCGGTTTTGATTAATTCCGCTTTCATACCGGCACCGATATAAACACTGGTATTCGGCGGCACGCGCTGATCGTATGGCAGCTGTTTTCGGGAGCCGATATTGGTTAAGCGAATCCCCACACCGGGCAAATTCGTTGCATAAATTTTGTTTCCGAGGGCGCTCTGCGCGCGCCACTGGCTCATCTCCCAGCGGTAAATCCAGCTCTCATTGCATCCGGCGATGTTGTTCCCGCCGTTATAGGCACCGGTTACTGCCGTCGCAATCACGATACCGACAGGCGTATCTCGTTGTACCGAGACGTTGCCGAAGCTGATGGCATTGCCGATCTCACCCGCCAGATTACTGGCAAAACCGCAGGCGGCCTTCGCGCCGCAAGAGAGGCACCACAGCGCCATCAGGCCGGAGAGTGATTTTACGAACCGCGTCATGCCAGGCACTCCTCTTCTGTTTCAATTACCGGGCTGTTGCCGACGTTGTCCGGCAGCCGAAAATGGACTTCACACTGCTGATCCGCGTTCCATTTCACTTTGAGTTTTCCCTCCTCCGGCACGCCCGCGAGATAGACCACGCCGTCATCGCCGACGATGCCGCTGCTCCCCTCTTTAAGCGTTGCCTGTGCGCCGAAGGGCACCGGTCGCCCCTGATAAGAGAGCTTCATCAGCACGCGCCACCCAATACGGGTGTTGAAGTTCGCCATCACCACGGCGCCGTTTGTCGGGGTAACGGTTTGTACTGCGCTATCGATATCCACCTCATCGCCAAGGGTAGTGGTATCCAGCACCACGCGGTTTTTCCGGTACGGCGTGACATAAGGCACCACCGCATAACCACGCCGGTCAGTGTAGAGACCGGTGTTGTTCTGCACTTTCGCATCACGAGCGCCAGGCGCTTGCAGCACGGCCAGCGCCTGGCCCAGCGGCTGAGAGAGAGTAACGCCGTGCGGATGGGCAACCACGCCGCCTTTCAGGCCGTAGTTAATCTGTTGATAGTGCGCGTCATAGTTGTAGCCGCCGCTTATCTCCCCCTGCCCGCCTTTGTAACCGGCGCTGAGACTCCCCGCACTGCCCGCGCCGTGATGCGTGTGGCTCTGCTGGATGCTGTAGCTCAGGTTGTTGTCGGCAAGCGTCGTGCCGCTGAGTCCCACCTGCTGGCGGGTATTGCCGTGTCGGGCGCTGTTCAGGCTGTAGCTCGCCCACGCGTTGGGCAGAAAACGGCTGAGCGGCACCTGAACGCTGAACGCCAGTTGCTGTTCCGCAGGCTGGGCGCGAGCCGGATAGGTGTTATAGCTGTAGGCGAGGTTGTAACTGATACCATTGAAGTTACTGCTCCAGCCGGTGCTAAGCGTGCGTTCGTAGCCCTCCTCCTGCCAGAAACTCTGCTGATAACCGGAGAGATAAAGCGAACCGTAGTCCCCCGCGCTCTGGCTGAGATCGAGCTGGAGCTTTTGCCGCTTATTGTGGCCCTCCACGCGCCGATCGTTCGCCTCCTGAAAGGTGTAAAATCCGGCGGTGGAGTAGCGGTACGCCGCAAGGGTGAAGCGGGTATCGGTGGCCTGAAAATCCTTTGCATATTGCAGCCGGTAGGAGTGGCCGTGGTGAGCGTCGTTGCGGTTCAGCGTGCTCTGGGCAACCGACATATCGGCAGACAGGGAGCCAAGATCGCCAAGCCCAAAACCGAGCCCTGCCGCTCCGGCGTGGTAATTTTGCGCTGCGATCGCACCGCCAAAAAGCGTAACGGCGCGCGGCAAGCCGTAGATGGCCGTCGCCTGGCCAAAAGTGGGCTCATCGCTGGTTCTGTTACCGCTGCGATACTTCCCGGCAGTCAAAGCATATTTCAGGCGACCTTCGCGCTGCATAATCGGCACCGCCGAGAAGGGCTGGACAAAGGTGTGCTCGCTGCCGTCCGCCTCTTTAATGGTGATGGTGAGATCGCCGCTGCCGGAGGTGGGATAGAGATCGCGGATAACAAACGCCCCGGGCGCGACGTAGCTCTGGTAGATGATGTAATCATTCTGCCTGATCGTTACTTGCGCACTGGAGTGGGCGATGCCGCGGATCACCGGGGCAAAGCCGCGCAGGCTGTCCGGCAGCATGTTGTCGTCAGAGGCGAGCTGCGCACCGCGAAACTGCACGCTGTCGAAGATCTCCGAGGCCGTGTAGCTGTCGCCAAGAGTCAGCTGCCCCTTCAGCGCTTTGATGTTGCGTTGCAGGTAGGTGTTAATCGACGCCCAGCGGCTGCCGTGATCGCTGGCGTAATGCCCGGTCGAGTCGTTACGCAGCCGCCACGCCCCGAGATTTACCCCGCTTTGCAGGCTGGCGTAGTAGCTGTCGCGCGAGCCTTTGCCCACGTCCAGCCAGCGATGGCTGCCGCTGAGGCTATAGTTCAGCAGCGCAGCAGTCACTCCTTCGTCCCACTCTGCGGGATCGACATCGCCTCTGGCGCGCGCATCCATCGCCGCCTGTGGCAGGCTAACGTTTAGCGTTAACTGGCTGAACCGCAGTTCGGCGTCGGCCATCGGGATGTAATGGCCGATATCCTCAAGAGGTACCTCCGGCGTCAGCACCGCCAGTTCGGGAAAGGCGTCGATTTTCACTCCCCAGCTTCGCAACATCGCGGGCGTGATCTGCGCATGCAGTCGCTTGTCCGCGCCCGCGATAAAGGCAATATCCTGCGCCTCCCCCTGCTTTTCCCCATTCACATAGACGGTCACGCGGTAGGTGCCCGGCAGCTGACCGTCCGGTTCAGCAAAGAAGGCGAGATCGGCCACCGGCTGGCCCGGGTTATCAAGCTCCAGCGCATGAAGATTAAACATCTCGCGCGCGTCCGCATGGCGCAGGTAGCCGGGCAGCAGCAGCACTATCGGCACCAGCGCCGGTAAAAACGCCCGCTGCCGCGAAGTCGGCATTTTCATTACCTTCCCCTCAGAGCGGCCGATGTTCAACCCGGCTGACGCCGCCGTAATCGCTGATCGCCTGCCAGCTGACGCGCGATACCACTGCCGAGGGCAGCGTAAAGCTGGCGTTGCCCAGGGGCGGCACCATATCAACGTCCTTAACCTCTTTTCCGTCCACTTTCAGGGTGAAGAGCGTGACGTAATAGGGCGTGGGATTGGTGACGGTCAGGCGATTGCCGCGGTGAGTGAACCGCAGATTTTGATAAGCGCTTCCCGGCTCGCCCGGCAGCCCGCCGGGGCGGTAGAAAAGCTTGATGCGCGATTTGATCACCACCTGCAACATGTTGGTGCGCGCAACGCTGTCATCCATGGCGGGAATCGATTTAACGTTCAGCCAGAACACCGATTCGCGATCCTGCGCCAGCCCGCCGCCGGTGCGGATGATGCGCAGCAGGTTCTCTTCATCCGCGTTGATGCGAAACAGCGGCGGCGTGACGATAAAGGGCGCTTTGCGACCCTGCTCACCGCTATCAACCCAGCTCTGCACCAGATAGACATTCGATTTATTCGGGTTGCGGACGGAGAGCGAGGCCTCTTTTTTATCACCGTTATAAATAACGCGTGTCCCACCAATCACGATCCCGGACTCTGCGGGCCCACAAAGCAGAGCCAGCAGCAACGCCAGCACAACATGCCGATGCCTGTTCATCTTCTTCTCTCCGGACACCATCCTTGTTATGCGGAGATACACCGTTATGTGTATCTCCGCGTCAGTCGGGCGTTAGCGGTAGTTCAGGGTGAACTGCGAGGTGGCGTTAGCCGTACCGGTGGTGACCGTCGTGCCGGTCGAGACATAGCGGGCGGTGAAGTCCAGCGTGTTGCTGCCTTCATCGAGGGTGTAGTCGCCCGAGGCCGAGTAGAGCGGAATGGCGGAGCCATTTTTATCGGCGATTTCGATGCCGACGCCGCTCGCAACGTTACTTCCGCTGTCCAGCGACAGCAGGCGCTGGTTAACCGCATGCGCAGTGCCGTCGAATTTCACTTTCAGCGCGGTGACGGTGTCGGGGCAATCATTGAGCGTAATGCTGAAGTGTGTCGGGGCCGCTTTCAACCCGGCAGAGCCGTTGAGCGTCGTCACGGAGACTTTGCCTAAATCAACGTTCATGCTTTGCGAACCGCTGTCAACCGCGCAGGTCTGGTCGGTGATGCTGCCGGTGAAGTAGATGGTGCCGTCTGCGGCCTGCGCCGTGCCGGCAAGCCCCATCCAGACGATAAAAGCCGTGTTTGCTAACCGCATTTTCATTTTCTTCTCCTTGATAAAAATGACGCAGAGCTATGCCCTGCTCTACAACGGCGGCGAAAAAATCTGCTTCAGACTTTCCCGTTAGTGCCAGAGTGGTAAGTTCAGCGGAAGATTTTTAAAAACAGAGAAAGGCAGCATAAAACGTCAGGGAACGCGCTTTTTGGCAAGATAAGAGAGATAAAATAACGGGACGTTGAGAAGATAACACTGGCAACGTGAACAGCTGAATCACGTTGCCAGTAAACGTTAAAGCATTATTACGACGTGCTTGCAAAAAATAACGATTTAAAAACAGCAAGATAACGTCTTGCCTGAAGAGGCATCAGAAAAATTTTGACTCTACCCTAAATTTTTCTGATACTACTTTGCGTTTTGGCACTAAATGGTTGATTTTGCGAAACATCTCCCCAGACATTGAGAAACCGCTGCGTGTTAGTGGCCGTGTAGATCACCGTATGCCGGATGTTCCGGTGCCCGAGATAATCCTGTATCAGACGCGTATCACGCCCCAAATCCGCCAGCGCGTAACCGCATCCGTGCCGCAACATGTGCGGATGAGCGGAGATACTGATTCCCCCCAGTTCACCATAGCGTTTAAGCAGCAACCGCACCTGATGGCGCGAGAGCGGCCCGCCTTTTTGCGAGAGGAAGAGCCAGTCGCTGTCCGCATCCCGCCAGCGGCGGCGCTCGTTCAGCCAGCGCGTCAGCGCAGGCAGTTCGGTATCAAACAGCGGATGCTGCGTGGAGAGGCTGTTCTTGAGCCGCCGGACGTAGACCGACCGCCCGACCAGATCGATATCGGACAAGCGCATATCGCACAGTTCGCTGACGCGCAGCCCGTGTAAAAAACACATCTGGATGAGGCAGTAATCCCGCGCAAAATGCAGCCCCCGGTCTGTTGCCAGCAATATTTGCCTCACCTCGTGGCGAGTCAGGTGTTTTCTCTTAACTGACATTGTCTTACTCCTTACTTAAAAAAGGGGAATAAAATCAGGCCAGTACCGTGAATGTAGCCCGGCCTGAATCCAGCGACAGGATAGCATTTTGGAAAGGGGGAGTTGGGGAGGAATTTTTTAAGGGGGGTTATTTGGCTGGGGAAGGATTCTGCGTAATGGGAGGGCATCAGAAACGCCCTCCGTATTATTTATACTTTTTAGCAGAAGAAGTATTTAAATTAGGGCTTCTCTACCACCGATACAATGACGGTTTCTGGCTTCGATACAACACCAACCGAGACAGAGGTTTTGGGATCAGCGCCTTGCCAGCACTCCCCTTCAATATCGCAGACGCCAAGTCGCTTATATCCATTTTCTTCAAGATAGGTCTTTATTCTGCTCGCATCTGTGGTACCTGAAAACGTCACATCGTAAATAAGCAGATCCGGGCCAGTGACATTGGAATACCCGAACCGATAATTTTCAGACACGCGCGGTATTTTCTTTAACAGTTCTGGGGTGAAAAATTCGTACTCCCGTTTATCCTGCTCCGCATAATTAGCGCTTTCAGCAAAATCCATTTTGACGTAGGGCCATGCGTAAACCAGGCCTGCTGCGATGACGGCAATCGTTGCGAGTAAAATTTTCGTAGAGGTTTTCATATTATCGGTGCGCCCTTTCCTGATTGCATAAAGCTTCCATTAACGGTTGATATACTTACGTTTCCTGAGTTCCAGTCAGTATAAGGCCGAATGGTTTGCATGAAAGCAGGTAAATGGCCGTGATGCGGGCTGGCATTCGGGAAGCGTTCAGGGGCCGGGTAACGGACCTTCTGGTTGGAATGATCGCCTTCTGACAATGAACCGCTCCCGGTGCTTTACCGGAAGCGGGTCTCTATTCAGGCGACTTTCTGTTTACCGGAAATCACTCCTATAAACTCCTGCACCTGCTTCTGTTTCCGCGCAGAGAGCTTGCACGCCCGCCGCAGCGACTGCATCAGTTCGCTCTCTTCGGGTGCGGCTTTTCGGGCGGTGAGCACAATACAGCCATCCATTACTTTCACATCAACTCCCGTACCGCTGGCAAAACCGGCGGCTTCCAGCCACTGCCCTTTCATAATGATGGCGGGAATACGGCTGTAATCCGGATAGCGGCTCGCATAAGTTACGGTCAGTTGACGGTTATTTGCCGGGGAGACTTCTGGTTCAAACGGTTGTGCAATAGAATGCGTGTCAGTCATGATTACTATTCCTCTAAATAGTGATTGTGATGAGCGATGCGGGTGTGTTGCAGCACATCCGCATCGCGCTAAAAACCTGTACATATCACCAATAAAATGAAATAAAGTCCAGATAAAAACAGGATAAAACAAGAAGCTTCTGAAGCCATTGCAATATTTAGGCGCCAAATTTTATTGGCAAAATAATTAAAAACATGGTATCCAGTAAAAAAATAAAACCCATTTTTTTGAATTTTCTTTTTTAACCTATACAACCCATATGCACAGATTTAATTTTTCAAGAAGTGTGTAAAAAATCGAAGAAAGTATCAATCATTGATGGTCACTAAAGCGAGGTAAGTTAAGTTAAAAAAATATTAGCATTCCGCACGTTAAAATCCCAACATAGTCTAACCCTATCGATACTTATTTATAAAAAAGTCATTATGAAATCGACAAGCTTGGTGAAAATGAGGAGCAATCAATATATTATTATTTAAATAAAACTAGCTAATCAAAAAACCATAATGGAATAAGCATTTATTAAATGCATAGCATTACCTGTATTTAAATAAGACAATCATTCATTGGAGCTTGTTATTTAACATTTTAAATCATACAGAAGTATCGTATTAAAAAAGCAAATAGAGTGAGCAGGGTAAAAACCAAGCCCACCTTATTTTCCTGTAATTTTTTATATTACAAATTATTTTTAAACTCAATAGCCCAAGCATGTAGAGTCTTTGAGCGTCTCTTGGCGGTATCTTCTGCCAGCCCGTTAGCTTTTTCAATAAGGAAAGCTATTGCTGTTGTCTCATCAATGTCTACAATAGTTTCGACCCCACAATATTTCATCCAAGCCCAACCACAATCGGAATTCTCAAAAGCCTCTGCTAATAGAGATATTTTTTCTTTAAAGTCTTTCGCAAAGAAAACTTTCCAACCCAAAGGCTGCAGGACAAAACCATTCTTTTTGACTAGCCCCAAAAGCCTTGCCGCATGCTTATAATAATTTACTTGTCGAGGTGTAATACCTTCAGACTCTTCATTGAATAACTCATTATTGCCAACAGAATCAACCAGTTTAATAACCCTATATATATCATCTGCTTGAGGAACAAGATCGCTCGAAAGATATCTTTGGTTATGTTCTTGTATTTTTTCTTTTTCAGATGCCAATTTTTTAGCATCAATTATAAATAATGAGGATCCAGTATTCGATCTAACTTCCATTTTATAATTATAAGTTCTCAGATTAGAAAGCAATGCCTCAAAATCATTAAGATCAATACCAAGCTCCTTAATTGTTTCTAAATCCAAATTCGAACTTTTTAGGACATTAAGGAACTCAGTAAAATTGCTTATGAAAACATCATTTTTTTCTGCAATAAATTTTGTCTTATAAGAACCGATAGATGAAGTATAGGGCACCAGTGAAAAATCATCATCAAAAAGCACTTTGGCTACTTTATTATATAAAGAATTCCAAGTATTAATTATTTTTTGAATGGGCTCCCATTCAATGTTTTTTTCACTTCTGTCTCGAAATATTCTTATTTCATGAACGTTGTTAAGTATTTCTTTCTCATCATTATAAACAATGGCGCACTCACCTTCCCCATCTATGGAAATGAAATAACCTACTGGTGGAAGTGTTTCATTGTCTATATCTCGATATGAAAGAAATTCTATTTCACAACAAGACAAATCATATGGTGTAGTTACGATAAATACATTCTTATTAAGAAAGAAATCCCTGACCTGGATAAAACCAGAATCTAGATTACTTATCTCTAATTTATTCATGGGCGCATAATACCATGAATCGAATGTTTCAGACTCGTCAAACCAATAGACTAAATAAAACTCTTTTGTCTTTGAACTTTTAACTAAAAATGTCCTTGGTACATCATAAAAACTATAGACTCTCTCTATAGAAAGCTCACCAAGTTCATTAGTAATTGGTAAGTAATACATAATCAACCTACTACCTTAAAATTATTTTCAATCCGAGTGTTTAATCTCAACCACGTTTCGAAATGAGAATTTTTATTGGGTTTAGACGCTTTGCCATGAACGGGTTCAAGGTTACCGATTGCAATCTTCTTTTTCTTTAAGGCTACATGGAAATTCCTAGCACATTCGACTTGCTCAAGATCTCTAAACATTGATGTGCCATAATCGCTTGGCTTTAGATTTCCCTTTTTCTTGATATGGGGTTCTTGATTGTGTCCCACAAAGTCCTTGTCAGTTGGCGGATCATTTGCTACCAGACGAAAAGCTTCGCCCATAGCATCGATAGCACTTTCAGGGGGAACATTCTCAGGAAAATCAGCAGGCCAAGGGTACTCAGGAAACTCCATCTCAATCCCTCAATTTATCAAAGATTTAAGCCTCTCCGTTGCAATCCTAACTGCTTCTTTACTTAGGTCATTACCTAAAAAGAATCTATCATTCTCTAGAGCAGCAACACCTACTGGGCAAGCTCCCATAAACGGATCGCAAACAATTTCACCAACAATACTACTTTGTTTTAGTAAAATTTCCATAAGCTTTGAAGGCTTTTCTGTAGGGTAGCCCTTTAAAATCCTTGGACAAGAGAGAACATCAGGAATAGAAAGATCGTTTAGTTTTCGTTTTCCCTTCTCAAAGAAAAGGATAAATTCATACTTCGCCCGGTAATGATATCCCATGCCAATGCGTTGTTTATCCCAAACTAAAGGTTTCCAAAATTTAAATCCGACTTTTTCAGCCACAGGCTTGGCATAAAAAGCCGTTTCTTGGTCACAGAAAAGATAAAAATGCGTGTTTTTCTTCATAACCCTGTAAATTTCTTCAAATAATTCTTCGAATCGTTCATTAGGAAAGATTTCGAACCACTCATTGCTTGATTTTTTGCTGTTTTTCAATCTTGTTGTCGTACCGACTTTACGATGCTTTTCAAGTGATTCATAAGCAGGATCAGTAATTACCAAATCTAAGGATTCACTTTTCAACGAACTCAAGAAATCAATAGCATCCTTTTGAAAGATATCATATTTATTATTCATATACTTTATCCCTGTCGGCCAGTTAGTTGCTTAAAAGCATTGTATATCCATACAGTAATTCTTTCAACGTATGTTAACTGCAAGACAGATTCTCAATAAGAATATTTATTTTTTAACAACAATATCAAATACTTAAATTACTAAAAATGCCTAGCATGATCATAGAAAATGATGGTAGCTTTGATACTGATTTGAGATAGTCCGCCTGTCGCAGCAACATTAACAGAGGCAGGTTCTGGTGCTTAGAAGTATGGATAATGCCGCGCATATGCCATTACGCTCTGACTGACTTACCTAACGTTCTATCGCGTCATAACTCCATAATCTCGACTTACCTAATACACAACGTGGCATTGTTCGAAACTAATGACCGCAACTTTCTGTTTTATTGCAACCCTCATCACACGCAAAGCATCGTTTACCATGTTTTCGCTCATCATCTTTGTAACCTATCCAGCTGCTTTAAAAAGTAGTTTTTCATCACTAATCTGCTTGGGCAACTCTAAACAACATCATTGCATGGTTACTGAGTAGAACGATCTGCTCCGGTTTAGTTTCATGCCGCGATGCAAGCAACGGACTCCACTGATTTCTTATGTCTTCCAAGTACGTACCCTAAGTTTTTTTCGAAATTAAGCTCTTACCATCACGCAAAGAATCACTTACTGGAACGTACAATAGTCACTAGAGAAAATTCAATAGAGAGACGCCTCATCGTTCGGCCAAGATGTACCAAAAGAAGGGCAATATAATCAGGTGCATCGGTCGAAGACAGATCTGGGTAAGTCGTACTTTGGTCAGGATAATGCGCCAGCCACATCATTGCTAGGTTGGAGCTGATGTGATCATTATGTACTTCATAAGGCTAACCGCATTGACATATTGTTAAAGGCGGTTCAAATGAAGAGTCGCAGAACTACCTAATGAATTAGGATTTCAAACACAAAAAAAGCCGCTCTTAGGCGACTTATTTTTGCATCTTATGGTGCCGAAGGCCGGACTCGAACCGGCACGTATTTCTACGGTTGATTTTGAATCAACTGCGTCTACCGATTTCGCCACTCCGGCACGGAAGGGGATGCGGAAACGTGTTGGATTATACCTGTCAATCGCCTCCATGCAAGCAGCGCCGCGCGTAAGGTCTGCCAAGTGCTGAAATTTTCAGCGCTAAACCTCCCCCTCTCCTCCCCTCATAAATTCACCAAACCAATTGTTGGGTGATTTACATCACTGCGTATTTGTTATGTGATCACGTAACATTCACCGGTAATCCATCACCAGGAAAACCTATGCGTTTTTACCAGGTCGATCCCACGCTGGAAAACTACTGGCGGGGAGTGATCCTCTTTGGCAACAACTTCGCGACCTATAAGTTCGCGCTGGCGCACGCGCTGTACGATATCGATCGCAGCAATACATTCATCTCCTTGCAGGATCTGGCGATCCCCTTTAGCCAGCATATCTGTGCGCACCTGAAAAACGCACCAAAGCAGATCCTCAACACCAGCAAGCCTGGCCCGTTTATCACCGCCTGCTTGCAGTTTAATCGGGGTGAGATTAGTTACGATGAGCTGTTGCAGGTGACGGCGAAGCAGGGTTTTAAGGTGGTGCTGAAAGCCTTTCACAACGTTAACGGCGGGCCGATTGAGAAGCAGTTTTTTATTGATGAGCAGCGCGAAGGCAAAGGCATTCGCCTGACGGATGATTTTTACCTTCTGACGCAGACGCCGCAGTTCCAGAACCTGGTGCATGAGACGGACGCGCGCTGGACGCTGGTCGAAAAGGCCTGGGAGATGAACCTGCCGCCGCAGTTGCTGGACGTTCACTATGATGATGAGCAGCAAACGCTTTTTACCCAGCTTAAAAGCGCGCGCATCACGCTGACCAGTTGTCGGAACAGCCTCAATGGTTACCAGAAAGGGCACTGTTTTTACTGCCATGCGCCGATAAGTCTCGAAAACGGCGATCCGCTATTAGCCGACGTCGATCACTTTATCCCGTTGATGGCGCGCGCAGGGCTGCCGGGCGTCAACCTGAACGGCGTCTGGAACCTGGTGCTGGCCTGCCAGAGTTGCAACCGTGGTGCGCAGGGTAAGTTTGCCCAGTTGCCGACATTGCCGCTGCTGGAGCGCCTGCATGCCCGCAATGAGTATCTTATTAATAGCCGCCTGCCGCTGCATGAGGCGATTATCAACCAGACCGGTAACAGTGAACCGAAGCGCAGAGCCTTCCTGAATGACCGCTGGAACAGGGCGCTGGCTTCACAGCTGAAAACCTGGGCTCCAGAGAGACAACAACAGCGAGTGCTCTGATGACGATGAATTACTACCAAAACCATGCGCAAACCTTCTTCGACGGCACGGTCGATCTCGATATGACGCCGCTGTACGCCGACTTTATGGCGCACTTGCCGGAACAGGCGTGCGTGCTGGATGCGGGCTGTGGCTCCGGGCGCGATGCGCTGGCCTTTGCACGCAAAGGTTATAACGTCGAGGCGTTCGACGCCTCTGCCGAACTGGTGGCGCTGGCGCGTCACTACAGCGGGCTGCCGGTGAAGGAGATGACCTTCGACCAGCTGAATGAAACGCAGAAGTATGACGGGATCTGGTGCTGCGCCTCGCTGCTGCACGTCCCGTATAACGAACTACCTGCGGTGATAAACACCCTGGCGCGCGCCCTGAAACCCGGCGGCATCTGGTATCTGTCGTTTAAATATGGCGATAGCGAGCGCGAACTGGCGGGCCGCCGTTTTAGCGATATGACGGAGTCCCGGCTGACCGCGCTGCTAGCACCACTGCCTGAGCTGACAATCAATAAAATGTGGATAACGCAGGATCAGCGCCCCGATCACGATGAAAACTGGCTTAACGTGCTGGTTAACAAGCGCTAACCCGCCCGCAAAAACAGCGCCCGCTCCGCTTCACGCCGCCGTGTCAGGCCGGGCAGCACTCTGCCGCCCGCTTTGTTCCAGCGCAGAAACTGGTCGGCGGCCTGCGCATATTCGCCTTGATTTAACAGCTTGAGCAGCGTCGAGCTCTGCAAGTTCCCGGCACCGAGGTTGAAGGTAAACGACACCAGCGCGTCGAACTGATCCTGGTCGAGATCGACCGTCACCAGCCGGTGCACGCCGCGCTCGCTCGTCTGCAAATCCTTGCGCAGCAGCGCGTCAGCCTCCGCTTCGGTAATCGGGCGCGGAAAGTTCTCGTTCGGCAGGATCAGGTGCCCGTAGCCAATGGTCCACTTGCCGACGGCATCGCGATACTTCTCCAGCCGTAGTCCTTCAAAGGATTTGATTAATGCGACGCCAGCATCGCCGGTGTGTTGCGGTTGATTCGCCATCATCGTTGCTCCTGTAGAGAGAGAATGGCGCTGAGCGTTGACTGCGCGTTGCGCCCTTATTTGAGGATGGTTCGGACACATCGTGTTGCAAAGTCGCCACGGCTTAATATGCGGATGGAAAATCCTAAAAAACGCGGCTTTCAGAGCAATCGCTTAACGAAACGGGCGGTATGGACAGCCGCAGGCTGCCAGAGCGGCGGCAGATGCCCTACACTTCAAGCGTCTCCCTCAACATAAAGGAATCCGTGATGAGCATCATCAAAAACTACGCCGCGCCACAGGCTGGCGCCGAGCTTGAGCTTCAGGAATACGATGCAGGCCCGCTGGCGGCTGAAGATGTTGAAGTCGCCGTGGATTATTGCGGGATCTGCCACTCTGACCTGTCGATGATCGACAACGAATGGGGCTTCTCCCAGTATCCGCTGGTTGCCGGGCATGAAGTAATTGGTCACGTGGTTGCACTGGGTGACGCCGCGCAGAACAAAGGGCTGAAAGTGGGCCAGCGCGTCGGTATCGGCTGGACGGCGCACAGCTGCGGCCACTGCGACGCCTGTATCGACGGCAACCAGATCAATTGCCTGGAAGGCGCGGTGCCGACCATCCTGAACCGCGGCGGCTTCGCCGATAAAATCCGCGCCGGCTGGCAGTGGGTGATTCCCCTGCCGGACAGCATTGATATTGAAACCGCCGGTCCGCTGCTCTGTGGCGGCATTACCGTCTTTAAACCGCTGCTGATGCACAATGTCACCGCTACCAGCCGCGTTGGTGTGATCGGTATTGGCGGTCTGGGCCATATCGCCATCAAACTGCTGCGCGCGATGGGCTGCGAAGTGACGGCCTTCAGCTCGAACCCGGCAAAAGAGGCGGAAGTGCGTCTGATGGGCGCGGATTATGTGGTGAACAGCCGCGATCCGGAAGCGCTGAAAGCGCGCGCGGGTCAGTACGATCTGATCATCAACACCGTTAACGTCGATCTTGACTGGCTGCCCTTCTTCGAAGCGCTGGCGCACGGCGGCCATTTCCACACCGTTGGTGCCGTGATGAAGCCGCTGGAAGTGCCGGCCTTTACGCTGATTGGCGGCGATCGCAGCGTCTCCGGTTCCGCAACCGGTACGCCGTATGAGTTGCGTAAGCTGATGAAGTTTGCCGGTCGTGCGAAGGTTGCGCCGACCATCGAGATGTTCCCGATGTCGCAGATCAACGAAGCGTTGCAGCATGTGCGCGACGGTAAAGCGCGTTATCGCGTAGTGTTGAAAGCGGATTTTTAAGCCGTTCAGCCCGGTGAGCGTCAATGCCGCCGGGCAGGTTTAACGCCGTACGGCGCGTTGTTGAGCGTGCGGGTTAAATGCCGGATGGCGCGTAAACGCTTATCCGGCCTACGCCGTTTCAGCCAGCCGCATAATCCCATGCCGTTTGAGCAGAGCGCACAATCACATGCCGGATGGCGTGTGAAGGCTTACCCGGCATGCGCCGTTTCAGCCAGCCGCATAATCCCATGCCGTTTGAGCAGAGCGCACAATCAC